>NZ_JBYNTS010000006.1:0-231522 GCF_057784975.1 Novosphingobium sp. DS6-6 | reverse complement strand
GCGAGATTATTGCCCACTCGTCGTCCCTCAAACCAATCCGCTCGCCCAACGCCGCCTCCAAAAGACAGCCTTGAATCAAGCAGCGAGTCCGTTGTCAACCTTTGTCCACGAAACCTAGATCAGCAATTGGCCTGGGTCAGGTCCGGCAGGCAAGTGCACGGTACTGCGCCTGGAAAGCGACGACGATCCAGGTGCCGCAGCTCGTCTGCTTGATCTGTTTGCAACGCAGCGTCGTTGGCCGGTTGAGTTCCAGATGCGTCGCGAGGAAAGCAGCGCGTTCTTCGAGGCTTGCTTTCAACCGGACCAAGCGTCACGATATTTCCCGCCAACTGATCCGCGTCTGGATCGAGAAGTACGAGGGGCGGTGCGTTCGACGATGACGCCGGCGCGGCAGACCTTGTCCAGCAGTACGAGGCACAGATCGCCGCCCTCGAACGCCTGGTTGGCAGGCAGGCGCTCGAGTTGGAGTTTCTAAAGGGGGCCTGCGAAGTGCCCCCGTCCGAGAAGCGGAGCTACATCCGTCGTCACCGGCCCTTCGGCATGTCCGTCGCGCGAGGATGTCAGCTGATGGGCATCGCACGCCCGACCTACTATTGCGAGCCGCGTGATCCATGCGCTCCAGCACCGCCATCAGACGCTCGAAGGCCTGTTCGCCGAAACCGATCGCGCCGTTATCACGGCGCTGCATCGCCATGCCCAGGAACTGCTTGCTGAGTCACTTACTCGCGCGCAGCGTATTTGCCTCTCCATCCTATTGTACCGCGTTGCGCACGCACAGGCTCAAGTTGCGGCTGCGCACGTCGTCTCCTTGGGGGCCGAACCCATCGGGAAAGCGCCCGGCCACATCGGGTTTAGGATCGCTCCGCATCGCGCCGGCACCATGGATATCGGTCCATTGCCGCTGGCCTGAGCCAGGAGGCATTTCCATCTTACCCATCGCCGGCCCGATCGCGGCATAGACCGCCAGCTGTCCCGCCTGCTCGAATGGGCGCGGGCCGTGATTGCCTGGCGGTGCGCCTTCGAGGTGGGTGGTTGACGACCACAGGTAGGCGCGCGGATCGGACAACTGGAAGACCGGATCAATCGCCGGAATGCGCGTATAGTCGACGATCGAATGGAGTTCCTTAGCATTGGGCAGGCGCCAGTCGTGCGCTCCGGCCAGGTTGAGCGTGCTGCAATAGGCCAGCGACTCGGCCCAAGTCCGCGCCTTGCCGTCGTCTGCCCGCTGCCATATTAGACCGCTGGCGCGGTCGGTGACCGTGCGCTCGCTGGCGGCGAAAGCATTGATGCCGTAGCTCCGACCGCGCACCAGTCGCACCGCGAGATGGTTCGGCGTCTGCATCCGGTTTGCCGGATCCATCTCCGGATAACCCTTTATCCGACCGTCCGCGAAGTTGACGCCAAACACCGTGGTATCGCGGCCCATCGTAAGGCCAACATAGCGGGTGGCGCTCCACTCTTGCACGTCGATCGGCCGCCGCGCATGCGCTGCATCGCCAAGGCCCGTCCCCGGGCCATAGGCAAAGTCGAACGCCGCTGTGTCGATATAGGGGCGCGAGGTCTTCGGATCTCCACTATAGTGGCCACGGTAGTCAATCAGCGAGAACAGCTCGCGGATGGTCGGAACGCGCCAGTCGTCATAGCCGCCGAGGCGATTGTGCCGGGCGAAGTCCGCCGCTTCGGCAAACGTCAGCGGTGCGCTGGGCGCCTTGGCCCACGTCAGGCCCGTGACGGTGTCCGAGATGGTGCCGTTATGATGGTCGACATAGGAAGGCTGATTGCCGTGATGCTGCGCATCCTGTACCCCCGCCATTCCGGTTGCCGCACAATCACGCTCTTCTCCGCTCACGAGGTAGCAACGATCTTGCCCAGTATCGACGATAGGATACCAGGCGTCCTGCGGCTCGCCCCGCGTGACCCTGGCGGAGAGCAGCGCTAGCGCGGTGACGCTTGCAAAAATGCCCAGGTTCCGGATCATCATGCGCTCCCTTCCAGGCGTAAATGTGGAGCCTGCCCGCCGAGCGCATCGCGCGCCTTGAGCGCGGCGGCGCTGAGGACCTCGGCTGGTTCGCTCCCGAGTTGCTCGCGGATCAGGTCGTCCACCGCAGACCACGCCAGCTCAATGACCGGGATCAGGTCCTGCCCCTTACCGCTCAGCGCCAGCAGTTGCCGTTTGCCGCCCGCAATCGGCGACTCGACGACCAGCCCGCCGCGGACCAGTCGCCCGATCATGACCGTCATCGACGGCGCGGATACGCTAAAAGCGCGCGCAAGATCCGCCTGCGAAATCGGCCCTTGCGCGCCGATCGCAACAAGAATGCGCGCTTGTCGCGGCTGCAAGCCGCACGCGACAAGCGCTGCCCGCAGGCGTTCCTCAATCAGGTGAGCAGTGTGCAGGATGGGATGGAACAGCCACGCCATAGGGCGGCTAATATTAGATATCTAATATTCTGTCAAGCAGGTAGCCATATCGCAGTCAAACAAGCTCAGAAGCTTCCGTTTTACCGGATTGTCGTCCTCCGTCTGCGCCGCGATAGCGGTCGCAGTTCCGATCCAGCGGCTCTCCAATGAGCGTCAGCTTTTGGCGATGGACCTGCCGCTGCTCCTGTGCGGGTAATTCATAAGTTTGTCCAAATCATTGCCAGCCGTCACTGCCCGTGCCTATCGGGAGATCTGTAGTTTGCTTCGGCTTCGGCAGGCGGGATGTAGCCGATGGGTCCGAACAGGCGGTGATTGTTGAACCAATCGACCCAGCGCAGGGTTGCCATTTCCAGCGCCGACGCGCTGGGTCACGATCGCTGCCGTCAGATCATGTTTAGTCCCAGCATGCGCTGATCGGCCTGCGTTGATCCCGACCCGGCAGCAGAATGCGCTGCCGGGTCGGGTCAGGTCGCGATCAGAAGCGCGCGCGCGCCGTCAAGCCGATAGTGCGGGGCTGAAGGCGGAAAGCCACTTTTTCGTTCTGCAGCACCGGTCCTGCATAACTGGCGTCGGCAGCGCTGACTTTGCCCGCGGAGTCGAACAGGTTGTTGGCGAAGGCGACCAGGTCAAACCGCCCGAATTCCACCCCGATCCTGAGATCGGCCGCGGCATAGTCTCCGAATCTTGCGCCGGCTTTGTTGAAGGCGGTCCATGCCGGGCCGACATAACGCCCGCTCATGCGAACGAACGCGGTGCTAGTGCCGACGGGGAAGCGGTATTCGCCAAAACCGGTGACCTGGGATTCAGGAGAGGCCGGCAGTTTATCGCCCGGCACCACCGTCACTATACCCGCGCTCGTGCTAAGACCTTCGACGCGTGCCGCAATTTCGTTGCTGGAGAGGTTGAAGCCCAACCCGAGAGTCAGGTTCTGCGTCGGGCGCGCGGTGCCTTCGAACTCCACCCCATAAAGGTGGGCGCGCCCGGCATTGCCGGTGAAGTTGCCGATGTTGTTGACCAGCGATACCTGGATATCTTTCCAATCGATAAAGTATCCAGCAAGTGCGAAGTCAATCAGGCCATCAGCCAGCTTGCCTTTCAAACCGACTTCATAGTTCCAAAGGCTGTCGGGGGCATAAGTGGGCGGCGTGTTACGCCCGCCTACGCCGGACGTTACGTTGACGCCGCCAACGCGATAGCCGCGCGCAGCCGCCGCATAGATGCTGATATCGGTGGATGGCCGCCAAGTGATCGAGAAATGCGGCGTAACCGGCGTGCTTTCCTGTAGAAAGCTTTTGTTGACATAGGCGTCGGGCGAAACCGAGCCGACCGGCAAGAAACCGCCGGTGCGCACATCGTTGCGCAGACGGACCCGCGAAACGCGGACGCCCGCCGCGATATCGATCTTACCGCCGATCGTATAGGCGGCCTCTCCGAAACCCGCGAATTCCGTCTGGCGGCCCTTGATGAATACATCGACGACATTATCCCCACCCAGGATGGCGACGAGATCGGGTGAGCGTGCCTGCTGACCGGCATCGATATCCGCATTCAGATAAAAACCGCCCACGGTCCATTTGAAAGGCCCGGTCCCGTTTGAGGAAACCCGCAATTCCTGCGTAAAGACCTTGCCGTCGTTCGGCGAGATGTCGCTGCTGTAACCTTCGCGAATGTCTTGGAACCCCGATAGAATGCCGGTTATCAACGGGAAGTACCACCCGTTCTGGCTTTCATACCGATAGGTCCTGTCGTGATAGGCAGTCTGGGAAGTGACCGAGAAGCCTTCGCCTTCGTACTTCAGGTTCAGTCCCAGGATTGAACTGCGCGCCTTGTATCCCGTATCGACCCGGCCGCCACTGACCTGGTCATGCTCGGGCCCGTCATAGAGGCTCCCGCCTGTGGCTTTGTCATGGATATGCTGGTACAGCCAAGTCAGGTCGGCCTGAAAATTCTCGGTCGCCTGCCAGTGGAGCGTGGCACGGCCGCCGTATGTTTCGGAGCCATTTTCGTCCCTGCGGCCCGTGCGCCGATTGTTCACCCAGCCGGCATCGCTAAAGGCGTAGCCCGAGGCGCGCAGCGCAAGCTTGCCCGGCACCAACGGCACGTTAAGCGTGGTTACGCCGTTGCCGCTCGTGCCGCCGTTCTTGGTATAGGCCACGGTGCCTTCGATGCTGCCGGAGGCGGTATCGAGATCGGGCTTGCGGGTAATGTAGCGGATCGCACCGGCAAGCGAACCCGACCCGAACAGGGTGCCCTGCGGTCCGCGCAGCACTTCCACGCGCTCGATATCGACAAAGCGCAGGTTGGTGGTACCCGCGTTCGCCGTAGGATCGAGCGGGATATCGTCGTAGAGTTGCTGAACCGTGTTCTGGCGGATGCCGTTGGCGGTTCCCGTGGTCACGCCGCGGATGGTGATGTTCGCCGCGCTACGCGCGCTTGCGGAGGGATTGTTGATCCCCGGCGTATTGGCGATGATGTCGCGCAATTCGGTGGAGCCGCGCCGCTGCAATTCGGCGGCGGTGATTGCCACGATGCTGGCCGGAACGTCGATCAGGCGCTGTTCGCGCCGTGATGCGGTAACGATGATATCGTTGCTCTCGGTCGGCGCCGATGCAGCCGTATCCTGGGCAAGTGCCGGCACTGCCGATGCTGCGATCGAGGCCGAAACAATCGCTGTCCCCGTCAAAAATCTTATCTGCATTTTCGATCTCCCTCTATCGAATATGAAGAGAACGCCCCTTCGTCCTAAATAAATCTATTTTATATTTTCGGCAGCTAATGCCGTAGGTCTTACTTTCCCGGTAAGTTCTACTAGAAAACGCCCGGGTTCTTCGAGCATCACGAAGTGAGAGCTGTTTTCGAATGTGACGAATGTCTTTGACGGCGCTGTCAGGCGCTTGAAATAAAGCTGTGCCGTTGCATAGGGTGTCATCAGATCCTGCCGCCCCTGGAAAAAGAAGACCGGCACTTTGAACCCGAGCCCGCGTCGCGCGAGTTGCGGACCTTCCGCCAATTCGCTGCGCAACGACATACCGAACCAGCCATTGCCGATGGGCCAGTCGGTCAGGTCCTTGGCGTCGTAATCGGGCGACAGGATCGGCAGGCGGTAGAGAAGTTCGAGATCGGGCCAGCCGTACCAGCCGCCGCCCACAACCTTTACCCATTTGCGCACTTCGACGATCTTGGCGGTATCGACGCTGCCGTCCGGATTGGGATAGGGCGCCAGCGCTTCGAGCCCTCGTATCGCACTTTCGTTCTTCTGCGCGCGGGCCAGGGTGAGAGCCCCGTCGTAAACATCCTTTTCAGCGCCGTCGAAGACCTGGCCGACACCGACATAGGCCGAGACGAGCTCCGGATGTTTCAGCGCGAGCGCGGTGCCGATCCAGGTGCCGTAGGAAAAACCCAGAACCACGACCTTGCGCTTGCCCAGGCGGGCGCGCAGCAGATTGACGACCTCGGTGGAATCATCGACCAGGCGGTCGAGCGACATCATCCGCGCGAGCTGCTGGGGATCGGTCGATTTCCAGTTCTTGCCCGTGCCGCGCTGATCCCAGTTGACGACCGTGAAGTAATCTTCCCAACCGTTCTGATATGCCCAGGCCAGCGGCATGGTCGGGGTGCCCGGGCCACCGTGCAGAACGAGGAGAACCGGGTTGTTCTTGTCTCGGCCGCGGATCGAAATCCATTGCTTGACGCCGCCAATTTCTACCTGCTCGAGCGTGTCGACGCCGTTGGGGGTGTTTATGCGCCTCAGACTGGCAATGATCTGGGTGAAAGCATCCCGATTGCGGACCTGCTCGTCGCTGGGCGGACCCTCCACCGCGCGGACGGGAAGGGCGGTGAAAAGCAGCGTTGAAGCGGCAAGAGCCGCAAGGCATCTGGCGGTGCCGGAAAACATGACGGTCATGACGTTCTCCCACAGGGACTGGCACCGCCCGGCGCAGACTGTGCCTTGCGAAAGCCCGGGAAATCTGTTGGGGGGTGTCGGCCGACCCGACTTGCGCGGGTCATGAAAGGAATGGCGGGATGGGAGAAACGAACGCGGGCGCTGGCGGTGTCGTTCGATCGGACACGGCGGCAAGCGTCGATCTCGCGACACCGGTTGGCCGCACGGCGCGCGGAACGCTGCGGGACAAGGTCTATTTCGACCTGCGGCGATCGCTTATGCTGGGCGGCTTCGAAGCAGGTGCCATCCTTTCGGTACGCATGGTCTGCGATACGGTCGGCGCCGGCACGATGCCTGTGCGCGACGCCGTGCAGCGGCTTGCCGCCGAAGGTGCGCTGGATTATCTGCCGAACGGACGGGCGAGGGTCCCGCTGCTTGCGCGGCAGGAGATCGAGGAACTCTTTTCCCTGCGCATCCTGCTCGAAACGCACGCTGCGGCGCTTGCCGCGCGTGCACCTGTCGGCGAAGGCCTGGTAGAACTCGAGGCGGCGCTCGAGAAGCTGGAGAGGTTTTCGATAGCGACCCAGGTCGATGCTGCGCAGCTCGATGCCAACCTGTCGTTCCACTTCGCCATCTATCGCCTGGCCCGGTCCCCGCAACTGGTGCAGATCATCGAGAACCTGTGGCTGCGCTTTGGCCCCCTGCTCATGTCCTTGATGGCCTCGGAAGAGGCTGCGCGTCGTTACCGCAAGGACGAGAGGGTACTGCACCGGCGGGTGGTTCAGGCCATCACGCTTTGCGATCCCGACTTTGCAAAGAGCGCAATGAGAGCGGTCATCGAACGAACGCGGGAGGCCGTGGGGCATATCGCGCAAGGTTGAGCCCGCGCTCATTGCGGTGCCCCCGCGCTTGAAAGAAGCGCCTCTGCGCGATCGCGCAGGCCGGCGGCGAGGGGAGAGGATTTGCGCAGGGCCTTGTCGAACCTGACTGTCGCAGCGGTCAATTTTGCAAATGTCTTCGTGCGGTCGGGCGATCGCATGGCGTGACAGTGGCGGACCGAGCTGTTTCCGATCTTCTCGATCCCACTGTCGACGATCACGAGATCGCCGACGCCCACTTCACCAAGATAATCGATTTCGTGCCTGACGTCGGCCCAGGAAAGATCTGCCGGTTCGTCAAGCCCGGCAGTGAGCATGTCGAGAAGGTGGTACGAGGCCACGTCGAACATGAGCATGTATTGCGATGTCGTCAGATGCCCCTGCTGGTCGCACAGCCAGGGGAACGCAACCCCACGGTAGGTGGTGACCATCAGAAGGTCACCTTGTCGCCGCCCTTGAGGCCGAGCATGGCCCGCGCTTCTGCCGGGGTGGCCACCTCAAGCCCAAGGCTTTCAACGATGGTGCGGATCTTCCGCACCTGCTCCGCATTGCTCTGCGCCAGCTTGCCGCGCTCGATATAGAGACTGTCTTCCAGCCCGACGCGCACGTTGCCGCCGAGCAGGGCGCCCATCGACAGGAAACGCATCTGGTCTTTGCCGATCGCAAAGCATGACAGGAAATAGTCGTCGCCGAACAAGCGGTCGGCGGTTTCCTTC
The DNA here is from genome assembly GCF_057784975.1 of Novosphingobium sp. DS6-6. Taxonomy (NCBI): domain Bacteria; kingdom Pseudomonadati; phylum Pseudomonadota; class Alphaproteobacteria; order Sphingomonadales; family Sphingomonadaceae; genus Novosphingobium; species Novosphingobium sp. DS6-6. The sequence continues at coordinate 223,624 of NZ_JBYNTS010000006.1, read as the reverse complement.
ATGTGCAGAAGATGGCTGAATTGCGCGCCGATGCCGCCCAGCACCCCGAGAATGCACTGGATCAGCAAAGGCCCCCGCACGAGGCTGCGATCGCGAAAGTGCGCAAGATTATAGAGGTGGCCGACGTCGTAGCATTCGTACTCGAACATCGTGCCGTGGCCGTGGTGCAGCTCTTCTATGATCTGCTCGATCTGGGCAAAGGTATTGCTTTGAAAGCCGCTGCGCGTGCTTTCCAGAAACGGCTTTTCCCAATCGTATTTCCAGTCCGCGTACCGTTCGGCAAGACCGTGAGCGCCGAAATTCATCGTACCCATATTGAGCGAGGTCAGTTCCGGGCTGGCCAGGCGCGGAGCGGCCAGACGATCGTCGATGCTCATTCCCGGCCCGCCGCCGGTCGTGATGTTGATCACCGCATCGCTCATCTGCCGAATACGCGGCAGGAACTGCATGAAGACGTCGGGATTGGCGGTCGGCCTGCCGTCGTTGGGATCACGTGCATGCAGGTGGAGAATGGCGGCCCCCGCTTCGGCCGCCTCGACCGACTGCTCGACGATCTGGTCGGGCGTAATGGGAAGATGCGGCGACATCGTCGGTGTGTGGATCGAGCCGGTCACCGCACACGTGATCACCACTTTATCGGACCTGCGCATCGACCGCGTTCCCCCATGGAGCCCCGCCAGGCGTGGGCCCCTGCGCTTAAATTGGCTATGGCCTTTTCTGCTATACCAGATTATGGCAATCGCCAAGAGGAATTTGATCAAAGTTCTGGGGAGCGAGATCGCCGTGAATGACGCAAGCTCGCTGAAGGCGCCCGGCTTGGAGAATGCGGGCTCCGTCGTCGTCACCGGCGGGGCCAGCAGTGTCGGCCTGGCGATCGCCGAGGCATTCGCGAAAGCCGGCCGCCAAGTGTTCACGGCCGACATTTCAGCCGTCGCGGCACAAGCCGTCGAGGGAGCAGGTATTACCGCCCGGCAGGCGGACATGCTGAGCGAAGTGCAGGTGAAAAATTTCTTCGCCGAAGTGCGTGAAACGGGGCCGATCGATGTCCTGGTCAATACGGTCGGCCTCGGCGGCCCCCGGCTGCCGACCGAGAATGTGGCTTACGATGATTTCATGGGAACGCTTGCGGGGTCGGTGGGCTCAAGTTTCTTGTGTTGCCGGGAAGTCATTCCGCAGATGAAAGCCCGCAGGCGCGGTTGCATCGTCAACTTCTCCAGTTCCTCCACGCGCACCGGCCTGCCCAACCGCACGCCTTATGTTGCCGCCAAGGGCGCGCTTGAGGCGATGACTCGGAATCTGGCCCGCGAACTCGGGCCCTATGGGGTACGGATCAATGCCGTTCTGCCTGGTGCGATCAACAACCCACGGCTTGACTCGCTTATCCGCGCCGGTGCCGCCGAACGCGGTGAGACGGCGGAAGACTTCGAGCGCCACCTGCTCCGTTTCATCTCGATGCGATCGCGAATATCGGTTGAAGAACTGGCAGGCACCGTCCTGTTCCTTGCGTCCGATGCCGCACGGCACGTGACCGGACAGCTTATCGGCGTCGACGGCAACGCCGAATGGGAAGAGTAGTTTTGGCTTCCCACCCCGCCGCGGTGCTGGCTATGCCGCTTTGCGTGCAAGCCCCCGAACCCCCATCCGTTGGCGACAAGCGCGGCGGTGCCGTAGCGCCACGCCGGCCCACCCGGGTTCGCCGTCCAGTACCGCGGCTCACGGCCGTGGACCCGTCTCTCGCCGTCCCGCTGGAGCAGCAGGTCTATTATGCCCTGCGCGAGGCCCTTATCGAAGGACGGGTGTCGGCCGGCACCGGGCTTTCCGTGCGATCGCTGGCCGAAGCCTTCGGCGTCAGCGCCGCCCCCGTCCGCGATGCGCTCAAGCGGCTTGAAGCCGACGGCGTCCTGTTCGTCCGTCCGCGCAGCGGCTTCTGCACCCGTCCGCTCAATCTGAACGAGTACGAAGACATCCTCGCCGTGCGCCTGCAGCTCGAACCCCAAGCTGCAGCCATTGCCGCAAGCCAGGCTTCGAAAGCACAGATCCAGGCAATGCGCGAAGCGCTCGCGCGTTACAACGCCGCGCTTGCCGATGGCGCCAGCAGCACCGAACTGGCGGCCGCCAACCAGGCCCTGCACTTTTCGATCTATCGCGGGGCAGGCAACGGCGTGCTGCTGGGCGTCATTTCCAATCTTTGGGTGCGATTGGGCCCGGTGCTTGCCGAGGTCGCCATCGATCTGATTGCGGGAGGGCAAGACCATCATGAGGTGGCTCTCCTTGCCATAGAAGCAGGCGAGCCTCAGCGCGCCGCCAGGGCCATAGCCGACGATATCGGCAGCGCTGCCCGCAGCATTCGCGAGACCATCGCGCGGTTGCAGGCCGTCGCGCCGGCTGCAACCGGGGATTTGGCCCATGTCATGCCCCTAAGGTCAAGCCCGAAATCTTGATCAAATTTCCGCAGGAGGTGTAGGCGCAGATGACCTGGCAGAATGCGACAGCTACCTCGCCACGAGCGGCTTGGGCAACGGTTGCGATCCTCACGCTCGCCTATGTCTTCTCGTTCCTCGATCGACAGATACTGGTGCTGCTTGTCGCGCCCGTGCGAGCAGACCTACAGATCGGCGATACCGCTTTCAGTCTGCTGGTCGGAGCAGCCTTCGCCCTGTTCTACGCCTTCATGGCCTTGCCGCTTGCCACGTATGCCGACAGGGGATCGCGTAAGCGGCTTGTCATGGCGGGCGTTGCGGTATGGGGCAGCATGACCGTTCTGTGCGGTCTCAGTCAGACTTATGCCATGCTGTTCCTTGCCCGTATGGGCGTCGGGATCGGCGAAGCGGCCCTCACGCCGACGACTTATTCGTTGATTGCCGATCTTTTTCCGCCCAGCCGACGCGCGCGCGCCATGGGGGTCTTCACCACGGCGTCCTTCATGGGCAGCGGCCTTTCGCTCCTTGCTGGCGGAGCAGTGGTTGCCGGTATCGGTGCGCTTGGCCCCGGCAATGCGGTATTCGGCCTCAAACCCTGGCAGCTTGCCTTCGTCGCCGTCGGTACGCTTACGCTTATGCTGCTTCTGCCTCTGTTCAGGATGGTCGATCCGGCACGCCCGTACCGCAGCCCCGCAAGAACCGCCGTGATCGGCCGGGGGGCCGCGCACGTCTGGGGCAATCGTGCAGCCTATGTCGGCCTCTTCGTCGGCATCCCTTTTGCCAATATGATCATGTACGGTGTGCAGGCGTGGCTCCCTTCGCTGTTCATCCGCAGCTATGGCTGGAGCGCAGAGCGCGCCGGTTACATGCTCGGCACCGTCACCATCGTGGCAGGCGTTGCCGGCGCCCTGGGCAGCGGCATGATCGCGGACCGCTGGCGGGCGAAAGGCCAAGCGGATGCGCCGCTTCGGCTCAACGCCGTGCTCCTGCTGCTTGCCGTGCCGGTACCGGCGCTTATCGCCTTTGCAGCAAACGCAGATTTGGCGCTTTTTGCGAGCGCGCTTTTCGTGCTGCTCGCCTCGCTCACGGTCCCGCTCGCGCCGACCGCGCTTCAGGCGATCACGCCACCGGACGTGCGCGCCCAGGTATCCGCGCTCTTCCTGCTGGTCGTCAATCTCGTCGGCATCGGCATCGGCCCGACGGCAGTGGCCTTTGTCAGCGATCTCATTTCCGGTGGGCGAGGGGCCATCGGCCCCGCACTCGCGCTTGTCGGAACCGGAAGCTATCTCGCTTCGGCAATCGTATTGTGGGCGGGCCTTGGCTCATTCCGGCGGGCTGTGGAACAACGCGAAGGACAAGATCATGTGGCTTGACCGTTTCCTGGGTCTATCGCTCGCCCTTGCGACGATTGCCGCGATTCCGGCAGTGCAGGCTGCTCCCCCGCCACCGGAGCCCCTACCGCGGGCAGGACAAGCCGAAATCCTGCGCGACCCTTGGGACGTACCGCACATATACGCCGCAAAGGAGGAGGACTCCTACTTCGCGCTAGGGTTCGCGATGGCGCAGGATCGCATCGCCAGCCTGGCCTTTAGCGTGCGCAGGGCGCGGGGCGAGCTCGCCGCCATTTTCACCCCGGCCGAAATTCCCGCGTTCGCCAAGCCGCTCGCCACGACCCGCGACGATCTTGTGGCACTCGATTACGAAACGCGGCTGTGGCAGCTCGAAAACCATGCGAAACGTGCAGCGAGCCGTCTCGACCCGCAAGTTCGCGCCGATTATGCCGCGTTCCTTGCGGGCATAGCATCCTGGCGGCGCCAGAATCCGGACAAGGTGCCGGTCTGGGCCCCGGCCACGATCACGCTTGCCGACCTGGTAGCAATTGGCCACGCCGACGTCTGGCTTTCCTATTGGGGCGGGATCGGCACCGACGATTGCACACGCGGCGGGGCAGAGCCTTTTCGCCCCAAGTCTCAGCCAAGGGGGGCTTCCAATGGTTGGGTGCTGATGCCGTCGCGCACGACCACGGGCGGCGCGATCCTGCTATCCGATCCGCACGGCCCCATCGACGGCCGCTTCGTCTATGAATACCGTCTTCACTCACCCACCCTGTCGTCGGCCGGTTTCGCGCAAGGGCCGATGCTGCTGGTGGCTCGCAATCAAAATGTCGGGTGGGCCTTTACCACCGGGTCGCCCGACGTTTCGGATTGCTATGTGATCAGGCGCAGCGCGCCGGGAGCCTGGAGCTACCGGTTCGACGGCACCCTGCGCAAGATCGAGCGGTTCGCCATACGGATCGACGTAAAAGGCGCGTCACCCCTCGCTCTTTCGGGCGCATTCACGCGCCACAACGGCGTCTATTCGCCGGTAATAGCTTACGATGCAACCCGGGCATGGGTGGTCTCAACGCCCTACATCGAACATCTCGAAGGCATCCATAATGCCGCTTGGCGGATGAACCGCGCGCGCTCCGTGGCCGAGCTCGCGCGTGCGCTGGACGTATCCGGAGCGCCGATCCAGAACATTACCGCAGCCGATACCGCGAGCCAATCCTATTACGTTCATCTCGGCATGACCCCGCGCCGGCGCGCGGGTTTCGACTGGCTCAAGCCGATCGACGGAAATACGGGCAAGACCGCGTGGCAGGGCTATCACCCTTATTCCGACATGGTCTCGGTAACCTCGCCGGCAGAAGGTTTCATCGAGAACAACAATGTCGATCCCCGCTTCATGTACGACGATGGGCGCGATGCGCATACCGCTGGAAAGCCCGAATACCTGCTTAGCGAAGGCTGGGCCCCGGCGAACCGCCGGACCGACCGGGCCGATCGCTTTTTGCTGGCGCTTCGGGAAAAGGCGCTGTTCGACGAGCAGGCGGCACGAAATCTGGCAGTGGACGTAACCGTTTCCCGCCATGAGCGCTGGATCGATCTTGTTCGGCTCGCCGACACCGAAGGGCGACCGCGTTTTACGGCCGATCTTGTTGCCTTCGATGGACAATTGCTGGCGGAGTCCACATCGGCCATGAAATTCATGCTCTGGCGGCGGGCCTTGCAGGCTGTATTAACAGCGGCCACGGCACAAGATCTCGCCGCATTCGTGATGCGCGGCGCTCCAGCGTCTCCAGACCTCATTGCCTTGGCAAGCCGCGCATTGGCAACCGCCGCGGAGCAGTCTGCCCAGCTCCCCACGGGCGACGACACCCGATATGGCGACATATTTCGCATTTCGAGCGACGGAGTGAGCCTCCCCATGTCGGGCGGGCGCCTTGGTGCGGATATTGCCCCCGGCGCAAAGCCGCCGATCGAATGCAAAGTCGAACCCTTGCTCTGCCCAACCACTCTGCTGGCCGTCGGCTATGGCCCCCCCTCCGCGGACGGCATGCGCACGGCGGTGGTCGGTTCGCGCATGATGCGGCTCGATTTCTATTCATCGAACGGGATACGTTCCTACACGATGCAGAACCCGGGGACGAGCCTGGACCCGGCCTCGCCCCACGCCACCGATCAGTTGCGCGAACTGGTCAGCAAGCGCGTGCTCAAACCCGTCCTGTTCGACTGGCCGGAACTAGCCCCGTCGATCGTATCGCGAACCACGGTCAACGCCGCAGAGCGGACGGGGGCATCGCTTTCGCCCTAGCCGTTCAAAGATTCCGAATAAGGCTGGAATCGATCTCTTCGATGCTGCGCACACCGGTCAGCGCCATTGCCACGCGAAGCTCGCCGGCCAGCAGTTTCAGCATCTGGGCAACACCCGCTTGCCCGCCGCTGGCGAGTGCGTAGGCCCAGGCGCGGCCAAGCATGACCGCGTCGGCTCCACTTGCCAACATGCGCAGAACGTCAAGACCCGAACGCACCCCGCCGTCGGCAAAAATCGTCTGCGCATCGCCGGCCGCTTCGCGGATCGGACCGAGCGCCCTTACCGTCGATATCGCTCCATCCAATTGCCGACCGCCATGGTTTGATACGACGATCGCGTCGGCGCCGAACCGGACCGCATCGCGCGCGTCTTCGGGATCGAGAATGCCTTTGACCACGATTTCGCCGGACCAGGCGTCGCGAACCGGCTCAAGATCGCGCCACGTCACCGATTGGTCAAAGTTTCGGCTTGTCCAGCCGAGAAAATCTTCCAGCCCGGTCATGTCGGGAATGTGCTGTGCAACATTTCCGAGTACCAGGGGTCGTCCTCTCAGGCCGACATCCAGGCACCACCGGGGGCGGCGCAGCGCCTGGGCTAGGCGCCGCATCTTACCATCAAAGCCTGGCGATCCTGCCAAGGCAGATCGATAATCCCGGTTGCGCCTGCCTGGCAGCGGGACGTCGACCGTCAGAACCAAAGTGGTACAGCCGAGCGCAGCGGCGCGCGCGAGCATGGCGGCAACAAACCCTCGATCGCGGGTCATATAGAGCTGGAACCATGGAGGGGCTTTCGCAACGGCGGCAACCTCTTCGATGGGGCACAGCGAAAGGGTGGAAAGGGTGAAAGGTATCCCCGCCTGATCGGCGGCACGCACCGCCTGGCATTCGCCCCGCCGCGCCGTAAGACCCGCAAGCCCGACCGGGCCCAAAACCACCGGTAACGCAGCGGGCCGCCCAAGAAGGTTTGCCGAGAGATCGAGGTCCGAACAATCGCGCAGCACGCGTTGCCGCAGGGTCACGGCGTCCAGATCGTCCGCGTTGCGGCGCAAGGTGATTTCGTCGTTCGCGCCGCCCTCGATGTAATCGAACAGAAAGCGCGGCAGCCTTCTGCGGGCGCGGTCCCGGAAATCGCCGAAGCAGACTGGCTGCATGCCTCACCTTTTTTGATCAAGATTGTGGGTCGAAGACAATGCGATCGATTGCTGCCACCCCCGCCTCGAGGATGGCGCTTCGCCAGGTCGCGGAAGCAGGGTAGAACTTTTCCCGCGACCAGAGCCGCAGCGGCAGAGCCTCTTCGCTCTCCAGCGAGCCATAATTGGCGTGGCATGAAAAATCCCGAAGCAAGTCGATATCCTCGCTTTCGCCGTCGGTGCCGAACTCGAGGCCTATCGAGCTTACCTCGGGCCGATGGTCGAGGTCCTGCCAACTGTCGAAAGGCGCGCGCGGATGCGCGGGGATCATCACGTCGCCCCCCTGTCGGAAAATCTGCTTTCCGAACCAGTGTTCGGTCCGCTCATGCCCCTTGCTGCCCGGTGCCGTGGACGGAATGAACAGAGCTTCGCCCGGTGCGCCAAAGCCGGTATGGATATCGAGGACATCGATGCGTTTTGTGGCGCCCAGATAGTGTGCAGCGCAGTCGTCCACCAGGCGGCTCGACCAGGTCGGACCGTTGCCGTTGAAAGTCATGCCCTGGGGAAACACGTGCTGCCCGCGGCGAATGGCAGCGACGACGCGGTCTGCGCCCTCCTGCGCGATCAAGCGCGCAAAGGCTTCATCGGCTCTTCGCGCAAAGGCCCTGAAACCGCTCGCGGGTTTATCGCCCGCTCGTGTTCGGCATAGAGCGTGTTGGTCGGGAACTCGGGTCCGCGATAGGACAGGTTGCGGAAGATATCGACGTTGTCCTCGTTTTCCCTGCGATCCCATGCCGCCCCCCATGGATTGACCAGATGGACCAGCAAGATGGCGGTGTCTTTGGGCAGGCACCGTGCTTTGTTGGCTGACAGCCACGCGCACTGCACGGCCGACCCCGCATAGCCCTCGATCCCGTGTACGCCCGAAGTCACGGCGATGACGCGAGGCGCGTCGGCGGGGCCGAGCCAGGCGGTGGCGGACCCGATGACGGTGCCGCCCGGGCCGCGAGCGGGATGCGGATGTTCGGTCACGACCGCGCCGGCCGATTCCACCGCGGCGATAAACCGCTGGTTTGCTTCCGATACCGTGTTCGAGAACGGAAAGTCGGTCATACACTCCCCCACTATAGCCGTACATTGATAAGGATTTGATCAAAATAGTCTATAGGACGAGCGGGCTGATCTGCGGTGATCCTGTTCCAGCCCGTGCTCCGGGACGAGTCCGGCGCAGGCAAGGTCGTCGACATGGTCGTCGCTGCACACATGTCGAGCATAAACGAAGCCTGGTTTCGAGCGCGCTTGGCCTCGACCGGGGTTCGCCCGGCCAGACCCGAGTGCCGACGCTGGGTGTTGTAATAGGTGATCCACCGGCCAAGGCCAGCCCGTAACTCGGAGCCAGTCTCGAAGGCATGGAGGTAGACGCACTCGTACTTCAGGAAGCGCCAGAGCCGCTCGATGAAGACATTGTCCATCCACCGCCCTCGGCCATCCATGCTGATGCGGACCTCGGCGTCGCGCAGCAGGCTGGTGAAGGCGAAGCTGGTAAACTGGCTGCCCTGGTCCGTATTGAAGATCTCGGGCCGACCATAACGGGCCAGCGCCTCCTCCAGACCAGTTGCCCGATCTTCGCGTGAAGCTTTTCCACCTCGCTCTCGCTGGCGGTCTTGGCCATAGCCCGCACCGGAGAACGTGCCGGCCATCCCGTCGATGGCCTGCCCCTTCCAGGATGCGATCATCGTATGGTGCACGTCATGCTTGGCGGCCAACTCCGCCAGCGTCAGGTCACCCCGGATTGCCTCAAGCGCCACCTTGGCCTTGAGCCGCAGGCCAGAGCAGCTAAATCCGCGCTGTAGCGCTTCCTCGTCGTCTTCATTCCCGTACCAGTCCTTCAGGTCGGGATTAGCTTAGGTCGTGAACTCATAAATGAGATCAGCGGACGATCTTCGGGCCATCCGGCAGAGAGGTGAGGTAATCTGCGATTGCGCTAGCCGTTGCCGTAGCGGCGTCGGGGTCTACGACTGATAGTCCCATATGATCGGATGCTATTCCGATAAGGTAAGTTGCCGCTTCGTCTTTCGAATCGCCGCGACATAGCTTACTGACGACCTGCAACAGATACCCGTCATATTCGTCGGCGCATCCTTCGCCGCAATAGCCGTTCTCATCCGCCAGACCGATCGGGTCCCAAAGCTTCCAACCGATCTCGCGCAAGCGGGAGAGCTGTATTTTGGGGTAGATCCTCATGCCGGGACTATAACATCGTAATCGGAACTCGACCAATCACCCTTTCCATTTCCACCGTTTGCTGATTCAGCGTCGGCATGAGCCGATATGACCTGACCGACTTCGAGTGGCGCGTGATCGAAGCGCTCTTGCCCAACAAGCCACGCGGCATGCCGCGTGTCGATGATCGCCGCGTGCTGAACGGCATTTTTTGGGTGCTGCGTTCTGGTGCGCCTTGGCGCGATCTGCCGGAGCGCTACGGCCCGCGCACCACCTGCTACAACCGCTTCGTGCGATGGCGGAAAGCAGGCGTGTGGGACCGGATGATGGACGCCATCACCGCCGCCCACGATGGCGACATCCAGATAATCGACAGCACATCCGTTCGCGCTCACCAGCAAGCCGCGACAGCAAAAGGGGGGATCGAGATCATTGTCTCGGTCGTTCCCGAGGCGGGCTCACGACCAAAATACATGCAGTCGTCGATAGGCAAGGCCTCCCGATCCGACTGAGCTTGACCGCAGGGCAAAGCCACGACGGCCAAGCTGCCGACGATCTGCTCGACCATGTCGGTGTCGGAACAATCGTGCTGGCCGACGAGGCATACGATGCCGACCGCATCCGGGGGACTCTGCGCGAAAGAGGTGCGTTCGCCAACATCCCACCCAAGTCCAACCGCCGATCAAAACCGTACTTCAGCACTTGGCTCTACCGTGAGCGGAACCTGATCGAGCGGTTCTTTTCAAAGCTGAAGCACTTCCGCAGAGTCGCCACACGATACGACAAGCTGGCCGAAAACTTCCTGGCTATGGTCCAACTCGCCTCAATGCGGCTGCGGCTCCGCGTTTATGAGTCTACGGCCCAGCCGCTGCTCAATTTCGGGATCGCCACCCGGCAATCCCGTCCAGTCCAAAATCCGGTCGCTTCCCTGGCATATCGAGCCGTCACCGAGCAGGACCAGAGGAAGCGACGTGGCTGAAGCACCCAAGCGTTTGGTGCGCAGCATGTGCGCCCTAGGCGCTAGCCGCTCCTCATCATACACGATCCCCTGACGATCCAGGACCCAGCGCGCCCGCTCGCAATAATGCGACGGCGGCAGGGTCAGGAGCAGTAGACGGCGGTTCTGGTTTCCGGTCACTCGGCCATTGTACTGCATTCGTCCGCCTGTAGTGTACGTAAAATCCACTTTCGTGTAGTCACCCCTACCAGCACCTTCCCGCGTCGCTGCGGCCTCTCGCCGATGTGCTCTGGGCAGTCCATACCAACGACTACGACTATGCCGCAAAGGGCGGCCCTGACGCGGTCTTAGACGAATATCAGGCCGTGTTCGTATCGCGCACGATCGAGGCAGAGCATCCGCTCGTGCGCGTCCATCCCGAAACCGGCGCACGCACGCTCGTACTGGGTAGCTTCTTCAAGCGTTTCGTCGGTTACAACCAGACCGATAGCACGCGGCTGTTCGAACTGTTCCAGGGCCACATCACCCGGCTGGAAAACACCGTGCGCTGGCGCTGGCAGCAAGGCGACGTGGCGATCTGGGACAATCGCGCCACCCAGCACTATGCGATCGACGACTATGGCAGTGCCCATCGCGTGGTATGCCGGTTCACCCTGTCAGGCGATGCCCCCGTCGCGATCGGCGGGCGCAGAAGCCGGGCCATTGCAGAGTAGGAAGGCCGATACCGTATTGAGCGAGCCTATTTCCGCCTTTTCACTTTGCTGAAAATGACATGGACAAGAAAATATAATATATTTATTGCGTTTTCTAAATAGAAATAAAACAAATGAATCTAGGCATAAAACTCATTTCGGTCTGAAATTGATATCCCCCAAGGATGAGCGGCAATTTTCAATTCGCTCATGAAATTGAGCTTCTGGGGGACAAATGAAAAACCGGACAGGTTCCGCGGCTCTGCGCCGCGTTTCTCGGTTTGCGCTCTGCATAACGTCATACTTGGCGTTAACCACGCAACTTGCGGCACAAACATCGCCGCAAACATCACCTGTGCCCGAAGCACCAGCCGCCCGTGCGGAAGACGGGGGTCTCGGCGAAATTCTGGTAACCGCGTCCCGACGTCAGGAAAGCGTGCGGCGCACCGCCATTGCCGTCACCGCGTTCAACGCCGATACCATTGCCCAGCAGCAGATCGCGACGTTCAGAGACCTGTCGGGCGGGAGAGTCCCGGGGCTGCTCGCGCCAAATCGTTCAACCGCCTACACGACGCAACAATATTCTATCCGCGGCATCGGCGAGATCGATACCTACCCGGAACCGGCGGTCGCGGTCTATATAGACGACGTCTATCTCGCCCGAACCGTGGGCTCCCTTTACGATACGCCCGATCTGGAAAGAGTCGAGGTGCTTCGCGGGCCGCAAGGTACGCTCTACGGGCGCAATTCCAGCGCCGGCGCCATTCGTTTCATAACAAAGGACCCGGTCGCCGACCCGTCGCTCGATGTTCGGGCGACGTATGGATCGTTCAACAATGTCAATCTCCAGGCGCGGCTCAATGGCCCGCTCTTGCCCGACGATGCGCTGAATGGATCGTTCTCGATAATCCGCCATACGCGCGACGGGTGGCAACACAGCGTGCCGCTCGACCGCGACGTAAACGATATCGATATCTGGGTCGTGCGCAGCAAGCTCAAGTCGCAAGTGGGGGATCGGCTTTCGTTGACCCTGTCCGGCGATGCGATGTTCGACCGGTCAAGCCAGAGTTACTATACGCCCGTGAACCAGCCGGACGGGCGCACCGGTACGGGCCAGGCGACCGACCCCGATCTCACCTGGTCCGACACTTTGCCCTATAACCGGACCACGACCTACGGCGGTTCGGTTACGGCCGCTTACGCGATTGCGGATCAACTCACGCTCAAGTCGGTCACGGCCTATCGCGGCCTGCATGGCCCCATCTATTACGACAACGACGGCGTGACCGCGATCAAGGGCGACAGCTATGCCGGGTTCTGGCAGAACCAGTTTACCGAGGAGCTCAACCTCAATGGGGAGTTCAATCGTTGGAACTTCATCGCTGGCATCTATTACTTCCAGGAATATTTTCACAATCATCGCTTGAGCCAGTCCGCCGGCGCCGCCGTGGACAATGTCGGCACGGTAACGCGCACCAACAACTGGCTGCGCACAACAAGCTGGGCCTTTTTCGGACAGGCGAACATCAAGCTCGATGATCGCCTCACGCTCACCGCTGGCGGGCGCTGGACGACCGACCTGCGCAAGTTCCGCAACATCGGTGAACAGGGAAGAGGCTGGTCACTCCACGATCCCCAGGAATGGAACTATGATCCGGAACAATTCTTTCGCCAGTGGCCGAGCGGCGTAAGCCCGTCGGCGACGTACACATCGTTCGACGTCACCGCGAAGCCGGCCCGGTTCTCGCGTTTCACGCCCAAACTCGGACTGCAGATCGACTGGACCCCCGATGTCTTTCAGTACGTCTCGTGGTCGCAAGGCTTCAAAAGCGGGGGGTATGACCTTCGGACAAATTCTGCCGTGGGGTCGGCAACGCCTTATCGCCCGCAGATCACCACGACATACGAGGCCGGCCTGAAAACGCGCCTGCACGGGGGCGCGGCTACGGTCAACATCGCTGTGTTCTACAATGATATCGAAGATCTTCAGGTCCGTGCGTCGAGTACGGCCGCGCTCGGCGCGGTCGTCAATCAGCTTATCAACGCAGGCAAGGCGGCTTCGTGGGGCGCTGAACTGGAATTCAGCGCCGTGCCTGTCAAAGGTTTGACGCTGAACGCGAATGCGGCATGGCTGCGAACGAAGTACCGCACTTTTACCGCAACGCTCCCAGCCAATGTGGCGGGGCGGACGACGCTGATCGGGCTGGACTTTCCCTACGCGCCGGAATGGCAATTGAGCGGTTCGGTCAACTACCGCTTACCTCTCGATACGGCCGGGGCCTGGCGGGTGGGGGCCGATGTTCAATACGAATCGCCGCGATATGCCGATATCTACAACACCGAGCAGACCAAGGTCAGAACACAGACTTACGTTAACGGCACGATCAACTATACCGCCGAAAACGAGCGATGGAACGCCGGTGTGGCAGTGCGCAACCTGTTCAATCTGCGTCGCTCGCAATTCGGCGGCTTTGCGCCTGCCAACGCGGGGCAATATCCACTTGACTATCGTGCCTATAACGAGCCTCGAACGATCAATCTGACGATCGCTTACGCCTTCCGCTGACGGTCCATGAAACCAGAAGATGCCGTGGCTTGGACAAGCTATGAACAACGCAAATCTGCGCTTTAGCCGTTCTTGCTGGAATAAATGCAACGGCTGCGTTCAGTTGCCGGGGAACGACGCAACCGGGGCAGTCGGGCTTCCCTTCGCGCACAGGAATTTTGATGGAACGGCTTGCTGTTTTTGCCGACTGGCTCGGTTCGACGGGCATTGCGCATTTCGTGACAAGCGCGGCGTGGATCGTGCCGGAACTTCAGGTTCTGCACATTCTTGCAATCGCCGCGCTGGTGATCGCCGCGCTGCTGATAAACCTGCGGAGTCTGGGCCTCGTGGACGAGAGCCTGCCGGCGGAAATCTATTTGAACCGGTTCCTGCCGGTCATCGGCGTGGCCATCGCTATCCTGGCGACGAGCGGCTTCCTGTTGATTGCCAGTGAACCGGACCGGGCTCTTTTTCGCAGCGTTTTCTGGATCAAGCTCGGCCTGATCGGCTTTGCGCTGCTGCTCACCTGGTTGCAAAGCCATCTGCTTCGGCACGGCAAGCCGTCGAACGTCGTTTGCTTCTTCATCGCGGTCGCGTCGCTCACCGCCTGGAGCGCCGTGATCTTTGCCGGGCGGTGGATCGCCTATGCCGATGCCTGGCCCGGCGCACCCGCATAAGCATATCCCGGAGCTATCAGATGACGATCGATGATCTTGCCGGTTGGATCGGCGAAACCGCCCTGGCCCAGATCCTGACGGACAGCGGTTGGCTGTTCGGAACGGTGGAAGCGCTCCATGTGCTGGCGCTCGCACTCGTGCTTGGCTCGATCGCCATAGCCGACTTGCGCCTGCTTGGCATTGCGATGCAGGGAGACGATGCGCGCGCCGTGCTACGGCGCTTTCTGCCGATAACCTGGATCGGCTTCGGCCTTGCCGCGGCAAGCGGGTTGGTCATGATCTTTGCAAATCCGTTCGGCTACTTCGGCAACTGGTTCTTTCAAGGCAAGCTGGTTCTCCTGGCACTGGCCGGGCTGAACATGCTTGGCTTTCACTATCTGATTTCGAAGAAAATCGACACGCCGGGAGCCTGGGCGCCGAAACTATCCGCGATAATTTCCCTGACGCTATGGTTCCTCATCGTCAATTTCGGCAGGTGGATCGGGTTTTCTATTTAATAAGTGGCCGGGCGTCATTTGACATGTCGAATTTGCTCATTTGACCGCGTTATTGGGAAGACGCTTTCTTCTCTATGTCGATAAGGCGCGCCTGCAAGACCTGGCCGCTATCCAGCAGTGTCACTTTGCGAAACCCACCCCCGGGTTTGCCATCGCGCAACGGATTGACTTCGACTGCCACGCGGTCGCCCGGTTTGAGCGAACGGCGGGTCCAGCCCAGCCGGGTCAGGTTGCCCGGGCTGGTAAGCTCGACCGCCCAGACCTGGCCCGCCGGTGCCGCCAGCGTCACGAACAGCGAAACGTGCGGGTTTACCCAGCGGAATTCCCGCACCGTGCCCTGCAGCGTGATCACCTTGGCAGGATCGAACATCGCAAAGCTGTGATGAGCGGAAGCAGGGGAAGCAGACGCGGCTGCGGCAAGGATTGCAACGGCGCGGACATGACGCATGGCGGCCCTCATGGCTGTGGTTTCGGCAGGATGTTGCCGTCCTGCTGATGGGTGGGAACATAGATCGGATTGCCCCAGCGGTCCTTGGCTTCCTCGAAATCGCCCTGGCGGCAGACCCCCTCGGTGATTTCAAAGCTGCGTTGGCGGTTGCGGTAATAGATGCGCCGGGTTTCCCACGACCGGGTCAGAATGGCTGGCGCTTCGATCGTCAGGTCGAAAGCCAGCGTGTCAGGCGCGATGAGGTGGATTTTTTCCCGCACCGCCATGCCGCCGCCGCTCGGAATGCCGACCGCTTCGCTCACCGCCAGCAAGACCTGCGGCAGGATACCCTTCGTTTCCACGACCAGCGCGCCATCTTCCCAATGGCCGACCGAATAGCCGTGGAAGCTGGGGTCGGGATCGTCCGGCATCGCCCGGCCGTCGGTCCAGATGCGCCGGAGACGATTTCCGTCGGATTCCCCCAGCAGGGTCACCCGGCCGGGCGTGAACAGGAATTCAAGCGCATTGTGCGTGATCAGGATCAGGCTGGGCATGCCATGCGGAAGGCAATCGAGCAAAAGACCGTGCGGCCGCCCCGCCTTTTCCTCCGCCGTCCAGTAATCGACCTGCGTCTGCACCTCGGGCTTCCAGGGAACGGGATTGGCCGCGATCTGACGGTTCTGGTCCGAAACGTCGGGCGACCAAGCGCCGGACCAGTCGGGTAGTTTCGCCAGTGCCGCCCAGTCGGCCGCACGGGGCGCGGGTACGATGCGGTCCTGTTCCTGCGCCCAAGCACCGCCGGGAGGCGGTAGGGAGGCCAGGGCGCCGGCTATCAGCAACAGGCGGTGCGTCATTTCGGGGGCTGCTGGCCGGGTATCGTGCCGATGCCCAATATCTGCCCGGTCGCCACGATCGTTGCCCGTTTGAACTGGCCCGATCGCCGGCCGTCCCGCATCGGATTGATCTCCACGATAACCTTGTCTCCCGGTTTGAGGGACGTGCGCGACCAGCCCATCTTGCTGAGATTGCCCGGGCTCGTCGGCAGTTCCAGCGACCAGAGCCCGGGTGCGTAACTGCCCACCGCGCCGGCGTTTATCCAGAGGATCGCGTGGGGCGCGGTCCACTGGAAATTGCGGACGACCGCCTCGAAGCGCATCGGCTTTGCCGGATCGAACATCGAGAAACTGTGATGGGCCACGGCAGATCGACCGGGCGCCATGCAAGCCAGGAGCGCGGACAAACCCAGAAAAGCACGTTTCATCGCTGCGCTCCGTTGGACGATTTTGGTGAGGCTGGAACACCCTGGTCAGGCGGGACGGGCGCTCCCCCGGGGTCCTTGGGAATCGGGGTGAACACGGCGTTGCCGTTGGCGTCGACATCATCGAAGAAATCGCCCTGCCGGCACGATGACTCGACGAAATCGTACTGCCGTTCACGGTGACGGGTGAACGTACGGCTGGCTTTCCACGGCGCGGCCAGAACCTTGGGCGCGTGAACCACCAGTTCCCAGGTCAGTTGGTCCGCCCCGGTCAGGGTAATGCGCTCTTCCACGCGCATGCCGCCATTGTTGGGAAAGCCCACCCCCTGGCTCAGCGGGATGAACACCTGCGGCAATATGCCGATTGTGTCGATCACCAGCGATGCCCCTTCCCAGTGCCCGATCGAATGGCCGCTGAACGTCGGGTCCGGATCGGGCGGATGGCCACGTCCGTCGGTCCAGATCCGGCGCAGCCGGTTGCCATCCAGTTCGCCCAGGATCGTGACTCTGCCGGGCGTGACCAGGAATTCGACCGAATTGAGCGTCTGCGTCACGCTGCTGGGCAAGCCTTCGGGCAGGCAATTGGTGTAGATGTTCTGCGGTGTGCCCGAAGCGTCCAGTTGCTTGAGGCGTTCCACCTGAACCGCAACGTCGGGCTTCCACTGCGGCGCAGTGGTGCTGCCGGGGCCGAACTTGTCGAGCGGTCCGGGTGTCCAGACGCCGGACAGGTCAGGAAGATCGGCGATGGCCGACCAATCCTGTCGTGAGAGCGCGCGATTGGCCTGCGCCTCTTCGGCCAAAACGGGCGTCGCCCCTGAAAATGCCGCGAATGACAACGCGAGAGAAGCGACCAGAACGCTTCGGATCGTCATTTCATGCTGTCGGGTGATCAAGTTTTCGCTCATCGGCTGCTCGGCATATTTATTGCCGCGCTTGCCCGTCGAACAAAATCCAAAAATTCTCGTTTCGTCTTGAGGATTATTGTGTGGACGAAAGCGGTGGGGTGGCGCGTTTTTCATGGCCTGACCACTGCATCGGAATTCTACATGGGCAAAGATCGCGTTCTCCACAAGTCCTTGTTGCGCCGGCCCTGGACGACAGCGATCGCCGCCGTGTTGCTGGTGTTGTCGGGCGGGGTGGCGACGCTTGCCTGGCGCAGCAATCCGGACCGGGGCAACGAACCATCGACGCTTGTCGTGGGCGATCAGCGCGGCGGCGTCCGCGCCTTGCTCAAGGCGGCGGGGGAACTCCAAAATGTACCTTACAAGATAGAATGGGCGCTGTTTCCTGCCGCTTCGCCCTTGCTTGAAGCACTGGGCGCTGGGGCCATCGATGTCGGCGGGGTCGGAGGCCCTCCCTTCGCCTATGCCTATGCCAGTGGTGCCAAAATCAAGGTCATCTTCGCAACGCGGGCCGTGTCGGGGCACGGCAGTGGGACATCGGCAATCATTGTCGAAGGCCGGTCGCCGATCCGGACCTTGGCCGATCTGCGGGGGAAAAAGCTCGCCACGGTAAGGGGCTCGGCCGGCCAGGATCTCGCGCTGCGATTGTTCCAGCGCCACGGACTGAAAGCCGACCAGGTAACCTGGGTCTATCTCAACAACAACGACGCCAAGGCCGCCTTGGCCAGCGGTGCTGTCGATGCCTGGTCGACCTGGGGCTCCTACACGGGTCTGGCTTTGACTGCAGACAAGGCCCGATCCATCGCCAATGCCCGCGCATTGCCGGCGCAGGCCGCGTTCTACGCCGCGCACGGCGGCGCTATCGCTGGCAAGGCGCCTTTGCTTGCCGATTTCGTGGCGCGGCTTTCGCGTGCCCGCAATTGGGTTCTGCGCAATCCTGATCGCTATGCGCAGGTCCTTTCGCAGGAAACCGGGATTCCGCTCGATGCCGCCCGCCTGACGGTGGAGGACGTGCTGACCAAGCCTGTTCCGATCGACGAGCGGCTGGCTGTCGAACTTGCAGGAATTCTGGAACGATACAAACGCGCCGGCGTGATCGAGGCGGCGCCTGATATTTCCGGGGCATTCGATCCGCAATTCTTCCGCGCCTCGCAAGCCGGCGCGGCGGCTTTGCCATGACGACCCGCGCGTTGCTCGGCCTGCTCGTGGCGGCATCGGCGATGGCGGCAAGCGCGGTACAGGCTTCCCGCTCCGAAAGCGCCGACCGCATCTGGAACAACCCCGATATGCGGCACATCGCCTTGCGCCGGGGCGCCAAAGCTTTTGCACGGCATTGCGCCGAATGCCACGGTGCCGATCTGAAAGGGCGCGAGGCGGCCCATGCGCCCGACCTGACCGATGGTCATTGGCTGTATGGCGGGGAAGACATCGACACCTTCATCATGCGTCCGTCGGATATCGAACGCACGATCCGGTACGGCATTCGCGCCGATCATCCACGTACGCGAAACTGGCCCGAGATGCCCGCGCGCGGTATCGGCCACAGCCTGGAGCCCGATGAAATCGCGGCGGTTACCGAATATGTGCTGAAGCTGAGCGGACAATCGCGCGATCCAACCAAAGTGGCATTCGGCCAGCAGGTGTTCGAAGGCGAAGGCGGCTGCGTCGATTGCCATACGGCCTAGGGATGGGGCGACACGGCCATAGGCGCAGCCGATCTCACGCATCCTGAAACCTATCTGTATGGCCGGGATCGCCAGGCGATCGCCGCGAGCATCACCGAGGGGCGCCGCGGCAGCTCGCCGGCGTTTGCCGGCAAGATGACCCCGGCAGAGATCAGGGCCCTTTCGGTCTATGTCCTCTCCCGCGCCGCCACGCGGAAATACAATTGATCCCGACCGCGCGGCAATCCGGATGGCAGGCCTGCGCGCATCGCGCCAGCCGGTGGGCAAAGGATAATAAGCCTATCTGCAAAGCTCGTTGGTCACCGCCGCGGGTTTGGTCCACCAGCAGGCGGTGGCGGCAGAAAGGGGAACCATGATCATATCCAGGTGCTCGCGCGCAATGCTTGCGGGGCTTTTCGTCTACGCAGGTTGGGCATGGTCGGGCCCGGCTCTGTCTGCGCCGGCATCGCAAGTGGCGCAGGTTCATGCCTTAGCCCTGCCGATCGATGCGCATCTCGATCTGCCCGAAACGTTCGATCCGGCCCGCGCCGATCAGCCAGGGCAAGGGCAATTCAGCCTGGACCTGGCACGCCAGGGTGGCTTGAAAGGCGCGGTGATCGCCGTGTTCGTGCCGCAGGGTGACGACTCCCCGGCAGCCCAGGCCGCCGCAACGGCAGGCGCGCTGCGCAAGCACGCGATGATCGAAACCTTGGCCACGGCGTGGCCAGCCCAGGCGGCGCGTGCTTCAAGTCCTGCGGACTTTCGCCGGATTGCTGCATCCGGCCGCCTCGCGGTGATCGAAAGCGTCGTCAACGGTGGCGCCTTCGTGCGCGATGCCGAGGATATCGATCCCTGGGTCCGGCGCGGCGTGCGCATATTCGGTTTCGTTCATGCCGGGCACAATGCCCTGGCCGACAGTTCGCGGCCGGCCAAGGCACGCAGAGAGGGGCTGGGGCGATGGGGCGGCCTGTCTCCGGCGGGCAAGCGCGTTCTGGCTCGCCTGAACGAACTGGGCGTGCTCGTCGATGTCTCGCAATTGAGCGATGCGGCCTTTGCCGATGTGCTGACGCTCAGCACGGCGCCGGTCATCGCCACCCATTCCGACGTGCGCGATCTCGTCGACAATACGCGCAATCTTTCGAATGCCCAGCTCGATGCGCTCAAGGCCAAAGGCGGGGTGATCGCGATCAATGCCTTCAGCGCCTATCTACGCCCGCGCGATCCGGCTTTCGCCCAGCGGATCGTGGCGCTGCAACGCGAATACGGGATTGCCGACGGGAAGACGACTCTGCCGCCGGACAAGGCGCTAGAGTATGACCGGCGCTATCACGAACTGCGCGCCCAGGAACCGCGCGCCAGCGTGAAGGACCTTGTCGATGCGCTGGATCACGCCGTGCAACGCATCGGCATCGATCATGTGGCACTGTCGAGCGATTTCAACCACGGCGGCGGCGTCATCGGCTGGGAAAATGAAAGCCAGGCACGCGCTGTGACCGCGGAACTCCTGAAGCGAGGCTACGCGCCGGCCGCGATCGCGAAGCTGTGGAGCGGGAACATCCTGCGCGTCTGGCAGGCGGCACTCGCCGCGCGACGATGACAGGGGTTCCTGTCCGGCCTGCTCATCGCTTTCGCCGAACAGTCGTTTTTCTTGAGTTTGCCGCAGGCTGATGTCCGATTTCGCTACCTTCAAAACCCGTGCCCTTGCCGATCTGCCAGAGCGGCTCGATCTGGCTGCGCTTGCACCGGAGGAGGTGGTCGATCTCGGCTCCCTGCCCCGGGTACTGACCCGCATCGTCGGGCTCACCCGGCCCTATTGGCGCACGGTCGCGCTTGCGACTTTGGCCACGTTGGGTACCAGCGCGGCCAGTCTGGCACTGCCACCCCTGCTTGGCCGGGCGGTAGACCTGGCGCAGGAGGCCTATGGTCATGCGCCTCACGCGGGGCCCGGCGGCGCGCAGATCCTCTATCGGCTCTGGCCTTTTGCCTTGGGCATCGTGCTGCTGGGAGTGGCGCGGGGGCTGCTGTCGATGGCGATGTGGTATCAGGGCGAAAAGGTCGGTCAGCATGTCGGCCATGATCTGCGAATGGCCTTTTTCGACCGGTTGCAGGTGCTGGGCTTCGATTTCCACGACCGCGTTCACACCGGCGAACTGATCACCCGCGGCATGCTCGATCTGGAAGGCGTGCGCGGCTTTGTCGAACAGGGATGGCAAAGGGTGGTGCTTCTGGTCCTGCTGCTGGGCATCGGCGCGGTGCAACTGGTGGCGCTCGATCCGGTGATGGCGCTGGTGGCCTTGTCTTTCGTGCCGGTCGTGGGCTGGCTGGCCGTGGATACCGGGTTTCGCATGCGGATCATCTGGGCGCGGCTGCAGGAGCGCAACGCGTGGCTCACCCGGATCATGGAAGAGAATCTGCAGGGCGTGCGCGTGGTCCGTGCATTTGCCGCGCAGACGTTCGAACTGACGCGTTATGCACATGCTTCGCGGCAAACCCTGCGCCTTGCCAATTATCGCATCCGCGTGCGCTCGGGCGGGCTGGCCGCCATGCAGACGGCCTTTTTCGCGGCCATGGGCCTGGTGCTCTGGCTGGGTGGAGAACGGGTTGCGGCCGGGCGGCTGAGCGTGGGGCAGCTGACGCAGATCCTGGCCACCATGACGGTTCTGCAAATGCCGGTGCGCCAGATCATCATGATCGTCAACGCGACCGCCCGGGCGGCGTCCTCGGCCCAGCGGCTCTTTGCGGTTATCGACCGCGCGCCGCGCATAGCCGACCGGCCCGATGCCCGCGGGCTTCCCGCGCCTCGCGGCGTGCTGCGCTTCGAGAGCGTATCCTTCCGCTATCCGGGCGCCGAGCAGGACGCGCTATCGGACATCAGCTTCGCAGTCGGGCCTGGCCGCGTGCTGGGGATCGTCGGGCCGCCGGGAGCCGGCAAATCGACGCTGGCCCATCTCATCCCCCGTTTTTACGGGGCCAGCGCAGGGCGGATCACGCTCGATGGCATGGCGGTCGACGATCTTGAACTTTCCGCCTTGCGCCGCGCCGTCGGGATCGTGGCGCAGGACATCTTTCTGTTCGACACGGCGGCGGCGGCGAACATCGCCTATGCCGTGCCGGATGCGCCGCGTGCCGATATAGAAGGCGCGGCGCAGACGGCCCGGATCCATGACCACATTGCGGCCATGGCACAAGGCTATGACACAAGGCTTGGCGAGCGGGGCGTGAGCTTGTCGGGCGGGCAGCGCCAGCGCATGAGCATCGCGCGCGGATTGCTGGCGGCACCGGCGGTTCTGGTGCTCGACGATGCGCTTTCGGCACTGGATACGGCAACCGAGGCGCAACTGCGCAAGGCCTTGCGGGAAAGCCGTAAGCACGGGGCCACGATCATCATCGCCCATCGCCTTTCCGCCCTTACCGATGCGGACGAGATCATCGTTCTGGAGCGGGGACGGATCGCGGAGCGCGGCACGCACCGCGATCTTGTGGCGCATGAGGGCGGCTATGCGCGCCTATGGGCCTTGCAACAGGCCGGCGCGGGCGCGGTGCGAGAGGTTGCGGAATGAACGCACCGGTCGATCCGCGCTATCTGCAGGACGAGGACGAAGTGGTCTTTGCCCGTTTCGACGGCCGGGTAGCGCGGCGCTTTGGCGCTTTCGTACAGCCCTACCGGCGCTTGTTGTATGCGGCGCTGGGGGCGGTGGCGCTGTTCGCCCTCTGCCAGCTGGCCTTTCCTCTGGTGATCCGTGCCGGGGTGGATGCGGCAGTCGGCGGGGGCGCGGGCTTTCACCGTGCCGTCGGCGTGTTCGGCGCGGTCGTGCTGGTCAATGCTGTTGCCGGCTATTGGCAGGAGCTCTGGGCGGCGCGCCTCGCACAGCAGGTGATTTTCGACCTGCGCAGCGCGATGGTGGCCCATTTGCAGCGCGTTTCGCTCGCGGTTCTGGATCAGACCCACGTCGGGCGGATCATGTCGCGGCTTCAGGGCGATGTGAACGCCTTGCAGGATTTCCTCGAAACCTCGGTCTCC
Organism: Novosphingobium sp. DS6-6; assembly: GCF_057784975.1. NCBI lineage: Bacteria > Pseudomonadati > Pseudomonadota > Alphaproteobacteria > Sphingomonadales > Sphingomonadaceae > Novosphingobium > Novosphingobium sp. DS6-6. Next base: position 200,575 of record NZ_JBYNTS010000006.1, on the reverse strand, counting down.
GCTATTGGCGATCTGTTCCTGCTGATCGGCATCTGCGGCGCGCTGTTGTGGCTGGACTGGCGGCTGGGGGCGATCACCCTGACGGTATTGCCGGTCATGGTGGCCATCCGCGCCTGGTGGTTGCCCCGGGTGCGTGCCACCTTCCGCCGGGCGAGAGACGCCGCGTCCATCGTCAACGCCGCGCTGGCCGAAAACATCAATGGCATCCGCACGGTCGTCGCCGCCCGGCGCGAGCGGCACAATCTCGATGCATTCGGCGTGAAGGCGGCCGCCAATCGCGATGCGCAGGTCGCCGCGGCCCGCGCCGCCCATGCCCTGATCCCGCAGGCCGAGATTCTTACCGGCCTGGCGCTGGCCGTGATCGTGCTGGGTGGCGGCTGGGCGGTGGCGCAGGGACACATCGCGATGGGCGTTATGGTGGCCTACATTTTTTACGTCCAGCGCTTTTTCGACCCCATCCGCACGCTCACCCAGCAATATACCGTGATGCAGCGCGCCATGGCCGGCGGGCAACGCATTCTCGAAGTGCTCGATGTGCCCGTCCACATCGCCGATGCACCCGATGCGGCCGTGCTGACCGTGCGCGAGGCCGGGATCGAGCTGGATCACGTGACCTTCGGATATCGCGCGGGCCGGCCGGTGCTGCATGACGTTTCGCTCAAGCTCGCCCCGGGAGAGGTCGGCGCGCTGGTCGGCCCTACCGGTTCGGGCAAGACCAGCATTGCCGGGCTGGTGAAGCGTTTTCACGAGGCCTGGGAAGGCAGCGTGCGCGTCGGCGGGCTCGACGTGCGCGCGGTGACGCAAGCTTCGCTCGGGCGCACCGTCGGGATGGTGCTGCAGGAGCCGTTCCTGTTCACCGGCACCGTGTTCGAAAACATCCGGTTCAACAGCGGGGCAAAGGGCGAGGCGATCATCGCCGCCGCGCAGGCAGTGCACGCCCATGATTTCATCAGTGCCCTGCCGCAAGGTTATGATACCCAGCTTGACCAGCGCGGCAGCAATCTTTCGCAGGGTCAGCGGCAATTGCTGGGCTTTGCCCGCGCTCTCGTTGCCGATCCGGCCGTGCTGATACTGGACGAGGCGACTGCCAACGTCGACAGCTTTACCGAAGCAAAGATCCAGGCGGCGCTGCGGTTTCTGCTCAAAGGGCGCACCAGCCTGATCATCGCGCACCGACTGGCCACGATCCGCGATGCCGACCGGATCTTCGTGCTGGAGGCGGGCCACCTTGTCGAACAGGGGCGCCATGCGGAACTGCGGGCGGCAGGAGGGCTCTATGCGCGATTGGTGGCCAAGGGCGGCAACTCGTTCGACGATTGATTTCCGAGCAGCGGCAGAAGCATCTGCCCCTGCCGCTCCACTTCGACCAGATAAGGCGTGTCCGACAGGATGAAATGGGTGATGCCCAGCGCTTCATAGGCCTTGAGCGCCTGGGCCACTTCCGGCGCCGATCCCACCAGCCACGTGCTGGCCGCGCCCCCGCCTCCGAAACGCGCCGGGGCGGTGTAAAGGCAGGTGTCGAGCACGTCGCGTTCATGGTGCAGCCTATTGAGCCTTTCCTGCCCGGTGGCGGCCCCCTGCTGATGCACCCAGCTGGCCTCGCTCCAGCCTGTGGCCATGGCTGCCACTTTGGCATGGGCCGCGTCCCAGGCCTGCGCGCCGGTTTCCCGCACCAGCGTGGTGATCCGCAGGCCGAATTGCAGCGGGGGTAGATTGCGGTCGATCTGCTGGCTCAGACGCTTGAGGCGATCGATGCGTTCGGCAAGGCCCGCCAGCGGCTCGCCCCAGAACAATTGCACATCGGCCTGCGCTGCAGCGACCAGTTCGGCCTCGGCCGAGGCGCCGCCGAAATAGAGCGGCGGATGCGGGCGGCCCGCGCGCGGAACGATCGGGGGAACGAGCGATGCGTCTTGCGCCTGATAGAATTCGCCCGTGAAATTCACCCGTTCGCCGGACCAGAGCCGCCGCACCAGGGCCATGAATTCCCGCGAGCGGGCATAACGGCGCGATGACAGGCCTTCGCTGTCGCCATAGGCGGCAAACTGATCGCGGCCCGAAACGATATTGATGCGAACCCGTCCGCCGCTCATATGGTCGAGCGTCGCCGCGGCGGTGGCGAACTGGGCGGGCTGCCAGTAACCCGGGCGGATCGCGATTAGCGGTTCGAAACGCGCGGTAACCGCGGCCAGCGCCGTTGCCAGGGTGAACGTGTCCAGCCGGCCCCAGCTTGTGCCGATCAATGCGCCTTTCCAGCCATGGCGCTCGATCGCGCGGGCTTGTTCGACAAGGGCGGCAAGGCTGTTGTGATCGGCGCGCGCGGTATCGCCGCGATGGCCGCCCTCGTGCTGATTGGGAACATACCACATGAATTGGCTTTCGGGCATGGCCTGACTGTAAAGCGAGGCCAAGGTTACCCAATGCAGCTTTCGAAATAACGCTATTTAAAATCCCAAACGATCAGCCGATTCAGCCATGACAAACATTTCCCGGATCGGGTTCACGTTGTTTTGAAAAGGTCATAGATCACACGGGGATTGCAATTATCATTTCCCACGCGGTGCTATCAATCTCCTGTCCACCACGCCAACGTCGGCGCGATGGAGCAGTCAGCCATATCTGGGCAACTGGAGAAGATCGATGAGTGCACTTGCCGAACTCGAAAAAGTCAACGCCGCCGGCCTGACCTATACGCCGCTGCACCCGACGATCGGCGCAGAAGTGGAAGGCGTGGACCTTTCCAAGCCGATCGGCGATGCCGTGCGGGATGACCTGAAGGCCGCAATCCTGAAATACAAGGTCATCTTCTTCCGCGACCAGAATGTTGATCGCCGCCAGCATCTCGATTTCGCGAAGCGCTTCGGCGCGATCTACACGCCGCCCTACACGGAAGATCGTCTGATCGATCTCGATGGCGAGTCCGGCCTGCACCGCATCGGCGCCGATCCCTACGAGCGCGAACGGTTCGAAAGCCAGCGCCGGCCGGGCATCATCTACGATGGCTATCATTCCGATACCAACTGGCGCATCGTGCCGAGCTGGGGCGCGGTGCTGCGCGCGGTGAGCCTGCCACCGGTGGGCGGCGATACGATCTGGGTGGACGCCGCCGCAGCCTATCGCGATCTGCCCGAAAGCGTAAAAGCGCGGCTGGAAGGGTTGCATTCGATCGTCGATTTCCGCGACTCCCTGGCCCGCGCCGGCCATGATTATCCGCTGGTGGCGCATCCCGTGGTGCGTACCCATCGCGAAACGGGCGAAAAGATCCTGTGGGTCGATTTCGGGAAGCATCCGCAGATCGTGGGCGTTTCCGAAGAAGAGAACCGCGAGCTTTTGGGCCTCATCCTCGACCGTTATCGCAAATCCGAATACCAGGTGCGCTTCCGGTGGAAGCCCGGCTCGATCGCCTTCTGGGACAACCGCGCTACGGTGCATCGTGCCGTCCGCGATTATGGCGATTTCCCGCGCCTATTGGAGCGCGTGCTGATCGACGAAGAGCCGCTCTGGCGCAATCTTTGAAAACGGAAGACGGGAACGGGATGAGGGCGCGCGGAGTCAATCGTGCCCCGTCACGCCTTCATTATCGGTGGAACAGGCCAGATCGGCCGCGCCATAGCCAGCACCCTGCTGGCTGCCGGATGGGTGGTCTCGATCGCCTCCCGCAGTCTGCGCCCGCCGCCAGCCCAGCTTGCCCGTACGGGCGCAAAATTCGTCGTCCTTGATCGACAGTGCCCGGACGGGCTGGGCCGCGCCCTGGGTGACGGCGCCGATGCCCTGATTGACGTCACGGCCTATGGCGTCGCTGAGGGCCGCCAGCTTCTTGCCTTGCAGGGCAATGTGGGCGCCATGGTGGTCGTGTCGTCATCCAGCGTCTACCGGGATGATGCGGGCCGGACGCTGGACGAGGCTGCGCAGAACGGCTTTCCCGACCTCCCCGACCCCATTGCCGAAACGCAACCGACAGTCGCGCCCGGCGATGCGACCTATTCGACACGCAAGGTCGCTCTTGAGCATCTGCTGCTCGACAAGGCCTCGGTTCCCGTCACGATCCTGCGCCCCGCAGCGATTTACGGCCCAGGCTCCATCCATCCCCGCGAATGGTGGTTCGTCAAACGCATGCTGGACGGCCGGCAGGCAATACCGCTGGCCTATGAAGGGAAAAGCCGCTTCCACACCTCATCGGCGCACAATATCGCCGAACTGGTCCGCGTCGCGCTCGACCGGCCTGGCACCCGCGTCTTCAACATCGCCGACCCGGCCGCTCCGACCGTCGCCGAGATCGGTGCTGCGATTGCCAGGCACAGGGCCTATGCCGGCCAGTTGGTGCCTGTGGCCAGTACCGCCTTTCCCGCACGGATCGGTCGCACACCATGGTCCGTGCCGTGCCCCTTCGTGCTCGACACCAGCGCGGCGCTGGCGCTCGGCTACGTTCCGGTTGCGACCTATGCCGAAGCGGTAGGCGCAGTATGCAACGATCTTGTCGATGCAGGCGCGCGCGAAGACTGGCAGGCCCGCTTCCCGATCCTCGCCGCCTACCCCTATGACCTGTTCGATTATGCGGCCGAGGACGCAATTCTCGGCAAAAGTGTGCATGAGAACCGATGATGGCGATGATCAGACCCTATGGTTGCGCGGACTTCGACGCCGTTACCGCTATCTGGCTGGATAGCTGGCGCTCGACAGGGATCCCCTCGCCCGTGACACTCGAAGACCTCAGGGTAAGATGGCCAGACGCGCTTGCTAGGGGCTGGATGGTGGACGTTGCGGTGCGCGGGTCGGATATCGTGGCATACATCGCCATCGACGAAGACCGCATCGAACAACTTTTTGTAGCACCTGCATTTCAAGGGCACGGGATCGGCAAACAACTGCTCGATCATGCGAAAATCCGAATGCCCGCAGGTTTTCACCTTACCACGGCCCGGGAAAGCCGGGCGGGCAGGTTTTACGAGCGCGAAGGTCTGACGCCGGGCATCGAAACAATTCACCCGAGGTTCGGCCACCGGGTGATCGCGTATCGCTGGCAACCTGCGGAAAAACCTCGCGAGCCTTAAGATCTGGGTGCCGGCGCCTTGTGCATTGATCGCACTTCATAAGCCTGGGCTATGGCAGGCCGCCGCTTCAGCCGCACCTTTCAAGGTGGTCCAAGGGCTATCGAACGCCATGCGGACCTGGATGGCCGAGATGGCCAGCATGCTGTGCCAGAGCTGGCGCAATAGAGAAACCGGGGGCGAGTTCTCTTGGCCGATACGGGGTATTGCAGCATGATGCATGGCAGGCGTCCTTGTGAAGAGGAGAACTGCCACTCAAAATAGCGGCCAACACCCCCCGCCGGCCAACCAATTGATCGACGAACATCATTATCGGTGATTATGATATCAGCATGCGCAGAATCCCCCCTTTGGCCGCTGTCCGGGTCTTTGAAGCGGCCGCGCGTCATGAGAATTTCACGGCCGCCGCGCGCGAGCTGGGAATGACGCAGGCTGCGGTCAGCCACCAGATCCGCGTGATCGAAAGCCATCTGGGCCAGCAACTTTTCCGGCGCGAGCGCCAGCGCGTGGTCCTGACGGATGTGGCCCGCCGCGCGGCGGGAAACCTGAGCCAGGGCCTCGACATGATCGAGGCTGCGTTTGCAGAAATGCGCGCCGACGACGAAGGCCGGCTGACGATCTCGACCACGCCGACATTCGCGAATGCCTGGCTGGCGTGGCGGATAGGACGGTTCCAGATGCGTTATCCCGGTATCGCTGTCCGTCTGTTGACGCAGGAAAAGCTGGCCGATTTTTCCGCTGACGGTGTCGACGTGGCCGTGCGGTCGGGATACGGATCATGGCCGGATATTGCCGCGCACCGTTTGATGGAGCAGAATTTCACGCCGATGTGCAGTCCAGCGTTCCTGGCGGCGCAGGGCGGGCAGATCCTGGCCGAAGACTTGCTGCGTCTGCCGCTGATCAGCCCGCAAGATCCGTCCTGGGCCTGCTGGCTGGAGCATGCGGGGCTGGCTCAGGCCGACAAAGCATCCTTGCAGGGCGTGCGGATGGATTCGCAGGCGAACGAGGGCCATGCCGCCATGGCAGGGCAGGGCGTGGCCATGCTGACACCGTTTTTCTGGCATCAGGACCTGGCCGAAGGACGGTTGGTTCAATTGTTCTCGCAGGTGTCCAGCCTGGGCATGGCCTACTGGATCGTCTATCCCGACCATCGCCATCGGGCGCGCAAGATACGCCGTTTCCGCGAATGGCTGCTGGCCGAGATCGGCGCGCTCGGCCAACCGCGACAGGGGTGACCCTCTTATCAAATGATGCACGCAATCTATTCCGATTGCTCATTGGCAGGACCGGCGCGCCGCTCGTATTCGTCACGCCTATGCCGCAGTTCCAAAGATGGGTCCGGAGCCCGTTGCCGTAGTCTTTTGCTGACGTTTCGGCAACTCCGGCGCGTGCTTCCGCTGGACGATTTCATCAGTCAGGGCAATTTGCGACCGGTGCTTCGCTAACCGCGCAAGGCCCGGGCAGGATTGATCTTGCCTCGCACGCCGCCCACTTGCTTCATCACGCCCGTCAGGAAAGAGTATCAAGCCGATGAGCCAGTCCCGCCAGCTTCACCTCGGCGCATTCATGCGGCCGGTGTCGATCCATACCGGCGCCTGGCGCTACCCCGGCGCCTGGCCGGATGCCAACTTCAATCTTGCGCATATCACTCGGCTTGCCCGCACGCTCGAGGCTGCGAAGTTCGATGCCTTCTTCATGGCCGATCACCTTGCCGTGCTGAACATGCCGATCGAGGCGCTCAAGCGCAGCCACACGGTGACGTCGTTCGAGCCGTTCACGCTGCTCTCCGCGCTGGCCATGGTGACCGAGCGGATCGGCCTCGTCGCCACGGCCTCGACCACCTATGACGAGCCCTATCACATCGCCCGGCGCTTTGCCTCGCTCGACCATATCAGCGCGGGGCGTGCCGGGTGGAACATCGTGACCACGGGCAATCCCGAAACTTCGCACAACTTCGGAAGCGATCAGCACCTGGCGCATGCAACGCGCTATGCCCGCGCGCGCGAATTCTACGATGTTGTCACCGGGCTGTGGGACAGCTGGGCCGACGACGCCTTCGTTCGCGATGTCGACCAGGGGCTCTATTTCGATCCCGACAAGCTCCATGTCCTGGGCCATCAGGGTGATCACCTCTCGGTGCGCGGGCCGCTCAATATCGGCCGGCCGGTGCAAGGCTGGCCGGTGATCGTGCAGGCCGGCGCATCCGATGCCGGTCGCCAGCTGGCGGCCGAGACCGCGGAAGTGATCTTCGGATCGGAAGGCACATTGCAGAGCGGCAAGGCGTTCTACGCCGACGTGAAGGGGCGCATGAAAGCGATCGGGCGCGATCCCGATCACCTTAAGATCCTGCCCGCGGCCTTCGTGGTAGTGGGCGAAACGGTGGAGGACGCCCGCGGCCGACGCGCGCATCTCGACAGCCTTGTCCACTATGACAGCGGCATCCGCTCGCTGTCCATCATGCTGGACTACGACGTTTCGGGCTTCGATCCCGATGGCCCGCTGCCGGAGATCCCGGAAAGCAACGCGAGCAAGAGCGCGCGCGAAAGGACGATCGCGATGGCCCGGCGTGAAAACCTGACCATTCGCCAGCTCGCCGCACGTGCCGGCAGCTATGCCGGCCTGGCCTTTGTCGGCACCGCGCAGACGATTGCCGACGAGATGGAAGCATGGCTCCACGAGCGCGGATCGGACGGCTTCAACATCATGTTTCCATGGCTGCCGGGCGGGCTGGACGATTTCACCGCACAAGTCGTGCCCGAGTTGCAGCGGCGCGGCATCTTCCGCAAAGAGTACGAAGGCAGCACGCTGCGCGATCATCTTGGCCTGCCACGCCCGGAGAACCGCTTCTTTGCCAAGGTCCCCGCGGCGGAAGCAGCCGAATAGGCCCGTGCGGGTTCGCGCTTTCGCGTCCGCCGCTTCGATTGACGATAAGGCAACTCGGCTTTGCAACTCGTCATAACGCGCGGCGCGGACACCCTGATAGACCCAGGGTTCGAACTCGATCAGCACAGGGATCCGGAACATGGCCGATATCGTGAACAAGACCGCGCTGATCGTCGGCACGGGGCCAGGTATCAGCGCCTCGGTCGCACGCGCGCTGGCCGCGCAGGGTTACCGTCTGTCGCTCGCTGCGCGCAATCCCGACCGGCTTTCGGCCCTCGCTGCCGAAACCGGTGCGGCAACCTTTACCGTCGATGCCAGCAATCCAGCTGACGTCTCCGAACTGTTCCGCAATACCGAGCAGGCGATCGGTCTTCCCGAGGTTGTCGTGTTCAACGCCTCGGGCCGTTTGCGCGGACCCGTCGAAGGGCTCGACCCGGAGGTGGTGCGCCGGGTCATCGAGGTTTCGGCCTATGGCGGCTTCCTTGTCGTACAGCAGGCCGCACGACGCTTGGTCCCGCTCGGGCGCGGGGCAATCCTGCTTACCGGTGCCACGGCGAGCGTGAAGGGCTTTGCGAATTCGGCCGCGTTCGCCATCGGCAAGTTCGGCCTGCGCGGCCTTGCCCAGAGCGCCGCGCGCGAACTCGCGCCCAAGGGCGTGCACGTGGCCCATTTCATTATCGACGGAGCGGTGCGCAGCGCCGAGCGGCCCGACCCGGTCACCGCGCCGGACAGCACGCTCGATCCCGACGCGATTGCCCAGACCTATCTGGCGGTGCTCGCCCAGCCGCGCAGCGCCTGGACCTGGGAGCTTGCGGTGCGGCCCTTCGTGGAGCCGTTCTGAGCAGGCCCGCGCGGCGCTGACGCCGGATCGGATCCGCGGTGCCGAAAAGGCCCGTTTGACGGGCCGCAAAGACTCTATCTTTCGATAGAATTGAAGAATGCAGAGGGCCACGAAGCTCCGCGACGAGCCGAGGTGTGTGTGCCGGGCGGATCGGCCTGGCGGAGCGAAGCCCGAATGATCAGGTTTGAGGACGTGCACAAGCGGTTTCCCGTGCCGGCGGCGCGGCATTGGCCGGCGCCGATCTCGTTGTGCCGCGCGGGGAGGTTTTCGGCATCATCGGCCGGTCCGGCGCCGGCAAATCGACGCTCGTGCGCCTTATCAACGGCCTCGAGCGGCCGAGCGCCGGGCGCGTGACGATCGGCGGGGTCGATGTCGCGGGGCTCGATCCTGCTGCGCTGCGCGACCTGCGCCGGCGGGTGGGGATGATCTTCCAAAGCTTTGGCTTGCTGTGGTCGGCCACGGCGGCACAGAACGTGGCACTGCCGCTGCGCATTGCGGGCACGCCCGCAGCCGAGATACCGGCCAGGTGCAAGAGCTGCTCGGGCTCGTCGGGCTTTCCGACCATGCCGGCAAGTATCCGGTGCAACTTTCGGGCGGGCAGAAGCAGCGCGTGGGCATCGCGCGCGCTGGCGACACGGCCCGACGTGCTGCTTTGCGACGAGGCGACAAGCGCGCTCGATCCCGAGACCACGCGCGAAGTGCTGGCAGACCGATGTGATGGTCGTGACCGTCGCGGTGATGGTCGTGCTCGTCCAGATCCTGCAAATGCTTGGCGACCGCGTGGTCCGCCGCCTCAGCCGCCGATAGGAGAACGCCACATGCTGCGTCGTCTTGCCGCCCTTGCTGCACCTGCCCTGTTGCCGCTTTCCGCCTGCGGCAGCAAGCCTGCCACCGAGGGGTCGAACGGACCGCTGACCGTTGCCGCCACCGCGATCCCGCATGCCGAGATCCTCGAACATATCAAGCCCGCGCTGGCGAAACAGGGTGTTGACCTCAAAGTGCTGGTGCTCAACGATTTCGTCCAGCCCAACGTGCAAGTCGCCGAAGGCCGCGTCACGGTGAACTACTTCCAGACCAAGCCCTATCTCGATGAGTTCAACGCGAACCGCGCCGTGAAGCTGGTGACGATCGCGGGCATCCACGTCGAGCCGCTGGGCGGCTATTCGCGCAAGTGGAAGACGCTCGATCAATTGCCCCAAAGCGCAACCATTGCCATTCCCAACGAGGGCAGCAACGGCGGCCGCGCGCTAGCGCTGCTGGCCAAGGCGGGCGTGATCACGCTGAAACCGGAAGCCGGGGCGCTCGCCACGCCGCGCGATGTCGTTGCCAATCCGAAGAAGCTGCAGATCAAGGAGCTGGAAGCGGCCACTCTGCCCCGCGTGCTCGATCAGGTCGATCTCGCGCTGATCAACACCAACTATGCGCTGGTGGCCGGTCTCAATCCGGTGCGCGATTCGCTGGTGATCGAGGACAAGACCAGCCCTTAAGTGAATTACGTTGTCGGGCTGGAAAGCGCGAAAAGCGATCCGCGCGTGAAGAAGCTGGTGACCGCCTTGCGCAGCCAGGACGTGAAGGACTTCATCGAAAAGAAATATGGCGGCGCGGTTATCCCGGCGTTCTGACCGGGCCTGCCCGGCAACTATCGGTCCGGCTGCTTCTGCGCGCGCAATTCCAAGATATAGGGCGTATCCTGCGGCCTTCGCAACATCTTGGGATGCGGGTTGGCAAAATCGGCGCGGCGCCAGGTCGTCTGGCGTACGATCCCGAGATTGACCCCGGTCAGCGCCTGCTCAAAGTCGCACAGGGCATGAACGAACGTCGGCATTTCGAGGGTGGCGTCGGGGGTTTGAAAGCCGGCCTTGACGCCCTTGCTTGCCAGTTCGGGATGTATCTCGATGATAGCGACGTGACTGCCGGGGCGCACGAGGCGCGCCGCCTTCCGGAGCGGAGGTCTCAAGTCCGCAAGGTGTTCGAGCGTCAGGCAAAAGAGAACCAGATCCGCACTGCCGTCGGCGAACGGCGTGACCTTGCCATAGCCGCCCTGCACCAGGGTTGCTCCGCCCACGACTGTCGCAGCCTTTGCGAGCATATTGGCAGACGCGTCGACGCCGCCCAGCGATCGGGCGCCTTGCTCGGCAAAGTAGGCAAGGTTGCGGCCGCTACCGCATCCAAGCTCGACAATATCGCGGCCTGGGGCCAGGGCCGCCAAGCCCGCGATCACTTCGCCTGCGCCGATGACCAGGAGGTGGGAACGTCGTCGTACACGGCTGCCCAGAGGTCGTATGTCTCCGCAACGTCCAGCCGCACGGTGGCTCGGTCATTGGCCGTCGGCCCGGGGTGACGCTGATCGCGCAATCCGGCAGGCTCGGGCTCCTGATCCATTGCCGCCTCTTCAGCATCCGCCTGCACGACGAAAATCCCTGACAACCATGGCGAATTCGTACAGGCTGGATGTGGCACCCTCAAGTGGGATTGCGACGTTCGCGTTCAAGACGCCGGATCTGCCCCGCCCTCTCCACGCACCCAGCCAGGGCGCGCGAGGCACGTTTCGATCATCTGCCGGACAACGGCAATCAGGCTTGGCCCAGCATCTTCTGCATGAACGCCAGATCGAGCCATCGCCCGAACTTGCGCCCCACTTGCGGCAAACGCCCCGTCTGAAACCCAACGCAGCATGCAGCGCGATCGAGGCGGTATTGCCGGCATCGATGCCGGCAATCATCGTGTGGAACCCTGCCGCCTGGGCGTGGTCGACAAGCGCCAGCATCAGTCGCTTGCCAACCCCCGCGCCGCGGGCATAGGTCGCGATCTTGCGGTAGGCATCGAGCATGGCGAGCGTGGTGATCTTGCCGATGTCCGTCGAGGCATAGGCACCACCCAAGGCTCCGACGCCAAGATCGAGCAGGAGCCCGCCACCTACCAGTGTCACGTCCTTCTTGCGGGCGGAGCCCGTGGCTATCGGAGGGCTTGGGCATGCTTGATACTCCTCAGCGGTTACGCTCGAGACTGCGCTCGGGCAGGTCGATCTCGATCCCGGGTTTCTCGGCCGCTTCCTTGCGGGCGGACTGGGTATTCCTGCCCTGTCCGCCCGCATCCGCGCTCTTGCCTGCGCCGGCAAGGTCAAGGCCATGGGTTGGATAAAGGACCCGCCCCGGCGTGCTGGTCTCAAGGTCTGACGGGATGATGGGGCTGAAGCTGCCCGCCCGTGCAGGATCGATCCGGCTGATATCCCTTAACGGCTTCTCACCCGTCGTCTCGAGCGCGCTGAGCTTGTCGCCGGTGTTGTGTGATATTGTCTGGAGCAGCTTGTCGCGATCGTTGGTGAAGATCTCGACGTCCTCGCGCACGCGGGTCAGCATCACGTAGCTCAGGCGCTGGTTCGACAGGTTCTGCTCGGAGGAGTGCATGGCACCGATGCCCTTGTCGGTCGTCATGCCCTGGGCCTGGTGCATGTTGATCGCGTAAGCGAGCCCGAGCCGCTCGAGCATCCTGTCGCCATGGGCGAGCTCGATGACCTCTCCCTTTGCCGTCTCGACCTTCACGCCATGCTCGCCAATCGACAGGACCCGGGCGCCTTCGGAGTTCAGCAGGCCGCGCTGCTTGTCGTTATCGGTCCAGCGGATGCGATCGCCTGCGTAGAGGGTCATGTCCATTTTCTCGGAGAGTTTGAGCACATCGCGCTTGTCGGCAGGATCGATCTTCTGCAGATCGAATCGGATTTCCCGGCCGCGATCGTCGCGCAGGACGACCCGGCCCTTGCTGTCCGACCCGAGGACGTCGTAGCGCCCGACGAGAAGGCCAGCTTCGTTGTCCCGCCGGGCAACCTCTAGCATCAACCCCGTGCTGTAGATCCGCGCATGGCGCATCTCCTCCCTCGTCGCGTTGACCTGCTGCAATGTCGTGAGCCGCAGACCCTCGCCGCTGATCGTCCCCTCACGCTTCAGGCCATCCTGCACGAGCGCATTGAGCTCGGAGCGTGCCGCCCTGCCCGAAGCGTAGATCGCGGTGCGTTCGCGGTCCTCCGCCGACAGGCTCAGCCAGCGGTCGGCGGCTTTCTCGAGGTAGTCGTTGCCATGTGCCTGCACCCGTTCCCCGAGGACCTCGAAGGCTTCCCTAAAGCTGCCGGCGCGGCTCAGTCCCGCCACCTGCTGCATGTGCTCGGTCTTCTGGCGCTGGCTCGTGTCGAGCCGCGCCACGGCGGGATCGTGGCTCTGAACGAGCCCGAACGCCTTGCCCCAGTCGATCGAAGGCAGCTGCTTCGTATCCCCGAGCATCCACAGGCCATCGAGTTTGAAGGCATTGGCGATGGTGACGAGGTTGTTCATCGGCTCGTTGGCGAAGGCGCCGACTAGGCGGCCTTCGATGCGCACCGCCGGGCCAAGGGGCTCTGCTGAGGCAGCGGTGGTCATGGCGATCGAGGTCGATGATCCGGTCGAGCTCTGACCAGAAAGGCGCCGTCGGCGAAGGCACAGGCACGGATGATAGGATCGCGGCGATACCGTCCCTCGTCGATGATCCGAGCGGCAATTGCCTCGGGATAGTGGCGGACATCGACCCGGCCCGGGGGCGAGCCGCGCAGGTCGGCATGATGGATAAGCGCATAGTGTCTGAAGCCGAGGTCGGCGGTGACCGCCTCCATCAGCAGGGCAAGGTCGCTGGGCGACGCTGCCGCTCGGGCGGAGCGAATGAAGGCATCCGCCACGGCTACGCTTGGCGCCAGCCGCGACCGCCATCGGTCGGCAGGCATGCTCGGCTTTCCCCTCCCGCCGGGTCAGCCCGGCACCCAGACCCGTTCCCAAGGGCGCAACTGCGCGCGATCCGCAACGCCGCCGACATTCGGCGCCAATATTGCGCCCGCTCTTAATCCATGCACTGCAGGCGATGGCCCAGCAGGCCTATCCCGGCGGGTCAAATGGCCTGCGCGACAGGATGAAGCCGGCCAGATCAGGATGGCATCTCCCCTCGCGACGCTGCCGGGCGAGCGGCGACGCCTGAATGGTCGCGCGCGGGCGGGTTATGCCGAGGAACAGGCCCCCGACAATGGCCAATGCGGCCATGATCTTCCAGGCCTGGAGCGGCTCGGAGAGATACCAGGCGGAGGCTCCGAGTCCGAAGGCTGGCACGAGGAGCGCCAGCGGTACGATCCGCGACGCCGGATGCCGGGCCAGTAGCCAGTTCCACACGGCGTAGCCGAAGAGGGCGTTGGCAAGGGACTGCCACAAGACAACCATCCAGCCACCAAAGCTGGCATGGACAATGCTGCCAAGTACCCGACCCGGGCCGTCGACCAGAAGGGTCGCGGCAACCAGTGGCGGAATCGCGAAGAGATTGCTCCAGGCGACGAGCGAGATGGCTCGCGCTGGCCGGGCTCGGCGCACGATGATGTTCGCACAGGCCCAGGCGAGCGCAGCCCCAAGAACGCAGGCAATGCCGAGGATGCTGGCGTCGCCGTCCGCGACGTGGCCGCCGATTACAGCAATGCCCAACCCTGAAATGACGAGGCCCAGGACATCACGCCGGTCGAGGCGCTCGCTCCCTGCCAGGGCAGCGATGACCGCGGTGAAGAGGGCCTGCATCTGGAGCAAGGTCGAGGCCAGGCCGGGCGAGACATGCCCGTTCATTGCATAGAGCATCAGCCCGAACTGAAGGGCGCCGCTAAGCAGGCCGTATGAGACGAGCGTGAGCGGCCGGACGTCGGGCCAGGGCAGGAAGGGCAGCAAGGGCACCGAGGCAAAGAAGATGCGCAGCGCCCCGAGGGTCAGCGGGGAAAATTCCGCAAGGCCCTCGTGGATCACCACGAAGTTGGTTCCCCATCCCAGTGTTTGCCGCGGTGATAAACGCCGCGAACAGCATTGCTGTCACCGTGGGCCAAGCCGCGTTCAATTGCGTCTGGATTCCAGAGGCCGCTCTCGTTGAGCATAGTGGAGGCCGTAGCCCGAAGACCATGGGCGGTCACTTCGTCCTTCGTGAAGCCCATCCGTCGGAAAGCGGCGTTCAAGGTGTTTTCGCTCATCGGGCGGACGGAGGCGCGGGCTGACGGAAACACGTACCCTTCAGTGCCGACCATCTCGGCAAGTTCTTTGAGATACCCGACTACCTGTTTGGACAACGGCACGGCATGAGGGCGGCGCGCCTTCATCTTTCCCTCTGGGATGCGCCAGACGCCTTCTTCGAGGTCGATCTCCTTCCAATCGGCATGCCGCAGCTCGCCAGGGCGTACAAAGACATGGGGTGCGATGAGCAACGCGTACCGGGTGATGAAGTTGCCAGTGTAGTCCTGGATCGCACGGAGCAGCCCACCAAGATCCTTCGGCTCAAGGATCGCTGCATAGTGCTTTGCCTTGGGCGTGATCAGCGCCCCGCGGAGCATCGTCGTCGGGTCGCCTTTGCAGCGCGTCGTGGCAACCCCATAGCGAAACACGCGGCTCGCAAAGGATCGGGTCTTTTTGGCGGTCTCGTGCTTGCCCTTCGCTTCGAGGCGCTTGAGGGGAGCCAGCACCTCGAACGGCTCAATCTCATCGATCGGGCGGCTGCCGATGGCATCCGTCAGCTGGTCGAGGAAGAAGTTGGCCTTGATGATGGTCGCATCCGCCCGACCGTTCTGGACCATCATCTCATCAATGTACTCGCGTGCCACCGCCTCGAATGTCTGGGCGGAAAGGAATTCCGAACGGATTTTCTTCTTGCGCTTGTCCATCGCTGGGTCACCGCCCGCCGCGACTTTGACCCGCGCCTCATAGGCCGCTTGGCGTGCGTCCTTGATATTGATTTCGGGATAGGAGCCGATCGATAGCTTCTTTTCAACCGCGCCGATTCGATAGCGGAATCGCCAGAGTTTTCCGCCCGATGGGGACACCTCGATGTACAATCCGCGGTCATCGGCGACCTTGTACGGCTTGTCCTTTGGCTTGAGTGCGCGAAGCCGGGTTTCGGTCAGAGGCATGTGTGGGCCTTTTCCCAATGTGGTTTTCGCAAAGGCCCGTAAAAGGCCCGCAAAAATGTGCGGAACCCCCGAGAAAAGGTGGGACAATCCGGCACGATCCAAGGGCCAATTCCCTTGGATTTCTGCGGATTTAATACACTTGCTGGGTTCTTCTGAGAAGAACAAATGGTGCCCAGAAGAGGACTCGAAAGTGGCCTATTCCGGCGCGGAAAACCGCCATTTCTTGAGAGACATCATGAGGCGATACCCTCATCGATACCCTGGAACTTTTTATCGGAATGGTTCGAGTCCTGAAGGCTCCAGATCGTCAGCTTACATTGCTGATTCGTCGCCCGCTTACATTGAGCCCCTCTTTGATCGACCCATATTATTGGATGCTCGTTCTGAGCGATATGAACACCTTTATAAATCAAATAATGCTGTTGTTTGATCGATAGCCTCATAGCCCGGGTCATATTTTTGGAGATGCGTTTACGAATCTCTGCTCCCGATGATGATAAGAAAAGGGACTAAAGCCGGAGCATCTCGCCAAGGCGATCGGACGCGCTTCTTCACGGCCTATGGCTGAAGAGCCGTGCGGCCTTTCAGGTGTCTAACCGATGATGGTTGCTTCCTGGTCGCCGACCGTCAGCGTGTAGCCGAATTGGGCGGACGGGCGCGACGCAGCGATCTGCGCCAGGCTGGGGGCATCGTTGGTCACGACAATATGGATGTTTTGGCCTCGGGCATGGGCGGCGTCGACGATCCATTCGAGCGTCTCGTGGTCGGGGTTCCCATATTTGCCATTGGCCGAGATGACATAGGTCGCGGCCCGGACCTTCCGGAAGAAATCGCTGTCGGTGTTGCGGTCGCTGCCGTGGTGCTGAACCTTGAGGAGATCGATGTCGATACCCCCTTGCGCATCAAGGAGGCCAGCGGCGCCGAGCCCTTGCAGGATATGATCGCCGCGCGCATCGCCGGTGAGGAGAAAACGCTTGCCGCCCTCTTCGGCGAGCAGGACGATGCTGCTAAGATTGGGAATGCTCTTGTCGACATTGGCCAGGGCATTGGGCTGCCCGGCGGCGACCTTGGGGAGATTGTCGCGAACCCAGTCCAGCCATTGCTGGCGCAGCGCGTCGAGATTGGACTTGGTCGGACCGACGACGCGCAGGCTGAGCGTTCCGATCTTGTGGACAGGATCAGGCAGGCTGTCGGGCGAGATAATCGCGCCGCCGAACGCGGCATTGATCGGCACGCCCGACCGCTTGGCGCTGCGCTCGAGTTTATAGCCCTCGCTAATCCCGAGGAAATCGATCTGGCCCAGGGTCATCGCCATGTTGGCGGCACCGGCAAAGTCGAGGATCGACTGGATGCCCTGGGAGATTTCCTGGTCGGCGGTGTCGATCGTGTCGGTGAAGGCATTGTGCCATAGATCGCCGACCTGGAAGACGGGATCGTGGTTTACGGTGCGGCGCTCGAGCTCGGCGAAGAGGTCGAGCACGCCGATGATATGGTCCGCATCGACATGGCTGACGACGACCAACTCATAGGTGCCAGTCGGCCCCACGACGGCTTCGAGATAATCGGCTGCATAGTCGTCATAGGTATGCGGCGGACCGCCATCGATGAGAATGAAGCGGCCTTCGCTGCTTTCGAGCAGCAGGCAGTCGCCGTGGAAGGCATTGATGGCATGCAGTTTCACGGGTTCTCCACGATGCTCACGATCGCGCCGGTCGCCGCGAACGCATAGGTTTGCCGGTCGGTGGTGAGGAGGTCTGCGATCAGGGTCAGGGTGTAAATTCCGGCTGGCGCGTCCTCGACGCGGATTATATGGACATTGTTGTTGGCGTCGCGGTCGAAATGGATAGGAAGGTCCGCCCAGGCGAGTGGCGTGTCGATCTTGAGCAGCGAGGCGACCTTGCTGTTCGACAGCCATTTGTTGCCGAGCGCGCCATCGTCGAGCACGGCCATCAGGGTGTTCTGGAGGCCGCGCGCCGGTGGATCGGTCCAGGCGAGGCAGATCGAAAGTGGGCCCGGCGCATCGAGCGTGAGCTGCCAGCGGAAGCGCTGGCCGAGATCGGTGAATACCCAGCCGGTCGTGGCGGGGCTATCGACGAAGACCAGTCGCAAGTCCGGCGCGGTGTCGTTGGGAAGGGTGCGCCGCATGTCAATGCGCCCGAAGCCCTGATGGTAATTCGGATAGCCTTCGGGATCCGCCATTGCATCCCAATGGGTAAGCGGCACGGTGCCGTTGATGAGCGTCGCCTTGAGAAGGGCCGCGCTGGGATTGTGGCCGCGCTGCTCGCGATAATATTGGCGGATCAGGGCCGCGCAGCCGGCGGCAAGCGGCGCCGCCATGCTCGTGCCGCCCATGAAGGCATAGTCATTTGTGCCGGGATAGGCGCCCCAGAAGTTGCGTAGCGGGGCATCGGACGAACGGGTAGAGGCGATGTCCGTGCCGGGTGCGATGAGATCGGGCTTGACGCGTTGGTCGTCGACGGGGCCGCGCGCGCTGAAAGCCGCGAGGCCTTCGCTCTCGCTCGAGATCGTTTCGCTACCGATCGGATCTAGCGGAAAGGTCGTTTTCCAGGCCTGAGACCAAGAGAGCTGCGCGAAGCCGCCAGTGGTGCGCGAACTGCGGCTGGCGCCGACGGTCAGGCAATTCTTGGCGGATGCGGGTGAAGCCATGGACGGATAGTCGATGAAGCCCTGGCGCTTCTCCATTCTGCCCGGGAGGCAGCTTCCGTCATTGCCCGCGGCGACGACTGGGAGAAAGTCGGGATTGGCGTAGACGAACGCGTCGACCTGAAGCGAGGTGGCGCCGTAACGGGCATGGAGAAACGCGCCCCAGCTATTGTTATGGATGCGCACGCCTGCGTCATAGGCCGGTTGGAACAGGCGCTTCAGATCGGCGGGCAGCCCACCGAGCCGGCCGTTTACATCGAGCAGCGACTGAAAATAGAGCCGGGCGCCTGGCGCGATGCCGGCGAGCTTGCCGTTCGACCGGTTGCCGCTACCCAGGATCGAGCCAGCGACATGAGTACCATGGCCATTGGGATCGGAGGTGACGCCGGGCCGACCGAGGGGCACGAGGCCGACGATGCGGCCGGCAAAATCGGGATGATTGCTGTCGAGACCGGTGTCGGCGACGCCGATGATCTCGCCGGTGCCGTCGAGCGTGGTCACGCGTGTTAGGCTGTTGCTGTCGCGATCGACCCCGAGTAGCGGCCGGGCCATTTCATGGAAGAGCGTCGGCATGCGCACAGCCTGCAGCTGGGCGATCTGCGGCACATCGGCGATATCGACGAGCGCCACATTGTTGGGGAGGAGGCGCAGGACCTGATTGGATCGGTCGACAATGGTGGCGCCAAGCTTCTCGAGATCGGTGGCGACGGTTGTGGGATCGGCATCGCTATGCAGGGTCGCTTCATAGAGCTGGGCGCCGATCGTCTGCGAGTCCTGGTCGACCCGGCCAAGGTCGGGCATGCTGTAGCCGACCGGCGCGAGGGTTTCGGCTGCATCGAAAAGGCGGACATCGGAGATGAAGTCGAAGCCGAGCACGGCTTCGCGGCTAGGGAGTCGGGCGACATACCAATCGGCATGGTCGCGCTCGACGATCTCGATACCGCTGGCGACCAGAGCGCGCTTGCGCCCATTGCTGAGGCCGCCTGCGATCTTCAGCAGGAAATATTCGCGCTGCCCGTCGGGGCGCTGCACATCTGGCAAGGCCATAGGCGCGAACTCGGCGCCAGTGCGAACCGAGAAGGTCTTGAAGCCGCCCGGCCCGCCGTCTGCCGCCGCGTCCGGCAAGGGTGTCACGCTGACAGTCAGGCCCTTCTCGGCCATTTGCTTGACGAGGTCTTCGTCACCGACGCCCTGGACATAGCCGTCGAAGCGCTCGGGCTCGGCCATTTGCGGCGAGTTCAGAAAGGGCTCGGCCTGCGCGCGCTCGTCCTCGTGCGCGGTGATCGCCTTGATGAGATAGCGCATTGTGCCTCCCCCGGGGCTGAGAATCGACAATAGCAGATCGTCGCCACTTGAACCATCGAAGTCGTTCCTATTCTTTCATTTCGGAAACAATTCTTGGTTGCGTACGCGAAACTTACTTGCACGCGGGACTTGGATCAGCATACCAGACGGTATTGGCTTCGGGGGGCTTGGCCGAATTGATGAGACGCGTGCGCACGGCCTCTGTTCTTCATATCAAGGGTCCGCGCGGGGAAGACGTACCCTCGACCGGCCATCTGATCTTTGAGACCAGGCAAGGCGAGCAGGAGGCGCTGCGGCTCGAACAGCTAGCGCCCGGTCGGCTTGGCTATGCGATTGCCCGCGATGCCCAGCCGATGGTGGCAATCATCGTACCGGAAAAGCCGGGCTATTGGAGCACCCGGTCGGAAGAATGCTGGGACGGCGCCGATATCCTCAGCAAGGCGCTGGACGATGCCGACGAGCCGAGTTGGTGGCATCGGTTGCTCGGTGATCATGTGGACGATCCCGAGCGGGGCAGCGGCATCAAGATCGGCGTGATCGACGGCGGATTCGCGCCGATGGCGGGCATCGACCATATCGTTCGTCGCGAGGTGTCCGAGCCGCCGCCGATGGTGTTTGCCAAGCGGGGCTTCTGGCGCCATGGCGAGATCGTGTGCCGGATCATCGGTGATCGCGGCGCGCCCGCTGCGGCTGCTGCGATCGCGCCCGGTGCGGAGCTCTATTTCTCGAATGCGAGCTTTTCGCAGGCCACGCTCGACGATGCGGCGTTCCGCTTCCCCGCCGATGACGGATCACCGGACGACGAGCTCGATCCGCGGCTGGTGAACCGGGCGGTTCGCGACTTGGCCGAGCTGGTCGGCGTCGACATCCTGAATCTGAGCCTTGGATCGTTCGAGCCGCCGCTCGAGGCATCGGGGCTCGCCCAAACGATCCGCAGCGCGCGGGAGAATGGCACGATCGTGATCGTGGCGGCCGGCAATGAGCCGCGCAATGAAGCGGCATTTCCCGCCAATATGGAGGAATGTGTCGGCGTCGGTGCCTTCGGGGCGACGGGATGGGGTGCGGACGGAAGCGTGGCGCGTTATCTCTCCGATGGTGCGAACGAGGATCAGCTCGGCGCGCTCGACGAACTGGAGATCTTCTACTATGAGGAGAGCGCTTGGGGCGATGGCGTCAATCTGGTCGCACCAGGGGTCGGCATCATCACGTCACGCGATGGAAAATTGGCTTTCGATGTGACGGGGACGTCGTTCGCGGCGCCGATCGTGAGTGGGCTGCTGGCCGTTGCGCTCGCGCAGGACGAGCACTATCTCACGCTGCCACGAGACGAAAGTCGAGCGCGATATGCTGAGGAAAAGCTGGCAACCCTTTGCCGCGACAGTGGTTTCGATGTCGAGGGCAATTATGGCCTGCCCTCCCTCGAATGAAATGTTTACTTTTTCTGGCGATGATCCGGAGGCTATGGTAGGTCGCGCATGATGAAGCAGTTTATCCTGACGATGCGAAGCGACTTCGCTGAGCGGTATAAGCACAATGTGAAGGTGCTTGACGGCAGGACATTACTCTGCGGTCTCGACACCGCGCGCCTCATTGGATCGCTCGGCTACAGCATGCGGGTCGCGGTCGCGCCTGAGGAAGTTCAGGCGATGATGGACGCGCTCGACGACCGGTTCCTGATCGAGCCCGATCATGTGCTTCACACTTTTTCCAAGCGCGCTAAGCCGCGTCTCTCGCTGGCCCGACGCGTGAGCCGGCGCGCACCGGCGCTACGCGCCTGACGCCGTCGCTGACGAAAGCCGGCAGCCAACCAACTCCCCGCGCCTGATCGACCGCGATATCGTGCGGCATTCGCGTGCGGCCCTGCTGGCAGCGGATCGTTATCCGAAGGATCGAGAGCCGCGGTGCCCGCGCGGCCAGGCAGCCGCCACGCCTTTTTGCTTTGCCCGGTCTTTGTCTCCCCCGCAGAGGGGCAAGGCGCGACCGGCAATTTTGCATCCATCAAAGGTCTTTGATGCAATCTGCGCTCAATAGTATCCAAATTGGCGCGATGTTTTATTAGAGTCGCCATCATCCAATTCTTGACATCAGGCGCGCGCCCAATAGTCTTTCACCGGCTGAGAGTTCATCGTTTCTTAGAGCGCCCGATAAGGCCTGGGCCGCCTGATCCGGCTTGGGGGGAACAGCTGATGATGCGCGAGGATGCTTGGCTGGCGATCGGGAAAGCCATGGGAACAGGGGTGATTGCCTGCGCACTCGCCTCTTGCGGAGCGTTCAAGCCGCTCAAGGTCGAGAAGTTACCACCGCCCAAGACCATGCAGGAGGGCGTTGAGCTGAATGCGGTAGCCGTCTATTCCAAGTCTTGGCCCGAGTTGATCGACAGTCTTTCGCCCAAATTCGGGAACACGCCCGACGGCGCGCTCGCCCAGGTCGACCAAGTTCAGAGTTTCGCTGACAATCGCTTCTTGAACGCGATGGGCATCGGCGCGCAAGCAGGCGTCCAGTTCGGCCCGCAGATCTCAAGTTCGGACGAGACGACGCGCTCGATTGCCAGCAACGACGCGAGCGGCACGACGGTGGTCAGCAAGGACGATACGAGTCGCACGATCACGACCAAGCGGGAATCGAGCAATGCTTCGCCCGACCTGCCGGCGGCATCGGCCGGCGCAGGCGGCGGCCGCTCGGCAACCTCGCTTCCCGATCTCATCGGCGCGACGCGCAATCCCTCGACCGAGCCCTTTTTCCGCTATTCGGCCGCGAACGCGCTCTATCAGGAGATCGCACTCATCAATGACGCGGTGGCGGGTATTCCGGCCTTCCGGGACACCAAGCCATACATCGTGCGCCTGCGAGTGAGCGTGAAGCCCTATCGGCGCGACTTGCCCTGGGATCTCTACGCGCACTTCACGCTGTTCGAGGACCAGCCGAACGGGTCGAAGCCGGTGATCGTCCTGCCGATCCTGTCGACCGAGTCCTATCAGGGCACAATGGACGCCTCGGCGCTCCAGCAAGTCCTCGATCTGCGACTGAGCCTGCAGGCGGCGGTAAGCAACGCCAAGGCCGGGGCGAGCTTCGACAAGCTCAACGACCAGCTCACCAGCTTCCTGACGCGCCGCTATGAATCGACTCTGCATGTCGGTGGCGCGAGCGGCCGCAGCCTGCAGGTCAAGTTCGGCGCCGCGCGCGACAAGACAGGGTTCGCGCTCGAGGACCGGGACCATTTCGTAACAATCGTCGCCTATCTCAAACCGCCCTATCGTG
Source organism: Novosphingobium sp. DS6-6 (assembly GCF_057784975.1). NCBI lineage: Bacteria > Pseudomonadati > Pseudomonadota > Alphaproteobacteria > Sphingomonadales > Sphingomonadaceae > Novosphingobium > Novosphingobium sp. DS6-6. The sequence continues at coordinate 177,636 of NZ_JBYNTS010000006.1, read as the reverse complement.
ACGAGGATCCGCGCTCCTATCGTTTCTATATGGACTATGAGGCGCGGAATTCGGAAACCGGTGTGCCGGTTACCGACAACAGCCAAGCATTCTACGAGAAGGTGGCGCCTGTAGTGGCCCGGCTCGGGCTTGTTGAGACCGATATCCGCACCGACAGTGTCGCGCGTCCCACCGAGACCCTCACCGAAGCACAGGGCGGAACGAAGGTCGACGGGCCGGCACAATTGTTCTGTGACCCGAAGATCGGGCGTTTGCTGTTCAATTTCGCCGACGACATCGGTCTTTATGACGGGCGGCGCGCCATCCTCAATCTCGCCGAGTGCTTCAAGCCGAGTTACTCCCGCAATGCGGTCCTCGCCAATGCGCTGTACCTTGTCAGCAAGGTCACCAATGCCCGGACGCTTGCGTCCGACACCTCGTTTAGCTTCGACCTCAAGCCGTTGTCGGTGGTCAAGGACGTGACGTTTAACGCGCGCGCAGCACCGCAGGTTCAGGTGACGAGGAAGGCCTTTACGGTGGCGGTACCATATGCGGGTGATCTCGACCTTGAGAAGGTGACGGCGTTGCTCACGCCCGATACGGATGCTAAGGCCGGTGCCTTCGAGCCACGCACGATCGCGCTAAAGACGACGGGACCCGTGTCGCAAATCGTGATGGACTTTCCGCCGCTGGCGAGCATGCAGTTCGACAGTTTGCCGGCGGCGGTGGTGACCAAACTCAAGGAGCCGGCGGGCTGGGACATCTGCGTCGCCGTTGCGCCGCAAGACGTCTCGGATTGTCCGACAACCGTGCCTGCGCCGGCCTCCGTCGTGCCAGGGGTCTACATGCGCGCCCTTTCGGCCGGTTACAGCAAAGCGTCGGCCGCCGACCCGCCGAGCTTCGCGCTGGCCACGCCCACGCAGAGCGTCAAGCAGGCGGCTGACGGCACGGTGACGTTCGGGGTTTATGTCGAGCCGCCCCAGGGATTGCCGGTCAAGCTCACGGTAACGGGCGGGGAACTGGTCGTCGGGGGCGCCGCGACCCAGGAGATTGCGGTCACAACGAAAGGCATGGTGTCGCTGACTGTCCGTAATTCGACGCCGGGCGGTCTCGTCGTCGTGCATGGGTTGAGCGTGTCGATAACTGATGTCGATGCCAAGACGACCAAGGACCTGTCGATTGCCGTTCAGGCGGGCGCGGCCGCGCCGCAGAACAAATAGGAGGATCTGGACATGCCTGAACCTGCGCCGCCTGTCGAAGCCGCACCGCCGCCGCCCGATGACGGCCGTCGCATCCCGCCGCCGGAAGATGGGCGGCGCATCCCGCCACCGCTTGTGACTGCGCTGATGAGCGCGACTCTGTTCGGAGCGATCGCCGGGCTCGGCGTCGGCGCGCTCGCCCATTTGCTTCGGAGCGATCGGCAGGATCGATAGCGGCTGCTTTAGACCGGTTGTCCCACGTGAGACGTGATACCGTCAGACAGCTTTGCGCTGGTTGGCGTTGACCTGGGCTTCCGGTTTCGCTTCAGAGCAATGGCGGAAAAGCTTCGACACAGGCACCGGCGTACGCCAGCGCAGTGAGGGCGGTTGGGCGCGCAACATCCTCAATTACTAAGGAACATCCACGGATTTTGCAGAAGAGGACTCGAAAACGCTATATTTATCTCTATAATTCAGTATCTTACTATGGACGCCATCGATCGATACCATAATCGATACCCTGGGACTTTTTGCTTCGGAGGTTCAAGTCCCTCGGCGCATGTTCAAGCGCGAAATCGAGTCCGTTAGCGGCGTGATTCGCTCCAGGCGTTGATCGGCACGAAAACCTAATTTCCGCGCAGCGCAATAACCTAAAATCCGAACGCCCCAGACAACTCGACCCAACCCCGGAGGCTGGCCGAGTCATCCCGCCTTGATGAGCAAGCGCCTGGCCCGATCAGCAATCAGATCGGCAAACCTGGCAAAGTTCTCACTGCCTGGCAGCCTCTGTTTCAGGCTGCTGTCGGGCGCATCCAATTGCGCCAAGGTCGCTTCGCACAACTGCCGTATGCGACGCCGAAGATAAGGGGCACCAATATTGACGTCCTCCGCGAACTGATCCCAGTGGCGTGACTCGATCTCTTCCAGCGTTGCCTTCTTCGCAATTTTCATCGCCAGCTTGGGCGATAGATCGCGATAGGCGACCGTGGAAAGTAGGTCATAGAGCGGCGCAAGCCGGATTGCCCCATCGATGTGCAGCAGGCTGAAATTCTTGGCGTGCGCGTCGGCATTGCCGATGATCAGATTGAAGATGGCCGCATCCGCCAGCTTCAATATGTCGCGCGCGGGGCGGGTGGCGGCCTGGCGTAGCAGAGCGAAGCTGTCCTTGAACGTGGGACCGCCTTCGCTGGCATATTTGCGCTGTGACGGGACGCCCAACGCCTGGGCAAAATCTTCCTGATGAAGGCGAACCAATCGGCCGTCGGCGTCCCGAGTTCGGTCGTAACGCTCGATCAGCAGGAAGGATTGATCCTGAACCCTCCGCATGGTGACCGATGCCACGTCCAGCCCGATCTCTCGGGCCAAGGTCATGCAGTAGTATTCGTTCTCGGTCGTCTGCTCGAACCGCGCGATCGGTGGCTTGAGAATATGGCTGGTGGGCTGCCCCGGTGCCGGGAGCGCGATATGATCGTCGATCAGCAGGACGGGCAGCTTGGACTGCGCGCCCGCCAGAGATAGGCGCAGACCGCCTTCACCGGCGAGCATAGGCCTCATCGGCAGATGCTGCAGCAATTGCAGCAAATGCCCATCATCAAGAATGTCAGGCGCTCCGCTCGCAGGTGCTGGTGGAAGCTGACCTTCCGGCAACAGCATCAGTGCGCCGGCGACTTCGCCGCCGAGATGCTCCAGCAACTGGAATTCATTTCCGGCCGAAACGCCTAATGCCCTGGCAATCGCGCTACGCTGCCCCTCTTCCGGCAGGATACCGCCGAAGAAGGAATGACATACCCGTCTGCCAAACGGCTCCACCTGCTTTGGCAACGAGAAAGACAGCGCTGGCGCGTCGGCGTCTTCGAGCCATTCGGGTGCGTAGCTGAACCCCATGTCGCCATAGTCGTTGAGGTGCAGGAATCCGGCGACCTTACCGCCCCACCATATGGAAAGCTGCTTGCTCATTTGATGCGTGCCGGCGTTGCAATGGAAACATCGCAGCCGAGGGTCGCAAGAACCTGCAATGCCTTGCCCAATTGCAGCGTCGGCTTGCCTGCCTCCAGATCGACGATGAAGCGCACTCCGACACCGCAAGCTGCGGCGAGCTCTTGCTGCCGCAACCCTTGCGCCTTGCGTTCTTCCCGAACGATCCTGCCAAGTGCGTTGCTATCCATATTCCCGAGCGGGAACATAAATCATCCGACCCGCCTAAACAAGGCGATTATTCCCGATCGGGAAATTATTTGATGACCGGATCTTCGAAGGGCTGAATTATTCCCGATCGGGAATTTCCTAGCGACTCTACGAAATCAGCCCGGAAAAAGTCGTGTGACAAAACCTATGACTTAATTTATTCTAATCCGAGGATTAATCACATGACCACTAACTCCGCAAGCCAGCGTGATTGCCTGACCAGCCTACTCCAACGCAGTGTTCTTCTGCGTGCTCGGGAGCTTCGCAACGCCGGGATAGCCTCGGAAACGATTGCGCGCGCGGTGAAGGCCGGCGAGATCGAGCGTGTAGCGCGTGGACTCTACCAGCACCCGGACGCACGGATTGATGCCGCGCACACACTCGCGGAGACCGCGAAGAAAATCCCCAAGGGCGTGATCGCCATGGTTTCGGCGCTCGCATTCCACGAACTCACCGACCAGATGCCGCGCAGAGTGTGGGTTGCGATCGGCCGTGGAGACTGGTCGCCCGTCGCTTTCTATCCTCCCACGCGGATTATCCGGCTCAGCGAGAAATATCTCCATCAAGGCGTCGAGCATCACATGATTTCGGGCGTCAGCGTCCCGGTCTACTCGGTTCCGAAAACGCTCGCCGATCTGTTTCGAAACTCCAGGCTGGTCGAACGCTCCATTGCGGTGGAGGGGCTGCGCGCGGCCCTTGCCCAGCGCAGAGCGACCCCGGGCGTGATCGCGCAAGCGGCCATCGCCGGCGGCGCATGGCGTATCATGCGGCCTTATCTCGAAGCTCTCACCTGCTAGCGCTCTACCAATCGCTTGATGCATCGGTAGGGGATGAACGTGGATCGCCCGATCTTGACGGTTTCGATCTCGCCGGATTGGATAAGCTCATAGAGGGTCGAACGGCCGATACCCGTCAACTTGACCGCCGTCTTGATCCGCACGGTGAGCGGTTCCATCGGCAGTGTATCCTGCTCGGCTATCGCCTCGAGCGCTTGCTTCCGACGCTCGCTGTCGCTCAGCCCGCGGGTCATGATCTAATCCGCGAACGCGCGAACCCGCGATCGCTTTCGAGAAAAGCCGTCAGCATCGCGGGGATGAGTTCAGCGATCGGTTCTTCACGCCCATAGGCTGCGGCGTAGAGCGCGGCATAGTCCTGCAGCATCTGGTGCAAGTCGGGTGTGACGGTGATCGGCAGTTTGATCGGCGTCCTATCCGGCAGCTTGGGAAGCTTGAGTTCCGGCATGTGTTCCTCCTAACCACGCCACGGCGCGAGAATGAGATCTCGATGTACGATGAGCCGGACGGGAGCGCCGGGCCGGATGGTGATGGTCGGTTGGATCTGCAGATTGCGGGATGTGATCTGGTCGCCGGCGCGCGACACGTTCTGCTGCGTCGATTCCCGGATCGCCTGGACGAGATCGCTCTCGCCGGAGAAGGTGACGTTCGCGCCCACGCCGAGCAAGGTCGAGATCGCGACGCCCTTGAGCAGCGTCCAGGTATGAAAATCGACCTTGTCGGCGAGCCCGGCATAGCCTGACGGGTCCGTAGCCGGCACGTTGTCGAGCCGGATTGAACTGCCGTCCGGGAAGATGATCCGCTGCCACACGACCAGCGCGCGCTTCTGCCCGAAGGCGACTACACTATCGTAGCTGCCGATCAGCCGCGCACCCTGCGGAATGAGAAGGATGCTGCCCGTCGCGCTGTCGAACACCCGCTCGGTAACCTGGGCGGTGACGAGACCGGGGAGGTCGGACCTGAGTCCGGTGATCAGGCTCGCCGCGATGACAGTGCCGGCGGACAACATGTTTGGCGACGCCGGCGGGCTCAACCGATGCTCGTTGACGTCGCCGCCGGTGTCGCGCGCTGCGACGAAGTCGGCCTTCCGTTGCTGGGCATTGGGATCACGATCAGGATCGATGGCGATGCGCGACGCATTGCTCGCTGCAGCCGGGGGAGATGATGATGTCGCATCCGCGCTGCGGGTCGGGTCGGTGCGAATGCCGGATTGCACCAGCAATCCCGACTCGCGCGCCGCCTTCAGCTCCGCGGCCTGTCGATCGCGTTCGGTGGCGGCGGCCTGGTCCGCGTGCCCGGTTCCGCCGTTCGCCGGATCGAGGCCCATCGCACGCTGATGATCGAGGATCGGTCGACCAAGATCGCCTGGCAGTGGCGGTCCGAGCTTCGGCACGTCGCCATAGCTGCCCGGCAGACCGTTCAGTGTATCGGCCGGCGCTTTCGCCGCGACCGACTGGTCGTCGGCTTGTCCAGCGAGATTCAATGCGGACGGCCGCAGCGCAACCCAGGCCGTTGCGATCAGGCTGACGGAGCCGAGCGCCGCGATCACAACGACGGCGCCCCGCTTGAAGCGGATCGCCCGCGCCGGCTGGGCGCGAAGGGCGAGCGTTTCCGGGTCCACCTTGCCCGGTGCGGCGGGGGTCTCGGATGCCGGTGGGGCTGCCGCCTCGGCGGTCATGATCCCCTCCGCTTGGGCGCGCCTTCCGCCACCCGGCTGATGCGGACAATCTGCTGGTGCTTTGTGCCGAGGCGAAGTTCGGCAACATCGAAGATGCGATCGACGACGTAGAAGCGGCCCTTCACGCGATAGTTGACGAGTTGGGCCTCGCCTTTCGCATCCACCAGGAAGATTGGCGGCGCCTCGCCGACGGCGAGCGTTGCCGGGAACTCGATGAAGGTCTGACGCCCGTCGTCGAAAGCACGAAATGGTCGCCAGGCCGGTCGATCACCGGAGACGGCATAGTTGAAATGAAGCTGCTCGACCTCGATCCCGGCCGCCACCGGAGCCGCCGCCTCGGTCGCTGCGGCGGCGCGCTTCAATGCGATCAGCGCATCCTGGGGATAGGTCCAGGAGAGTGCGGCCATCGCCGTCTTCATCACGCTGGTCAGCGCGATATGATAGCTGCGCCGGTCGGTGGTGATGACGAGATTGGTCGACAGGCCAGCGCTGAACGGCTTGACCAGCACATGGGCTCGCTTTTCCGCGCCCGACCCGCTTGTAGTATCGCCGATCACCCAGCGCACCGTGTCTCCGCTTGCCACGGCGACCAGCGTCTCACCCGGTTGCAGCGCGATGTCGGTCACCCGCTCGGGCGCGGTGATGACATGATAGATGGCGCCGTCGGCGAACGGATAGACCTGCGCGGCGTTGATGAAGCCCTGCGCGACGGGCTCGATCGTCGCCGCGCGGTTGGCAGCTGCGACCGGCGTGGTTTTGTGTGTGGTCGCCTCCGCGGGTTGGGCAGCAAGGATCAGGCAAGGCGCCAGCAGCGCGGCGGCTGCGAGAGTTCTAGTCATGGCTGGGTCTCCGTATTGACGGTCGGTTGAGCGGCAAGGTTCGGGTCGAGCGGCGAGCCGAGCGGCACGTCGCTGGGCGGCTGAGTGGTGCGCGCGGGAGCAGTCGACGCCGCGGGCTCGAGTTCGCGGCTCCAGTCGATCGCGTCGATGTAGATGCCGAGCGGGTTCTTGCCGAGTGTGTCGGCGGATGCCGGTGGCTTCGTCAGGATCGTCAGGATGCCGGTCCAGTGGGAGGAGCCAGCCTCACTCCCACGCTCATAGGCCGTCTCGGTCCATTTGACCTGGAATGAGCGGTCCGATGCCCGGACGACGCTGGTCACCTGGACCGACACGGTGCGCTCGCCGATTTTGGCGAAGGGGTCAGCAGCACGGGCATAGTCGCCGAGGAACTGGCTTCCCCGCGTGGTGGTAAAGTCATAGGCGGACAGCCAGTCGCGGCGCATCAGCACAGGATCGAGCGAGACCCCGCGGACATTCTCTATGAACTTCGCCAGATGCCAGGCGATCTGGGGGTCGGTGGGGTGATAGCCCGCTTCGGCTTCGGTCACCGCCCGGGCCTCGCCCAGGCGATCGACCTCGACGACATAGGGCGTGACACGGCTCTGCAGCGATTGCCAGATGAGCGCGCCCGACATGGCGGTCGACAGCGACAGCGTGCCGAACGCCATCAGGCGCCAGTTGCGGGCCTGGACACGCGCCGACCCGATGCGGTCATCCCAGGCCTGGCCAGCGCGTTGATAGGGCGTCTCGGGCTCGGGCGTCTGCGCGTAGCGCTGGACGGCGCGCTTAAAGAACATGGGGCTTGAAGATCATGGCTCAATCTTCCCTTTCCTTGATGTCGGGGGTGGCGGAGGCGCCGCCGCGATCGCCTTCCTTCAGCGTCTGCATGGCGACATGGCGGTGGTGACGGGCGTCCTGCTGACGGCGCAGCGAGCGTGCCCAGGACGGAGCGCCGTCAGCAGCACCGCCCGAAGATGATCCATTCGAATTGGCGCCGCCGTTGAGCGCGGACCAGGCGGCGTCACGGCCGCGTTCAGCCGCCTCGCCCAATCCCAGCGCCGTCGATGCTTTCTGGCGGGCGGCGCCCGCCGCCGCCTGCGCCATGCCGCCGATACCGGTGCCGACACTCGACGATCCGGCGGCGGTCTGGCCTAGCTGGTAGGAGGCTGAAGCCGCCGAACCCATGGTCGTGCCGGCCCGGATCGCACCGAGCGCAGCGCCACCGACCGCACGGGCCGCGCCCATCGCGGCACCGCCGCCAAGTGCGACGACGCCGGCCGCGCCGATGGTCGTACCGACCGTTGCACCTGCGCCCAATTGCGGTGCGCCAGCCACGAGGCCCGAGGCGATGCCGGGGCCGAAGATGCCGAGGCCGAATAGAGAGAGCGCGCCGAGCGTCAGGCTCATCGCGGCGCCGAGATCGGGTTCCTGCCCCTGCATCGAGGTCGTGAACTCGGCGAAGAAATTGGAGCCGATGCCAACGATCACGCCGAGCACCATCACCTTGATGCCCGACGAGACGACGTTGCCGAGCACGCGTTCGGCCAGGAAGCTGGTGCGATTCCAGAGCGCGAAGGGCACGAGGATGAAGCCGGCCAGCGAGGTCAATTTGAACTCGATGATGGTGACGAACATCTGCACGGAGAGGATGAAGAAGGCGAGGATGACGATCACCCAGGCGAACAGCAGCACCGCGATCGTCAGGAAATTCTCGAAGAAGCTGACGAACCCCATCATGCTCGACGCCTGCTGGAGCAGCGGCCAGGCGGCCGAGAAGCCGGTCGAGGCGACGCGGCCGGGCTTGAGCAGATCGTCAGCCGACAGGGTTCCGCCCCCGGCGGTGAGCCCGGCCTGCGCGAACGATTTGAAGATGATGTCGGCAAGGGTCGAGAAGCTGTTCAGGATGAACGCGAACGCGCCGATGTAGAGGATCTTCTTGATGAAGCGGCCGATGACATTGTCTTCGCCGCCCATCGCCCAGAACAGGCCGGCAAGCGTGATGTCGATGCCGATCAGCGTGACCGTCAGGAAGTGGACGTCGCCGCCCAGCAGCCCAAACCCGCTGTCGATGTAGCGGATGAAGGCCTGCATGAACCGGTCGATGACGCTGAGGTCGTTCACATGACTTTTCCATCAAGAGGGGTGCCGCGGGGAGCGCAAGGGGAGCATCACGCCCCCCGCGGCGACGGCGGCGGGAGGCGAAACCGCCGCCGCCTGGCCGGCGTCCGACTACTGGGGCGTGTAGGCGGTGCCGGTACCGAGGAACTTCGTCGTGGCGGCGCGTCCTTCGGCCTCGGCCTGGGCACGGCGCGCCGCCTCCGTGGCTTCGGCGCGGTATTGGGCCGCCATCAGGTTCTGGAGCTGGAACTGCTGCTTGGCGGTCAGCGCGAGCAACTGGTTGGTCGCCTGTTGCGCTTGCAGCGCGCCCTCGGCGCCCTGGCTTCGCGAAACGATGCCATTGAGGGTCTGTGCGTCAGCCTGGACATTCTCGACGACCTGCGCCTGCACGCCCATCGTCTGTTTGTAGGCCGCCATCTCGGTGTCGAGCCGCGTCCGCGCCGCAACAACCTGGCTGTTCATGGTCATCGCCTGGTTGAAGTTCTGGGGAAAGAGCTGGCGGAATTGCTGGTCGAGACCGTCGACACGGAACTGGATGCCCTGCGCCTGGCCCATCAACTGGTCGATCTGCTGGAGCGTGCTTGTGATCGCCTGGATCTCGGGAAAGCCGATTGTCGTGAGATTCTTCGCCTGGTTCATCAGGCTCTGGGCCTGATTCTGAAGCGAGCGGATCTGGTTGTTGACCTGCTGGAGGGTTCGCGCGGCGGTGAGAAGATTCTGGCTGTAGTTGCTCGGATCGAACACGGTGAACTGCGCGTGGGCGGGCGCACTCGGCACGATCAGCGCGACTGCGAGTGAACCGACGGCACCGGCCCCGAGCGCGGTCGCGATCAGATATTTGCGGACGGGAATAGGCATCACACTTTACTCCTTGGCTTGGGGGACGGGAAAATCGGCGAGGAGGCCGGCGGCCCAGTCGAGACCGCTTTCTTCAAGAAAGTGGGCCGCGAATTCCTCGGGGCCGTGCTCGGCCAGCAGAACGTCGATGCGGGCTTGGGTCGCGGGATCGGAGGCGCCGCACAGGGCGAGGGCAATCGGGCCAAGGCCCAGCTCGAACAGGCGGTTGCCGCGTGCGGATTGCAGGTAATAATGCCGCTTCGGCGTGGCGCGGCTGACCAGTTCGATCTGCCGCTCATTGAGGCCGAACCGCTCATAGGCAGCACGCGACTGCGGTTCGATCGCGCGGTCGTTGGGCAGCAATATGCGCTGCGGGCAGCTTTCGATGATGGCGGGCGCGATGCTGCTGTCGGCGACGTCCGCAAGACTTTGCGTCGCGAACAGCACCGCGACGTTCTTCTTGCGCAGGGTCTTCAGCCATTCGCGGATGCGGGCTGCGAACAGCGGGTGATCGAGGAAGATCCATGCCTCGTCGAGCACCAGCAATGTCGGCCGTCCGTCGAAGCGCTCCTCGAGGCGGTGAAAGAGATAGGTCAGCACCGGGGCGACGACGCCGGCCTGTCCCATCAGCGACTCGGTCTCGAAACACTGGACGTCGGCAAGCGCGAGATGCTGTTCCGCCGCGTCGAGGAGCCGGCCATAGGGACCGTCGAGCGTATAGGCGTTGAGCGCGGTGCGCAGCGCATTCGATTGGAGCAGCATGGCAAGCCCGGTCAGCGTGCGCTCCTCCGGGGGCGCCGATGCGAGACTGCCCAGCGCCGACCAGACGGCATCCTTCACCTCGGGGGTGACGATGACTTTCTCGTGCGCCAGCAGCGCCGCGATCCATTCCGCTGCCCAACTCCGCTCGCTGGAGTCATCGATCCGGCGGAGCGGCTGGAATGCCAGGGTTTCGCCACTGTCCGCGCCGAGGCCTAGGGCATGATGGGCGCCGTCCATCGCCAGCACCGCCGCGCGCGCCGAATAGCCCTTGTCGAAGATATAGATCTGGGAGCCGGCATAGCGCCGGAACTGCAAGGCGATGAGCGCCAGCAGCACCGACTTGCCCGCGCCCGTCGGGCCGACGACGAGCATGTGGCCGACATCGCCGACATGGGTCGCAAGTCGGAACGGCGTCGATCCGCTGGTCTGGGCGTAGAGCAGCGGAGGCCCGCCGAGATGCCGGTTTTCCGTTGGGCCTGCCCAGACCGACGACAGCGGCATGAGATGGGCGAGGTTGAGGGTATGGACCAGCGGCTGGCGCACATTCGCGTAGGCGTGGCCGGGCAGCGACGACAGCCACGCTTCGACCGCGTTGACGCCTTCGCGCTTGGCTGTGAACCCGAGGCCATTGACGATCCGCTCGACCGCGCGGACCTTGTCCTCGGCACGGTTGCGGTCGGCGTCCGATACCGTGATCGTCGTGGTCAGGTAGCCGAACGCGACATGATCGCCGCCGAGCGCCTGCAGTGCGAGATCGGCGTCGACCACCTTGTTGTCGGCGTCGGTGTCGAGGAGCTGGACCGGCTGGTTGTACATCACCTCGCGCAGCAGCGCGGTGATCGACTTGCGCTTGTTGAACCATTGCCGCCTGATCTTCGTCAGCGTCTTGGTCGCATCGGTCTTGTCGAGCGCGATGAAGCGCGTGACCCAGCGGTATCCGAAATCCTGGTGATTGAGCGCGTCGAGGATGCCGGGCCGGCTGAGGTTCGGGAATCCCAGCACCGTCAGCGTGCGCAGATGGGTCTGCCCAAGCATGGGCTCCAGCCCGCCCACCAGCGGCGTATCGGCGAGCAGGGCATCGAGATAGATCGGTGTTTCCGGCACGGCGACCGGGTGACGGCGGCTGGAAATGGTATCGTGGAGATAGGTAAGCGTTTCCGCGTCACCCAGCGCCCGTACTTCGGGCATGAAGCCCGACAGGAGGTCGAGCACGCGGTCGGTCTCGGCGATGAAGCCGGCGAGGCTGGCGTGCCAGTCCCGGCCCTTGGCATCATCCGGTCGCTCGACCAGTGTCCGTCCCGCCGCATCGCTGCTGTCGGCGGGCGGCAGCCAGACCAGCGTGCCATGGAAACGACTTTCGAAATGCTGGCCCTCGGCTTCGAACCCGGCACGCCGCTCCTGCTCGACGAGCCAGGACGCGGCGTCGGGAAAGGCGCCATCGGGATAGCCGAGCGCTTCGCGCCGCTCGGCCTCGAAGAACAAAGCCCAGCCCGAGCCGAGACGCTTGAGGACATTGTTCGCCCGCGCGCAGGCAGACACCAGTTCCGCCTCGGTCGCGCTTTCGAGATCGGGACCGCGAAAGGCGAAGCTGCGCTGGAAGCTGCCATCCTTGTTGAGGACGACGCCGGGTGCGACCAGTGCGGCCCATGGCAGATGGTCGGCGAGTCGATCGGCGCGCGAGCGATATTCGGCAAGATTCAGCATGCCAGATATCCTTTCTGGCGGAGATGGCGGAGCAGCACGGGCACGAAGTCCGGGTCGCGCCGGGCGGCGAACACCGCGATGCTGTGGCCGATCGCCCAGATCGCGATCCCGACCAGCCATTGCTGCAAGCCCAGGCCGACCGCCGCCGCGATCGTGCCGTTGACGATTGCGATGCCGCGGGGCGCACCGCCCAGGAGGATGGCTTGCCCCAGGCTGGCGTGGATCGGCGCCTCGAATCCCTCGATGTGGCTCACGCGACGAGCGCCCCACCGCCGAAGCTGAAGAAGGACAGGAAGAAGCTCGAGGCGGCGAACGCGATCGACAGGCCGAAGATGATCTGGATGAGCTTGCGGAACCCGCCGGCGGTCTCGCCGAACGCGAGCGCCAGCCCGGTGGAAATGATGATCAACACCGCGACGATCTTGGCGACCGGTCCCTGGACCGATTCCAGTACCTGCTGGAGTGGCTGCTCCCAAGGCATGCCTGCGCCGCTGGCATAGGCGCGGCTGGTCATGGTGATCGACAGGCCGAGCATCAGCCCGGTGGCGAAGAAGCGGTCGCGGTTGGGAATGCGAAAAATGGTCATGTCAGTCTCCTTCATGGTCAGGGGTCAGGGTCGGGGTGAGATCGACGACGGCGTAGCCGCCGTCGGGGGCGAGCCCGGCGACGCGGGCGATCGTCTCGATGCGCCGCGAGGTGCCGCGCCCGGCGATGAAGACGATCATGTCGATGGCCTCGGCGACCAGGCGGCGCGGCACGGTGACCACGGCTTCCTGGATGAGCTGCTCGATCCGGTAGAGCGCGGATGCCGCACTATTGGCGTGGACGGTCGCGATCCCGCCGGGATGGCCGGTGTTCCAGGCCTTGAGCATGTCGAGTGCCTCGCCGCCGCGGACTTCGCCGACGATGATCCGGTCGGGTCGAAGGCGCAGCGTCGAGCGCACGAGATCGCCCATGGTGACGGCGCCGGGCCGGGTCCTGAGCGCGACCGTATCGGGGGCCGGAGATTGCAGCTCGCGGGTGTCCTCGATCAGGATCACCCGTTCGTCGAGATGGGCCATCTCGGCGAGAAGCGCATTGGCGAGGGTCGTCTTGCCCGAACTGGTCCCGCCGGCGACGAGGATGTTGCGGCGGTCGACGACGGCGAGCGACAACAGGCGCGCGGCCTCCGCCGACATGATGCCGTCGGTCACATAGTCCATCAGCGTATAGATCCGCGCCGCGGGTTTCCGGATCGAAAAGCACGGGGCGGTTGATACGGGCGGCAGGATTCCCTCGAACCGCTCCCCCGCGCCGGAGCCCAGCGGCGGCAGTTCGGCCGACACGATGGGCTTGTCGCCGTGCACCTCGGATCGGACATGGGATGCCACCAACCGGATGATCCGCTCGACTTGGGGCGCATCGAGCTTCACGTCGGTATCGACACGGCCTTCGCCGAGGATATCGATGCGCAGCGCGCCGTCGGGATTGACCATGATCTCGAGGACGCGCGGGTCGCTGAGTGCAGCGGCAATTGCCGGCCCCATGGCGGTACGCAGCATGGCGCGGCGGCGTTCCGTCGAAACGCTATCGGCGGGAGGCGGCATTATGATGCAGCTCCATCGGTCTCGGAGGGTATGAGCGTCCGCCTGCCGCCGGCGAGGTGCCGACCGACCTGCGCGACGAATGCCTCGAAGCGGTCACGCCCGATCGCGCGGGCTGCGGCATCGGCTTCGGGCAACGGCGCCGTCACCATCAGTTGGTAGCGGACGAACAGCGCCAGGCTCTCCAGCAGCACGTCGATGTCGCGCCGCGCGCCAGCAAGCTCGCGGGTCAGGCGGTCGAGACGAACCTTGAGGAGGTCGTCGACTTCCTTGGTTCCACGGCGCGCCAGCCAATCCTTCAGCGCATCGTTGACGAGGTGGCTTTTGTTGCCCCGCGGACCGGCCGCGAGCGCTTCCAGCGCGTCGCTGAGTTCGCGGTCGATATAGAGGTTCTGGCGGATCTTCATCGCGGCCTCAGAAATCCGGTATGAGGTCGCGCTTCGCGCCCTCGTTGATGGCATGACCCCGGACGACGGCGTTTTGCCCTTGCGCCTGGTCCATGGCGCGCTTGTCGGCGGCGACATCGTGGTCGTCGGGCACGATCTGGGGATCGCGCGTTTCGGCGGCGTCGGTTGCCCTGGAAACCTGTTCGGGAAGGCCGGGATGGCGCTGCTGCTGCATGCCGCCATCGTCCTCGCCGCCTGCCGCGTCCTCCGCTTGGTGCAGGCGGTCGTCGGTGCTGCGCACCTGGTTGGACCAGTCGTCGCCGCGCGACTTCGGGCGGTCGACATATTGGCCCGATGCCAACACCGGCGCGGTAGCTACGCGCGCGGCGAAGTTGCGGTCGCGGAAATAGCGCAACTTGAGCGCCCGGATTGGCGCGAGCCCGGAGACGAGCACAAGCTCCTCGTCGGGCGAAAGCTGCATCACCTCGCCCGGCGTCAGGAGCTGGCGGGCGGTTTCCTGGCGGCTGACCATGACGTGGGCGAGCCAAGGTGCGAGCCGGTGCCCGGCATAGTTGCGCATCGCGCGCTGCTCGGTCGCAGTGCCGAGCGCGTCGGAAATGCGCTTGGCGGTGCGCTCGTCATTGGTCGCGAAGGCAACGCGGACATGGCAATTGTCGAGGATGGCGTTGTGGTCGCCATATGCCTTCTCGATCTGGTTGAGGCTCTGGGCGATCAGGAAGGCGCGGATGCCGTAGCCGGCCATGAAGGCGAGGCTGGTCTCGAAGAAATCGAGGCGCCCCAATGCCGGGAACTCGTCGAGCATCATCAGGAGCTGGTGCCGGCGCGAGGATGTGCCGGGCTGGTCCAGTCGCTCGGTGAGACGGCGGCCAATCTGGTTGAGCACGAGGCGGATCAGCGGCTTGGTGCGGCTGATGTCCGATGGCGGGATGACGAGGTAGAGCGACAAGGGCCGCTCGGCCTCGATCAGGTCGGCGATCCGCCAGTCGCAGCGCGACGTGACCTCGGCGACGGTCGGATCGCGATAGAGGCCGAGGAAGGACATCGCGGTCGACAGCACGCCAGAGCGCTCGTTCTCGCTCTTGTTGAGCAGCTCGCGCGCGGCGGAGGCGACGACGGGATGTACCCTGGGGTTCTTGTCGTCGCCGAGATGATTGGTGGTCATCATCCGACGGAGCGTGGCGACGAAGCTGCGCTGTGGATCGGAGAGGAAGGTCGCGACGCGCGCGAGCGTCTTCTCCTCCTCGGCGTAGAGGATGTGGAGGATCGCTCCGACCAACAGCGAATGGCTGGTCTTCTCCCAATGGTTGCGGCGTTCGAGCGCGCCTTCGGGATCGACGAGGATATCGGCGATGTTCTGCACGTCGCGCACCTCGTCGGTGCCGCGCCGGACCTCGAGCAGAGGATTGTAATGCGCCGACGCGGCGTCAGTCGGGTTGAAGAGCAGGCAGTGCGAAAAGCGCGCGCGCCAGCCGGCAGTCAGTGTCCAGTTCTCGCCCTTGATATCGTGGACGACCGTCGAGCCGGTCCAGGACAGCAAGGTGGGCACAACAAGGCCCACACCCTTGCCCGATCGCGTTGGCGCGAACGCCATGATATGCTCGGGGCCGTCATGGCGAAGATAGCGGCCACCGAGCGTGCCGAGCATGACACCCGCGTCGCGATGCAGCCCGGCGCGCTCGATCTCGCGGGGGCTTGCCCAGCGCGCCGAACCATAGGTGGTGACGTTGCTCGACTGGCGCGCGCGCCACAGCGAACCGAAAATCGCCGCCCCGCAGCCGACGAAACCGCTGGCACCGGCCAGTATCCCCGCCTTGTCGAACACGATCGGGGCATAGGCATCATAGTGATACCACCAGCCGAACAGCGCCCAAGGATGGTAGATGGGTATGGTGCCGAGCCGGAACCACGGCAGGCCGAGTTCGGGCTGGTAGGCCAGCATCGCCGCCGCCCACTGCGTCGCAGCCCAGACTCCTGCAATGACGATCGCGAAGACGACAAGGATTTGGCCGATGAGCAATTTTGTGGGTGTCACGTCGAGGCTCCCGCCCGCCGAACAGGATCGGCCTGAGCGGATTCAGACTCGGTGACGGAAGCCAAAAACGGAACGGCGCTGATGGGTGCAGATAGGCTCGCTTCGGTCCGTTCCGGCCAGATACCGGAACCGGAAGCTATCCGGCAGGTGTCGCCCGGCGGTTAGAGGCCGGCGTCTATCCGGAGCTGCTCGATGCGTTCGCGCGAAACGGTCTCGACGAGATCGCGGAGGGCACGGACAGCGTGCGACAGCGCATCGAGGTCATCATTGTCGATCTCGTAGCTCGCCGAATACCGCGCCTCGACATAGGCGCGCTTCAGAAGTTCAAAGCGGCGTCGGTCGATCCGGGAAGCGCGCGGCCATGCATCGATCAGGCGGGGGTCGCTGTCCTCGGCAAGCGAACGCAGGAACTTGATATTGTGCGAGCGCGGAAAATACAGGGTGCGAACAAGCAGGAAGCAGATATAGGCCCGCTCGGTCGCTTGATGGAGCAGGAAAGCCGCATCTTTCAATTCGCCCTCTTGAAGTGCGAATGCTGCCAGTTTGATCCCGCTGTCGACCTTGGCGAGCCAGTCTTGGAAGTAGGTGGAGGCCATCTCATAAGCATCGGCGGCCGTCAGCGGCTGCGGCGTGGCAAGTGCGCTCCCGGGCAATTCGTAGAGAACGATCCCGTCGCGCGCGATATCGACCCAGAAATATTCGCCACGGCTCAACGCCTGGTTCACCTCCTGCAGGGTATGGACGATGATGTTCACCGGCCGCGCGATCGAGGTATCGCGCAGGATTTTGTCCTCGGCCACGTACCAGTAGTCGGCGAGGTCGGTAAGATCGGGATGGCTGACGATGATCAGCAAGTCGTAGTCGGACTGGTAGCCATTCTCGGGTTCATCGACCCAATCGTCCCGCGCATAGCTGCCGAACAGGATGACCTTGAGAATACGCCCGTTCTTCTTCCACGGCTGGTTCGCGCGCGCCGTCGCTTCGGCAAACTCGCCCATCAGCAATTGCTTCACCCGATCCAGCTCGCCTTGCTGGATCGAGGGCAGGTGATCGACATCAGAACGCACGGTGGTGATTCTCGCGAGAGATTAGGCGCTTGGCAAGCCTCGACCGCGCGCATGTGCACGCCGATGACCCTGCCTCACGAGCGTAGCCTTGCAGATATCGAACGCGCCTGCGCATCGCCCCGTCGTTTCCCTTATTTAAGTCCGCTTGCCTTGACTAACTGCCTAATTAATTGAAGCGCCACTCGCTTAAATAAGGCGCCCGGTGTCACCCTCGAGCGACATCACCAGCCAGTTATTGATCTTCGATACCGCTATCCCTACAAGAGTTGGATCGAATTTGTGCGGCCATTTCAGTCGCTTTCCCAGAAACTTTGGCAACCGAACCAAGATCGCATTCCCAGGCGATGATCACGTGCCATTGAGCGGCATGCAGTTGATCGAGTACCGCCGCGTCGCGAGCGACGTTGCGACTGAACTTCTCGATCCAGAATTCGGTGTTGGACTTGGGCGTCGTTGCAATCTTGCAGCCTTCGTGCCGGTGCCAAAAACAGCCGTGCACGAAGATGACCGTGCGATATTTCGTTAGGACGATGTCCGGCTTTCCCGGCAAGCGACGTCCATGGACCCTGAACCGAAATCCGAGCCGGTGAAGTGCCTTCCGCAGGGCTACCTCGGGCTTCGTATCGGTGGACCGGATTCGCGACATCCGTTCGGATCGCTGCGCCGGGGTAAGGGTATCGACCATGCTTGCTAGTCGTCCTTCGCCCCGCGCCGCGCCTCCAGCTCGAAGAAGGGCAAGCCGCGGACCACTTCGCCGGGCACATCGAACGACTTGTAGAGGCATTGGTGTACTTGGAGCGACTTCACCCGTTCTGCCATCTCGGCGGCGCCGCCCGTCAGCCCCAGCGCGGACAGCTCGGCCGGCGTGACGTTCGGAACCTTGTGGACGAACCAACTGAGCAGCGGCTCTCGATAGTCGGTCGCGTTCACCTTGAAGTGCCGCAGGTATTGCGACGCAAGGATAACGCCGGTCCCGAACTCCCGGCCTTGCAAGAGCAGCTTGCGCAGCACGTCGAACTCATACCGCATGATGTTGTCGGCTTCGTCGACCAGCAAATAGGAATCAACCGCGCGAAGCTGCGGGTCGCTGCCAATGAAGGACCGCTTGGGCGTACGAAGCATGTTTTCGTAGAACATGTTGAGCATGACAGCGACGAGCATGTTCTTGCTGCGATCGTCCTGGCCCAGGGCATCGAGCGAGATGACTACCACGCCATCGAGAAACTCGTCGAATGGCTGCGTGTCGCTCGTCTTGGCGGCAAACACCTCCATGTCCACCAGGTCGTCGATGATCGCCATGGGCGAGTCCGACTTACCATCAAGCAGCTCGGCATAGGCCGCATGGACATCGTAAAGTGTTGGTTGTTGCCCAGGCAAGCACGCGTCATAGGCAGCGCGAACCGCCCGCTTGAGCTTGTCGCGCTGTACGGGTCCGATGCCGGTGTAGATCTTGTCGAGTACGTCGGCGAAGAAGCGGAACCGATCGAGCCAGGGCGCGGCGGCATCGCCGATCGCACTCGTGTCGAAAAGGTTGAGCGGCAGCCGGTATGGCTTCACGACGCGCGCGCCCGTTGCCTTGACGAACTCGGGACTGCTATAATCGCGCTTGTAGTCGAAGATCAGGAAGCGCGGCCGGATTCCGCGGTTGACGGCTGACGCGTCCGAAATCTGCATAATTAGCGACTTCAGCAGCTGCGTCTTGCCCGTGCCCAGATCGCCGACCACGCCCATGTTGAGCTGGTTCAACCGGGTGTCGGAAATATTTAGCTGGACCTCGCCGGGTCGGAAACTGTCCACGGTGGTGCCGATCGACAGCACGATCCCGGTCAAAACCTCGTCCGGCGTGGCCACGACCGGCATTGCGACCGGGGTTGGAACCCGCGCTAGCTCGACTGCGACCGGCGCCGCGCCTTCGTCCCCGGTGGGCGCCGATGCCGCCTCGGAGGTTGCTTCCGCATCCGGGTCTGCATGGGGTTGCACGAGGCCCGTGGTAAACGCGCCGGCGGCCGGGAAGAGATCCCATTGCCCAACCCTGGCCCGGACACTGTCGTAGAAGGCCAGTGGGTCTCCGGCGACAACTTGGCCGGCGTCGCTGCTGCCGATCGTGATGGTCTCGTCGAAGCCGTCGTCGTCACGGTCGCGCACGCCGCTGCGAGGACTGTCGTCCACGATTATCAGTCGGCCCCGCTGGTCGACCGAGACGCATGGTCCTGGATCGAGGATGGCGGATGCGATGCGCTCATGGAGCGACGCCCATTGTGCCTCCCGGCCAACGACATCTGGATGCTGGCTATAGACCCGCATGCCAAAGCCGATGATCGAGAGCAACAAATGCTGGAACCCAAGGGCCCAGGCGACCGGCTGGCCGTCGTGCGGGAGCATGCCGGCAAGAAGCCGGGAAAAGGTCCGCGCTTGCTCCAGCGCGTCGTTCACCTCCGACGGCGGGAACACGGACCCGGGGCGGCACTTCACCTCAATAGGCGTGAGGTGGATTCGGACGCCATCCGCCCCGAGCTTGACGCCCACGACCAGAAGGTCGGGACGAGAGAGGGAGGTGTCCTTCCGATCCTTGCCCAGGGATTTTGCGAGATCGGAGAAATACCCCCGAAACGGATCGACCGGCACGATGATGCAGACGGTGACGTCCTCGCCGGTGCCATCGATGACCGGGACTAGGCTCTCGCCAATGTTCGACAGCCGAAACCGATCCTGCAGTAATCGGACGGCCACGAACAAGCCAAGGTCGCCCGTCGCGCCGGCATTATCGCCAGCCAGGCCCCTAATCGTGGGAATCCCGCGGCGAGCGATCTCGAGCAAGACGTCCTGGACTTGGTCTGGCTCGATGGCTGCACATCCCGGGAGGCGGCCAAGCGCCTTTGAAAGGGCTTCGCGATCCGCCTGTTTGACCCGCGACAAAAGGTAGTAGCCGTTCGTATCGCCAGCCCGATGGGAATAGGACGGCATGTCATAATCCCAGAGGTAAGCGTCCTCCAGCCATCCGCCGAGGAAGCAGGCTGGATCGATCGCCGAGGACGAGACCGCGACGAAATCGGTCCGCCGCGTCTCGAGCATGTCGCGCACGGCGTTGACGTTCGGCGCGAATCGCATGCCGGTCCGACGATCGCCAAGGCTCTCCATCGTGCCAACGCAAGCCGCGACCTTGTCGGCAAGGACATCGCCGGAGGTCGACCCAGCCAGCGACTGGCGTGTCTCGCTCAGGAACGCACCAGGGAGCTGGCGGCGGACCCGATGGCGCAGCAAGCCGCCATGGCCAATTGGTGATCGACCCGAAACCGGCGCGGCGCTGGGCTCGGACATGTCCAGCTGCGCAATGATCCCAAGGTCGGGCCGGGCGGTCGCCGGCTGGCCATCGAACCACCGCACGCTGTTGCGGGTATCCTCCGACAGGTTGGCGATTGTTGCATCGTCCGGGCGTGAGTCGCCATCGCGGTGGTCATATATCTCGACGAAGCGCGGCCCCGCCGCCTGGCGGGGGGCGCGGCCGTCGCCATCGCGGTATCGATCCGAGCACCAGTTAATGAGGCCCTCGTTGCAAGCATCCGTCGTGCCGCCGGCGCTTGCCACCACGACACCGACGACCGGCTTTGCTGAGAGGAGGCCCGACACATCCTCCAGCGCTCGGGCGACCTGTGCCGCGCTAAATCCAACGGAAATGCCGCCAACCGAAATGCCGAAAGCTTCGCCGAATGGGGCGATCCTCGACCGGCTGGGAAGGCGGCCAAGTCGCTCGCCGTTCCACAAGACCGACCAGTAGTCGGTGCCATTTTCCACGGCTAGGAAATCGACCTTCTCGATGCCGCCAGGCGATCGAAGCGACAGCGTCAATAGGTCGGGGACGCAGTCGGGATCGAGGACGCTAACCGCCGGGCACGGATTCCCCCCGGACTCGGCCTCTAGCAGGACGCCTTGGGCAACAGCGTGCCATGCGAGACGGAGCGGGTGGAGCGGCGACAGCATGATCGCGTCGGGTATCCGGGAGATGGTCCTGCGATCATCCTCCAGCGACGTGATGATACCCACGTCGACCCAGCATGCCACGTCGGGTTCGGCGGCGAGCCACGCTTGGTAGGCGTCGAGATACTGCTCGACGAGGGCGCGGAAATCCTCGTCGCTAACGAGCCACTTCCCTAGTTCGGCCGACTCCATCAACCCAGTTTGGTCGCCAGTGCCGCGAATGCGCGCCGCAAGTTGCTGCCTCGCTTCCACGAAGCCAATTGGCGGCTGGAACTCGGCGGCGTCCGGGCGCGGATCCTGTAGAAAGCGCCCGGTAGAGAAGATTGGTCCGGTGCCGGTGCCCCAGACGGGCTGGACCCAGGCGTCGACATAGTCGTCGGCGAGCACGATCGGGAGATACGATCTCCCGGCGGAATCATCGGACAGCATCCAATCCTGCAGGCTCGAAGCCCGGGCGCTCCGGTTCAGCTGGACGACGGGCTTTGCCTCAGAAGGCTCGATCGCCCGACGATTGGCACGGATCAATCGTTCAAACTCGCTCCGGCAGCCCTGCTCGACGACGTCGTCGACCGCGAGGAACACGCGGCAGGTCTCGTGCGATACCGAGCCGTCCGCTGCTGGCCGGCTGAAGCCAATGTCAACTTGGTAGTTCGTTTCCGCTTCAACCTCGACCTGATGGAATCCTTCGCGCACGGGACGAACGACAAGTTGCTGGATGGCATCGATGCGATCCTGGGTATCGTCGGCAGTGCCTGTTGCCCCGGCGTCCAGTTCGACTCCTGGCGATGTGAACACCAACAGTTCGTAGCGACCGCCGCCGGGCACGACCAGACTCGTCTCAAATTCTGGCGCCCCTTTGGCGCGACGCGTAGGCTTGCGCGGCGGGGTCAGCTTGCGGGCGAGCCGGCAGGCGACGAAAATTCCGGGCTGCCAAGTCGCGAGCGACACGATCTTGATCGCGCCGGGTTTGAAGCCGTCGGCGGACGCCGCGTACCGAAGCGGCGTCTTGTGGCCGGGCGGCGCTTCATCGAGGAAGACAGCTTCCTCGTCGCCGACCCGGATCTCGCCGAGCTTGTTGCCCTTGCCGCGCTCGATCGACACCACGGTGCCCGTCGCGTCCGGGCCGACCGTCTCGAATGTGAGTGCAACATTGCCTTCCACGAGGATCGGCATGCCCTTGGCCAGCGGGACAAGCGCATTCGAGCAACCCATTCGGATGTCGCCCTGCGCGGCGGCATCCTCGGTCAGCAGCTCCGACCACTTCTCGGTTGTTAGCGCCCTCCACCAATCAGGTGCGACCGGCATGTCCAATCCGCTGTCCGGAGCATAGTAGGCGGCCGTCGCCCTTTCGAAGGCCGTTGGAAGGTCGCATGCCTCGCGCAAGTGGGCGAGGAAGGTGTCGAGATGGCGACTGTCTTCGTCGCTGGCATTCTCCTGCGCACGACGGACGCCGGGACCGAACCCATCAGACATGGCATCGGCGATCTTCTCCAGGACCGCCACTTGCTCGCGGGATGATATCGTGCCGTCGCGCATTGGCGGCATCCCGCAAGCAAGGCTGACCTGCTGCGCTGGCGTGAGGCCGGCCAAGCCCGGCACCACCGAGAACAGGCGCGAGAGCACCTTCCACGCGGCGGCGCGCTGGGTTCGCTCCGGATCCATTTCATCCGCGGCAGAAGCCGCTCGGCCAACCAAGGTCCGCGCATCGTCGCGCTGCTGCTGTTCCTGGATGCCTGCCTGAACAACGCCGACGCGTACCAATTCCTGGATGAACTCGTCCGCCCACCAATCCTCGAAGGGCACGTTGCCCCCGTTGTTGGCGGCAGCGACGCCGAACTCATCGGTCGTTGACGTCACGGAGCGCATGCTGTGCTGGCCCGGAGGGACAAGGGCCAGGAACGTCGGCTGGGAGGGTGAATTGCGCAGGTTGAGCAAATGGGTGTCGTCGCAACAGCCAGACACGCCGACCGGCGGGTTCTCCTCGCCCGGGGCCAAGCTTGGCAGCTGAAGCAGGATGGGCACCTTCGGACCTACCTCGTCATCGACGGCCAACAAGTCGAAGACCTTAGCCAGGATTTCCTTCTGGGGGCCGTGGAAGATCAGCCGCACTTCGCCATGCTCGCCGCCCGGGGCTTGCGAAAGCTTGTCACGAATGAGATCCGCGATGGTGGATGCCAAGCGGTTCATGCGGTTTCTTCCTGGCGGGTAGGAAAGGGCGGCACGAGCAGCATGCCGCTTTCCGCATCGGGGCTGTCGAGCACCAACCCGAGCATGCGTAGCTGGTGGCCGAGGTCGTTTGTCGCGATATCCCTATAGTCGACGATCGCCCCGTATCCGGCCAGATGCTGGGAGAGGCGGCGCACCGACCGTGGCCCTGTTGTGCCTGCCAAGGAGCAATGCACCAGCGCCAGCACGCTGACCGGTCCCAGGCCGACAACCCAGGGACTCGAATTGCTGGTGCCGCGCTTTCGGAGCGAGAAGCCCTGATCATAGCCGCGCAAGACCGGGTTCGCGGCCTGCCGCTGGCCGAGGACGTGGCGCGCGAATTCCATGATGTTCGAGCCAATTCCCTTCTTGCACAGGAGCGTACGAGTCTCACGTTCGGATACGTCGGCCAAGACATCGTGGACCCCGGTCGCCTCCACGGCGCTCGCGCTCGCCCGCACGCGTTCGCAAACTTCCGCGACGGCGGCCGCCGATGACAATGACGTTATCTCGATGCCGGCGGCCTGCAGCGCCCACAGCGTCGCGTTGAGGCCGAGACGGGCCTGGAGAAAGGCTGACGCGCGGTCCTTGATACCGGGAAGGGCGCGATCACCATAGGACAAGAACTGGAAGGCCTTGGGGTAAATCGCTGAGCGCGCCGCCGCCGCGTCGGCGGGACCGTTGCCGTCGAGCGCGCCCCTAATGCATTCCCATGACTTGGCATGGACGTCGCACAGCCAGATGACATGCGCGACCGCAGCAAGCCTGATGATCGCCTCAAGAAGGCTCGTCCATTGCCGGCGGGTCATCGAATCCTTGGCGGAAATGATTGAGCCAAGATCACGGACGAAGCGCCGTGCCGGATAATCCAAGCCATCTCTGTCGGCCGGGTCGAGCGTCGATTGCTCACCAGGCTCGACGGCCGCCCAGGCTGGCTGTTGCGACCAAGCCTCGATCTCGGCTTGGAGGAAGCGGGCGAAGATGTCGTCGTTTTCGGTCACCGAAAGGGCATCGAACAACGCTTGCCAAGTCTCCGTCGCCGTTACCGCGTCAGGCGACCCGAGCCACACCATGCGGCGGATCAACGCGCCTGCCGGCCATGAATTGCTGCTAAGCCGCGCCGATCCTGAGAAGACCGTGGCTTGGGGTACCAGCGGCGTAACCTGCACGAACCTCTTCGAGGATTGATTCGGGAGCTTGGGGCTTTCCAAGACTGAATGGAGCAGCATATGGAAGGTGTCCGCGTCGAGCGCCGCTGCATCTGGCTTGCGCGCCCGATCACGGTACCATTGGACTTCCTTGTCGAGGTCGCGCCCGCGCTGCGGCACGGTGCGTTCAGTTGCACCCTCCAGGCCGACATGCCGGTACAATGACGACAGGATGACCTCGGAGCTTGCATATTCGGGAGCGGGCGACATCGCGAGCGCCGAATCCTGATAGGCCGCATGGGAGGTGCGCCACGGTTCCTCCCTGAATTTTGCTAGCGTCATCGGCCCCCGCCTTCCTTGCGAATGGCGAAGCCCGTCCGCCGTTGAACGACCGACGTGCCGCTTGATCCAATCCGGATACGAGCCCGGTCGAGCACGAGCTTGTCCCTAACGATCGGGCCGGAAAGACGCGCACGCGTCGTATCGAGCAGCGCGAGCACGGTTCGCGGCAGCGACGCCACCGACATTCCCTTCTCGAGTTCCTTCACCGCCTTGAAGAGGTCGTAGGTCAACGCAGTTGGCTGGCCCGATCGACCATCGCCGACCATTAGAAAGCAAATCGGGGACGCCGGCCTTCCGGCCTTCTCTGCATCAAGCGGCTGCACCGAGCGGGACGGCACGACCAGGGTCGCACGCCGGATCATCGGCGGCAGCGGTTGGCCGAAGGTCGTCGTCAGGGAAATTTCGAAGTCCTGGTTCCGGTTTAGCAGCTGTTCTACCTCCTGCGCGACATCGAACAGGTCGTCGCCGGCAGTGTCCTCAAGCACGCGCTGGAAATCCTGGAGGATCGGCGCATCGAGCACGGCGGCTGTTCGGGTCCCAAGAGCCCGCCGGACGAGGCGGCAAGCAAAGTCGCGGACGAAGCGCTGCACATTGGTGGCCGATGTTGGCCTTTTCCGGCGAACTCCCCCGACCGACAGCGCTGCGTCAAGCTTGGCCAACCGCTCGACGAGGTCGACCTCGAGCCGCGATAGCACCTGCAGCTTCCGGACGTAGTCCAAGCCCTCTAGGACCGAGCGACTGAACCTGACATCGATCTCGCGGAGCGCAAAGCGGGTATTCTTGGTCGCCTGCACTTCCGTGTCGGGGTCGGTGAGCGCGGGGTCAAGCAGTTCGGCGACGCCTTCGAGTGCGCTGCCGATCATTGCGGGCAGGTATGCCGTCCGGCGGGACGACAGGAACCACTGCAAGCCCATCGCAGTGTTGTCGTCGTCCAGCTCAAGTTCCTTGATCTCGCGCATGAGGGCGGGACCGGCGTCGCGCTCCCAGCGGTGGAAAAGCGCATGCTGGTATTGCGAGGCGACCAATTGGAAGATGGCCGTCGATTGCTCCTTTGACGGCTTGCCGCCCCGGCGCGCTATCTCGTCGAGGCCAACGAGCTTCCCTGCCCATTCACAAGGTTCGAGGACGGCTTCCCGGGGCGATACGCGGTGGCCGGCAAGCAGGTAGGATGCCAGCGAGAATAGGTCGCGAAAACTCCAGCGCTTCCCGCTCGCCACCTCGAACCATCGAAGGATTTGTAGGAGCGACGTTTCCTCGCGTTCGCGCGCCAGCCGCTCGCGGCTGCCGCAAAATGGGCAGGAGGCGCCACCGGCGCACGACCCAGGTGCGGGCCATTTCTTGTCGTCGAGCGCGGTGCGCAACAGGCTCCGCGCTGGTTCCTCGCCGCCCGCTAGAGGTGGGAGGAGCAACGATTCCGCATCCATGGGCCACACGGCAACGTCGGAGAAGCCGGCGAGCGGCCAGCAAGATGGTGCGTCTGGAGCCAGGCTAACCGCGCGCGTCACGGCTTCGAGCAGGCGGCGAGAACCTTCTCGGTCGTTGTCGATTGCCTCAATCAGCGCATCATCAAGCACGCCGCGGTTCACGCAGCACAAATAGGCCTCGCCTGGACCGGCTGCCTGCACGGCGTTGAGCTCCTCGAGCAGGAGCTGCGCGGCTTGCTTGCCTGCCGCGCCAACGACAGCGGAGGCATCCTGGACGATCGACAAGCCCAGTTGGCGCGACCCAATCCCGAGACCCGTTGTATCGACGCGGACGAGCCGCGGAACCGCCGTACCCTCTGGCGGGAAAAAGGATTTCCTGAGCTCCGCCGCAAGTTTGCCATCGGCGCCCAACGCCGCGTCGAGCCAGCCCACCGTTGATTCGATCGCCTCGGTCTTGCCATTTCCTGGCCCGCCAACCAGCATCAAGATGCGCGGGACGCTACCTGACCCGGACGCGATCGATCCAGCCCAGGCTTCCAGGCGATGCAACAGGTTCGTCTCGAACACCGCTTGGCCTGGCCGGCCGCTGCCTGCATCGAATAGGCGGCGAACGCCGCCCGACCGGTTGCCGGCCCAATTCAGGAGTTGCGCCGGAAACGGCGCCACTATGGCTTCCCCCGTCATTATACCCCCTAGGCCGTCGCGACGGTCGGTAGTTCCGCTGCGCCGTCGCCGAACAACGATTTCGTTAGGGCGACTTCTTCAAGGAGCTTGCGCACCGCGATGCCGATCGCGCGCGCAAGGTAGGGCGGCACGGCGTTGCCAACCTGCGTGTAGCGCGGGCACTCCTTCGTGCGCCGGTCGCCACCGGTCGTGAACTTTCCCTTGAAGGCGAACCAATCCGGGAACGACTGGAGGCGAGCGCTTTCGCGAACGGTCAAGATGCGCGGCTCGCAATAATGGAGAATGTCGTCCGGCAAGGTGGTGACTGTCGGGGCGGGTTCGCCGCTGTCCATCGGATAGATCCGGTGCTTCTTGAGGCCGTAGGTCTTGCGGCTTTCGTCATCCATGCGGACGCCTTTGCGACATTCCACGAGGATGCGGGCGAACCGTTCCCTCACGTCGTCACGGTGCCGGGCGAGGCGCATGCTATCCATGCTGCCATCGTGCCCGGCTTGCATTAGCCGCTGGTAGGTCGTCGTCGGCGCGCTATATTTTACCTCGCGGAAGCCGCGGGTCGATTCCGGGTCGGTGCAGTCGATCATCTCACGGCCAGCGGTCTCCAGGTCTGATAACGCACTGGAGGCGCTGACCGCCTCTGGAAGGCCAAGCTCCTTGAGCTGCGCGAGCCTCGCTTCCTCGAGCAGCACGAACATGCGCGAGATACCGCCATCCAGCCATTCGCACAGGTCCCTCCGGATGCCGACGGCGATCAGGCGAGAGCGACGCTGGGGTACGCCGAACCGGGATGAATCCACCAGCATGGCCTCCATCTTATACCCAGCCACGTCGAGGCTATCGACGAGCTTGTCATAGAAGGACTTCGGCTTCTCAACCTGCTTGCCGGGAACCGGGAGGTCCACGACGTTTCGACGCGCATGGGCGACGCGCATCCCCGGCACGTTCTCTAGGATGAGAGCCTGTGGCTGGAGTGCGGCGACGACCTCCACATATTTCTCGAACAACAGGTTGCGGGGGTCTCCCTCGACGCGCCGCCCGGCAAAACTGAAGCCCTGGCAGGGCGGTCCACCGGCCAACACGTCGATCGTGCCCCGCAGCCCGACCAAGTCATCCTTGTGCTGCGCGAGGAGGAGTTCGATGTCCCAAGCCTGCTTCGCAAGCCAGGCCGGCCAATCAAAGGCGACCGTAGACCGTGGGCTATCGATGAAGTTGGCCGAAAAAGTCTCGAAGGCCATCGGATCGCGCTCGACCGCGAACTTACCCTTCAATCCTGCCAGCGACAGCCCAAGTGAAAGGCCCCCGCACCCTGCAAATAAATCGGCGAAACTATAGGACTTCATCGGCCACTAAATACCTCGTTGGCTTGCAGGCTATCCGGCAAGGCTAGCTTCAAGTTCCCATCATGCTTGGCCAAGGAAAATAACGGCCCAGGCCAGAGGCCTGGCCGGCGACATTGTCTCGACTTACCCGGGCCCATCAGGAGCATAGCAACGTCGCAACGATCATACCATCACGAAGAGGCGGACCGATCTCGCCGCGTCGCTATCAGCATGGCGGCGCTGGGAAGCTCGGAAATGGCGAGCGCTCGCGTCACAAACGGAGTTCTCGTTGCATTCCTAGCCGACGCTCGGCCGGTCGCTGCAGGCTTCGTTCAGCTCATGAAATGCTCGGTCCACTGCGACCGCGCCCGATCGACCAGCTAATGCCGTCGCCGCGCATCAATCCCGAGACCGATTTGCCGACCTGCCGCTCCAGCGCCGGGTGCCACGGCACCAGCGTGAAATCACGTGATCGCTCAACTAGCGCGAAGCGCCCGCTGACGAGATCAATCGAGCGGCGGTAGACGCCCTCGATCCGAGCGCCCTCGGCAGCTTCCCGGAACGGCATTTTAAGTTCGTCTGCGAGCTGCCCCGCAACCCGGAGCAACTCGCGCCGCTGAAGCGCGGCGATCATGCCGTTCGGAAACGTCGTGCTGCCGCCCGTCTCCTCGGCCAATCCCTGCGCCACCAGCCACTGCCGCCGACGCGCCTGGGCGTCGCGCAGGTCGTGGCCGAATCCGGCATCGCGAACAGGCTCGGGCGCGGCCGAAACAAGCTCGCGGTCGATCCAGGTCGCGGCGTCGACATCGGCCAGTCTATCGAGCGGCTGCGCCGACAACATGGTGATCGCGACCGGACGGTCCCGCAGCCTCGCTGTCTCATGGGCCGCCACGCGCTCGAGATGGTCCGGCGCGATGATCCAGTGGCCGGACGGCTCGCGCTCGACGATACCCGATGTCCGTCGCATCGCCTCGAGCCGCCGGACATGGGTTTCAGCGAAGGCCTGCGTGGCGGTCGGATCGTGGCGAAGGTGGCCATCGACATCGTATCGTCCACCATTGGCGGCGGCGACCGCGACGATGGTCCGATCCACCTCCCGTGCTGTCGGCCTGATCGGATCGATCCGCACGATCGCACCACGCGCCAAGCTGGCGTCGGTTTCCGTGCCCCCTTCGGCGAAGCTCAGGACAGGCTTGCCGATCGCCACATAGTGGCTGCGCCCGTCCACGCCATCGACGATCAGGAAATGGCTATCATCATGCTCGTCGGCGAGCCCGTGCGCCAGCACGCGACCGACCAGCGGGCGGGCATCGGGCGCGGCCGGATCGTAGATCGCCTGGTCGGCCGGCGCCCGGACGGTCGCAGTGCGCGAAAATTCGCGCTGCATCGTGCGGATGATGTCGCCGCGTTCGCCCAATGCGCGGAGCGTATCGGCGAGGTCCGGCGCGAGCCGGAAGCGACCGGCGCCGAGCGGGTCGGCCAGGCCCAGGCGCGACAGCTTCGCCAGCCGGCCGGCGCGCAGCGTCTGGTCGAAGGCGTCGCGACCATTGGTCGCCACCACCCGCTCGGCGTCCGCCCCCTTGAGCAAGGCCCGGTCGATGGAGGTCAGGCGCTCCTGCTCGACTTCGGCGCGCAGCGTCTGCGCGATCTCGCGGTGGGTGCGTGGGCCAAGGTCGAGATCGACCAGCTCGGCGGCGCGCTCGCGGATGCCGGTCGTCATATAGTCGCGGGCGATGACGAGATCGGCGCCACGATCGTCCTTCCCGCGCACGACGATATGGGTGTGCGGGTGGCCGGTGTTGAAATGGTCGACCGCGACCCAGTCGAGCTTCGTCCCGAGATCCTCTTCCATGCGCGCCATCAGCCGCCGGGTCAGGGGTTTCAGGTCCTCATACTGATCCCCGTCCTCGGGCGAGACGATGAAGCGGAATTGGTGGCGATCGCCAGCCCCGCGTTCGCCAAACGCCTTGCCGTCGATGGCGACGGCATCACGCCCGTAGAGCGTACCCCGCTCGCCCTCGCGCGTCGTGCCGTCGCGCTGGAGATAGCGCAGGTGCGCGGCAGCGGCCGACGCGCCCTTGCCGGCGAGTTTGACGATGCTTGCCTTGACGACGACGCGGCGGCTGTTCGACGCCGCATGTCCGCCGCGGCTGGCGAGCATCCGGCTGACACCCGCGCCACGCCCGATCCGGGTGCCCGAGTACGCTCCCCGTGCGAGGCCCGGGGCAGCCATGCCGCTGCGCGCAAGATTGGCGGCGGCAAGCACGCGGCCGAGATAGCACCGGGCGCGCTTGCCGCCCTGCTGGCGCTGGCGCCCAAGGCGCGGTTCAAAGCTGTCGTCGTCGGCCATTATCCTGATTCCGGGGGCATGGGGGGCAAGCATGACGCCCAGCGCTCCCCATGAAAACCGGTGCCGCCGAACATGGCGGAATGCCGTCCTTTCGGCGCGGAACGGCACTGGCGTCCAGAGGACAGTGCCGGTCACGGGTCCAAAAAACGATGTGCAGACATAGGCTTATGGCGCACCAGTGCCATAGCTTTATCTTGCCTTACGCCGCCCTCCCGTCTGAACTGCCCCTGCCGCCTATTTCCGCCTTCCTGTTGCCGGTCTATTTCGCCCGAGCCGAGGCAAAAGGAAGCCGGGACACGATGCCTGTCCGGCACCCTGTGCCGGCGTTTCCGATGCCCCGATCAATGTGTCGCGGCAAAGGCTTTGCGTGCCTGGCGTTCGCTCCTGAAGCTGCGCCGCCCCATCAATCCATGTGCGTTGCCATCGCCATCGACGATGCTCACCGCGACGAACCAGCGGCCATCCAGACGCCCCACGATCGCCACCCGATCGAGCTCGAAATCCTCCTCTTCGATGCTCTCATACGCCCCGAGCCAACGCTCCGACACGCGCGCATCCCATAGGAAATCGCTCTCCTCCGCCTCTAGGAACCGCTGCGCCAGCGCCTCGCCGGCACCCCGTCCGAACTCGATTTCGAGCCCTGCTACCAGCGTTGTCACTACGCGGTCCGACGCCGCACCGATGGATTGAAACATGGTCATGATCGCCTCCTTCGCTTGAAATCCTCCTCATTGAGGACAGACCTCCGAAGACGGGTGGCGGAGCGGCTGTCTGGGCCGCTGGAGGCGCAGCCGGAAGCGCCGCGCAGCGGCGGCGGAGGAACCCATTTTGTTGCGCTGGAACAAACAAAAGCGCGTGCGAAGCACGCTCTATCTCGCGGCAAAATTGGAGGGGCCGCCGGCCTTGCACAGCCGCTTCACCGCCCGTCATGCTGGTCCTTGCTCGAGACGAGCCCCTCCAACGTCCGCCGTCGCGCGGTGCCCTTTCAACCGGCACTGTTTGACGCTGCCGTCTATGCCCGCTCAGCGGGGTCCGCGAACCGCGAACAGCATATCCGGCGGTTCGTCCGGCGGGCGCGATGGTGATGGAGCGACGGATTGCTTGCTGGTCCGAAGCGCGACGAACAATGCGGGAGGCGGCTGCTGCGGAAGGGATTGCGGCGGCCCCGAAGGCATACCCGACACTTGCGCGAGATAGGCGCGCGTCTCGGCCGGCAGTGCGCGACCGGACGCCAGATGCGCGGCATAACGGCCGGGACCGGCATTGTAGGCGGCGAAGAGTCCGGGATAGCCGAAGCGGTCATACATCGCGCGCAGATAGGCCGTGCCAGCGAGAATGTTGTCACGCGGGTCATGAGGATTGCCGCCCAGGCCGTGCGCGGCGCGCATCGCCACCCAGGTCGCCGGCATCAATTGCATAAGGCCCATCGCGCCCGCGTGGGATGTGATCGGTCGCCCGCCAAGCATGGTCTGGCCACCGCTTTCGGCGCGAATCACCCGTTCGATCCACGTCACCGGCACGCCGAACCGCGCGGAAGCCTCGGCGATCTCTGCCCGCCAGCGATCGACGGGATCGGCAGCGGCGGGATACGCGATCAGCAGCGCGACGGCGAGCGCGAGCGGTTTCAGCGCAGCCACAACGGGGTCGCCTTGCCGATCACATCCTGCGCCAGCGTCGCACCGAAATAGCGGCCGTCGAACGAGTCCGGAGTCTCTGCCATGAGCAGGAAGACCATGCCCGGCCCGAGCCAGACGCATCCCTGCCACGCGGGCAGATCGCGGCCTTCCGCATCGGCGGCACGGCGGATTGCTACCGGCCGGCCGTTCACCATCACCGCGCGATCCACCGCACAGATTGTGTCTCCGGCGATGCCGGCGACGCGCTTCACCAGCGGCACATTGCTGGGCAGATAGCGGCGGCTAGCGGCCAGTTGCCGCGCTTCGGCCGGTGGCCAGGCGATCACCATGTCGCCGCGCCTGAGTGTCGCGCCGGGCGACACGGCATAGAGGCCGATCGGCGCGCTGGCGCTTGCGTTCCAGACCAGCCGGGGCAGCGGTGGCAGCGCGATCATGAGGCCGAGGCAGGCGATTCCGGCGCCCAGCACCGTGGCGTGGCGACGCAGCCTCGTGCGGCGTGCGCGGGCGGCGCGCAGCGCGTTGCCCCAGGCGAACAGCGGCAGGTCGCGGCGCTCAACCACGGTCGCCTCCGCGCGCGCGGGCCGCCGACCACGCCTCGATATCGTCGATATGATAGCGCCAGGTGCGGCCATGCAGGCGGCATTTCGGCCCCGTCCCCGTCTGGCGCAGGCGCTTCAGCGTCGAGTAGGCAAGGCCGAGATGAAAGGCCGCCTGCTTGGCGGTGAGGAAGGGGCAGGTCTCGCGCGCAGCCTGCGCACGTTCGGCGGTGTCGTCCATGATCCCAGTCCATCCGTGCCGGTGCATCGTGCGCCGGCTGATGAGCGCGGATTGGATCGATCCGGCCGTCTTCGGCAGGGTCGCAAATCGACCCACGCGATTCCGACCCCCTCGTTTCGGGCCGGTGGCGATGCCCCGCGCCCTTGCGGGACGCGGGGCGCCGGGTTCAGTCGGCCGGGCTCTTGAGGCTCGATTTCCTATAGCGGCGTGGGTTGAACCGGGTGGCACGGGCTTTCGTCCGTGCAACGGAAAGCGGACGGTGCAGACGCCCCCGCCTGCAGAGTCCCTCGCGAGCTATGGCAAAACCGGCGCACCGCTTCATGCCCTGCGCCCTTGGCGGACGCGGAGCGGTTCGCTCAATCGGCCGGGTTCCAGATGATCGCGAAGGCGTCGTCGTCATCCTGCCCGGCAGCGCGGCCGAGATTGGCGTAGAGCCGACGCGGGCCGAATTCGGGGGCGGCGAGCGACAGCGACACATAGTCCTTGCCGCTCATTTCGCCGCGCCGGACCCATCCGGCCCCGACCTCGACACCTGCCGCCGAGACGCGATAGTCGGGCTGGGTGTCGCCGGACTTGCGGGTGTTGGGAATGATCTCGATGTCGGTGCGAATCGAGAGCGTCTTGAGCTGGCCCTTGAAGCCTTGTCCGTCGCGGGTGACATAACCGATGGCTGGCATTGTTCGTCTCCTGAAAAGTCGCCCCGAACCGTTTCCGGGCGATGGGCGGACCGGAGGGACGGTCACAGCGGGCCTGCGAACCGAAGGCCGGAGCGAAAGCGGAGGACCGGAGCCGGAGGCTTATTTGAAGCGCAGCGACCGCGAGGAGCCCGCCTTGGCGGGCGGGGAAATAAGCCGCGCGGCGATGGTTTCGCGGGGTCGCGACCGCCCCAGGTCATGCGCCCGAGGAGCCGGAAACGGTGCGGGACACGGCAGTGGTAACGACGTCAATGCCGCCGGTTCAACCCTCGCGATGGATAGGTGGTGGACTGCGCGGACGCACCATCGCGCCATCGGATCGACCGCCCAAACGCACCACGGCGACACCGCCAGCGTCGCCGTTGGCGTGACCGATAGCGACCGGTCAGGGCTTCGGGTCAGGGGTAGAAGGCGATAGAGGCCAGCGACACATGTCGATGACCATCCTCCGCCTCCTGACCGGCAGCGACGCGCTCCTGCTGATCGCCGCCGCGCCGCCGGGCCAGGGGCGCGTCGGCTATGTCATCGATGATGATACCTTCCGGCTGGAGAGCGGCGAGCGCATCCGCATTGCCGGGATCGATGCGTCGGAAACCCATGCGGGACAGGCCAGATGCAGGGCCGAGATCGTGCTCGGACGATCCGCGACCGCGCGTGCCCGGATGCTGCTCGACGGCCGGACTGTCACGATCATGCGGGTCGGGCGCAGCTATAATCGCACGGTCGCGCGGGTGACGCTGGCCGGTCGCGATGTGGGATCCGAACTGGTGGCGACCGGCGTCGCGCGCTGGTGGCCGCGCTGGCAGCGCAAACCCGACTGGTGCGCGCGCGCACGCTGATGAGGACAAGGGAATAGCCGCGTCCCGGCCGCCGCAGCAGGTCGGGGCGCGGCCGATCGTCAGGGCATCAGCCGCAGCGGCGGCACCGCGCAATTGCACGCCGCGAAGTGGGCGAGGACCGCCTCGTTGCTGCCGAGACGTTTGACGGTGCAACGGCCGATCAGGAGACAGTCGTCCTCGTTGGCGGCATAACAGTGCACCTCGCCCGCGCCGGTGAACACCGCACGCTCGGCGCCCCGTTGGCCGCAATAGGCGCCCGACCAGCGGGCGAAGGGCAAGCCATGCGCGATGCACCAGCTTTCGCGGCGCTCGAACCGGCCCCAGGGCACTTCATGCGTCATGAGTTCAAGCGGCACGCCCTCGCGAAACATCGCGGGCGCGAAGGTTTCGCCGTCCCATCCGGTGGACAGTCCCTCTGTCTGAACGAGAGTGGCGAGATCGGGCAGCAGGGATCGCAACAGGGGTCGCCGCCGATCGTGATGCTCGCGGATACGCGGTCGGCCATGATGGCCTCCTTGCCCGCGCGCGCAAGCCCGTCAGGGCGAGGGCGCGCGGCCGAATTTTTTCGGGGTATGGAAGATGCGGGCGGCGGGGTTCGCGCCCCGCCGCCCGCAAGGGATCAGGCGGCGAGCCGGTCGGCCTCGTCGTCGGGGCCGGGCAGGGCCGCCACCGCGCCGGGTGCGCTCGGATCAGGCTCGTCGTCGCTCGGGTGGAGCCGCTCGACCTCGCGCGCGGCCTGCGCCTTGGCATGGGCCGCGACAGTGCCGATGCCGCCGCGCGCGGTGTAGGCGGCAGGCGGGAACGCCATCCAGCGCGGCACCCAGTTTTCGCGCCGGTCGCGCCCGTTGGTGCCGTCAAGATGGTCGCGGACGATGCGCTTCAGCGTCGAGGTCTTCTCGCCTGCATTGGCACTGGCCACGCTTTCGCCCGCCACTTCGGCGACGATCCGGATCAGCACTTCGCGGTCGCGGATCAGTTCGAAGAACGCATCGTCGGCCTGCCAGCAGCGGGCCATGTCGACGCCGATTTCCATGCCCACCGCCTCGACGGCGGCGCTGCCCGACGCCAGCGTTTCGCCCATGACGATGGCGATCACGTCCATGACGACCATGTCGGGAAGGTCGAGCAGCCGCCGGAACAGGCCGACGATGCCATAGTCGTCGCCATTGCCGCCGGTCACGGTCGGTTCCTCGAGCGAGAAGCCGAGCACCGCCAGCACGGCACGGCGATGTTCGTCGAACTCCGCCTCGGCCCGGCTGTTGTCGATGCTGTCGCGCACCTCGTCGTTGCTTGTTCGTTGCGGTTCGGGCTTGACCGACCAGAGGTGCGAGCCGGTGATGGCATGGGCCACCATCAGCCGCAGCGCGATCCTCGGATGGCCAAGCATCGCGGCGCGGACGGCGGCGTGGCGGTGCAGGTCGATATAGGTCTGCATCGTCGACGTCACCTCGGGTCGGGCCTGCTTTTGACCGGTCCCGCCACCGTTCTCCGACCCTTCCGCTTTGGCGAGACGCGCGGCCTCCTTACGGCTGATGTAGCCCTCATGGACGATCACCTCGCCGGAGGCGCGCACGTCGAGATAGACGCGCCCGCCCTTGCGCTTGCCCGCCTTCTCATATTCCCATGTCGAGAAATGTGTCGTGGGCGGCACGACGATCGCGTCGGCCCAGCCCTGTTCGACATAGGCCGCGCGCCGCGCCTCGATCTCGGCATTCTGGGCGGTCCAGAAGGCATCGGCATCGGCGGCATACCGGTCTTCGCCGAACAGGTCGGCGATGGTCGCAAGCCCGCTCGCGTCCACGTCGAACAGCGCATGTTTCACCGGGATCGACTGCCCGCCAAGCAGCCATGATTTCAACTGGTGGCCGGTCGGCAGATAGGCGTTCTCGTCGTCGGCCAGCGCCAGCCACGCCTTTTGCTGGCTCTTGGACGCCATCGTCAGATGGCGCACGGTCGCCGCGTCGATCCGTTCCTTGCGGTGAAGGTCGCGGATGGCGGGGAGCAGGTTGCCGAGCGCGAGCACGCGCTTGACGACGAGGTCGGGCAGTCCGAACGTCGCGGCGATGTCCTCGACCTTGCGACCCTCGCGGACGAGGCGGGTAAAATTCTCCCATTGCGTCACCTCGTCGGGGTCGAGCCTCGCCATGTTCTCGATCATCGAAGCCTCGATGGCGGCGGCGTCGTCGCCCTCGTCGAGGATCGCACAGGGAAGCATGGAGTCTTGGGGCTCGGGTATCACATCGCCCGCCGCGCGCCGTTCCTCGGCGACGATCTTCGCGGCGTGGAAGCGGCGGCATCCGGCGACGATCTCGAAGCCGTCGGGGGCGCATCCTGCGCCGGGCTCAGGGCAGGGTTGGGGGCGGACGATGACCGGCTGGATGACGCCACGACTGCGCACGGTCGGCAGGATATCGGACACGTCCGGGGCCTTCTTGCCGTAACGCATGTTGGCCTTGCTCACGACCAGCTTGTCGAGCGGGATAAAATCGAGTTTCATGGTCAGCACTCCTTGTGGGTGCCGGTCCGTCGCTCTTTGCGGGTAGGCGGACCGGCTTACGATATGCGACGTTACGCGCCGCGCGTCATCCGCCTTTCCCGCCCTCGGGATCGGTCGGAAGCTCGGGGACCGGCGCGGACTCGATGCGCCAGATGATGGATTGGGCTTGGCTGATCGAACCGGCCCGCCGCGCGATGTCGGCCCAGACCGACAGGCTGGCGGTCGTCGAAAAGCCGATATCGCGCTCGATGCCGAGGCCGAACGACAGGCGGATGTCCGCCAGTTCGGACAGGCTGAAACAGCCAAGTTCGGGACAGCCGAACCCAAGATCGGCCAGCCCGAACAGCGTGTCGCCATCGTCATGAAGCTCGGTCGCGAGCCATGTCGCCGCGCCCAGTGGATTGAAGAATTTGACGACCGGCGCGGGATCATGATCGCTCTCGGCGGAGCGGACAGCGTTCAAGCGCAACGCGGCGTGAAGTTCGGGCGTGAGCAGGATCATGCCGCCCTCCGTTCGCCAGTGTCGTCCTGGGTAGCCTCGGCTCTGGCTTCGGCGTGCCGCGCCAGCAGCCAGTCGGCAGCCTTGCTGGCGGCGCTCGCCGCGCGGAAGATCGCGCGATTGTCCTCGCGCAGCACATCCAGCCAGCTACCGAGATAGTCGGCATGGCGGACGGTTGGGACGATGCCGAGGGCTGCGCAGAGAAAGGCCGAACCCATTTCGGCAATCAATTCCTCGCGGGCATACTCCTTCGATTCAAAGCTGCCTGCGAGGTTCCGATTCAGCCGCGACTTGTGGCCGCTGCCGTGACAAAGTTCGTGCAGGCAGGTCCGGTAATAATTGATCTGCTCGAAGAAGGCCGGTTGCGGCGGCACCTGCACATAATCCTGCGCCGGGACATAGAAGGCGCGATTGCCGCCGACGCGGAACTCGATGCCGCTTGCCGCGATCACTTCCTCGGCGACCGGCACGATCTGGCGCTCGGGCAAGGGGACCGGATCGGGGGCGAGGCCGGGGCGCAGCCCCTCGCACTGCGCGACGTTGAACACGGTGAAGCGTTTCAGGAACGGAATGGTCCTGGCGTCGCCGCCGGTTTCGATGGCGCGCGCCTTCTCGGCCTCGGGGGTGAAGCGGTTGGCATAGACAACGGTCGTGCCGCGCTCGCCCTTCCTGACCGCGCCGCCAGCCTCCAGCGCCTGCTTGAAGGTCAGCCAGCCCTGCGAGGGAAAGCCGTGCTCGATCACCGCGCCCCACAGGATCAGGACATTGACCCCCGAATAGCGCCGCGCGGTCAGCGCATTGCGCGGCAGGGCGGGACCGATCGCGCCGCTGCCCGCGTCGGGCTGGCCCCAAGGCTGGACCCATGGGAAGCGGCCCGCCTCGAGCTCGCCGATGATCCGCGCGGTCACCTCGTCGTAGAGGTTCGCGCGGGTTTCCTCGCCCCCTTCGCTTTGCGTCCGCGCCTGGGCGGGCACGGCCCTTCCACCCTTGTTCGCGTGAGGTTTGCGACCCTTGCCGGACACGCGATGGCCAGTGGATGCACGCATCGTTTACCTCCTCAAGCCGCCCGAAAACCACCATGGCCTCCCCGAAAAGCGGGGGTGGGCGGCAAGATGCGACCGGAAAGGCCCGCCGCGAGCGGCGTCGGCACGCAAGCCGGGGTCCCCGTCGCGCCAGCGATGGGGTGGCGCAGGGCCGAAACGATAGTGGAGGAGCCGGTCCCGAGCGCAGTCGAGGGCCGGCTTGCCGGCGACGCGGGCGGGCCTAGCAGGGAGCGCCGCCCACCCGCGCTTGACCGGGAGAGGCCACCAGCAGCGCCGCCGCGCACAAGCGCGGCGACCGCGTCAAGGACGGGCGACGCCCGTCCGCCAGCGCCAGCCGATCGTTACCGTCAGGACGAGACCCGGTGAAAGCCGGGGCTCGGTGGCGAAGACGACGGAAAGCCTTGACGCCGCGGAGCCATAGAGCGCGGTCGCGCCGTCAGGCGCGAGGTGCCTTCGAAGACCGCTCCCTCTTTCCAACGGCGGTGCGCGATTTACACGACCACCTCGGCACCATCGATTATGCCGATGGCCGATCGTGATCCCATTCTTGTCGTTTCCGGGCGTTCCAGCATTGTCAAACAGGACGGTGTTGCGGTGGAGGACAATATCGTCCGGCTCGAGGACGAACCCGGCTGGTCGCTCGAAGTGGTCAACTCCAGGGCACTTCGACGGTGTGCGATGTTCAGTTCGCTACTGACGCGGCCGATAGGGACGCATTCCGACAGGCGGTTGCGCAGGAAAGCATCGCCTGTTTTTTGGACAGCGCCACGGTATTCCATGTCCCAGCCGATAGCATTTACCGGCAGCAGGCGACCTAAAGCCGGTCGTTCACTTAGTCCAGGGCGAAAGTCCGGTTTAGACCTAAGCTGCCACTTTCGCCGGCCAAGCCGACGGTCGGAATTTCGCGCCGCCGGACATGCGAAGGCCAGCGGCGTCAGGCGACCTGTTCGCCTTCGCAGGGTCAGTATCCACCGCAGAGCGCGGGCGTGAGACCTCCTAGCCTCGTTTCGACATTTGCGTGAGGGCCAATTCGGATTCATCAGCCAAGATCTAAATCGCGTCAGTTGACGGTTGAATGTTCGTCAATTGACGCCTACATGGCACTTGATGTAGGAGTTGACCATGGCGGACATCATCAAGCTGGGAGCCAGTGCTCCCCTTACCCCAATAGACGTCCAAACCTTCTCGAAGAGCGAGGATCGCAGCCGGCTGTCGGGCGTCGCGCTCAAGGCCTTCCGCGCGCTTATCGAGCATTGGGGTCTGTCCAATGCGGAAGCCGCCGCTCTTTTGGGGGTGAGCGACAGTACGTG
This sequence comes from Novosphingobium sp. DS6-6, assembly GCF_057784975.1. Lineage (NCBI taxonomy): Bacteria > Pseudomonadati > Pseudomonadota > Alphaproteobacteria > Sphingomonadales > Sphingomonadaceae > Novosphingobium > Novosphingobium sp. DS6-6. The sequence continues at coordinate 137,712 of NZ_JBYNTS010000006.1, read as the reverse complement.
GGACCGGATCAAGCGCGGTGCCTGGGACCAGCCTCTTTCGCAGGACCAGCTAACCCGGGCATCGGCGGCGATCGGCGTCTACAAGGGTCTCCATCTGCTCTTTGCGGACGAGATGGCCGATCGCTGGCCCAAGCTTCCCAATCGCGGCCCGATTTTCCAGCGGGCGACGCCGGTCCAGGCCATGATCGAGGGCGGTATTCCAGTCATGCTGGAGACCCGCCGGTATATCGACGCCGTGCGGGGTGGTCTCTAAAGCATGCTGGAAGGGCTGACCATTACCCGTGACGCCCTTCCGCGAACGATCCGCCTCGTCACGACGGCGCGGCTCCGTCCGCCCGTGCTCAGCCAGCTGGTCGATGCGGACGAGCTTGCCGCGCTGGCCGAGATCGAAGGCGCCACCAGCAACCGGCTGATGGCCCAGAATCGCGGCACCGCCGATGTTCAGGCTTACGAGCTGGTCTACGGCGTGCCGCACGCCGCGTTCATCAATGCCTCGTTCGCCTACGCCAAGCCGCGCGAAGCGAACCGTTTCAACGGGGCCGAGCGCGGCGCCTGGTATGCGGCACTCGACCTCGACACGTGTCTTGCAGAAGTTCGCCACCACCTGACCGACGCGCTTGCACAGACGGGCGTCTACGAGGCGGTTGTCGACTATGCCGAGCTCCACGCGAGCTTCGCCGGCGAGTTCGTCGACCTGCGGCTCCATTCCGATCACATCTGCCTGCACCCTGATAAGGGTGTCGGCTATCCCGCAGGCAACGCGCTGGCCGATGCGGCGCGGGCGCGAGGCCTCAACGGCATCATCTACCCCTCGGTCCGCCACGCGGGCGGCACCTGCATAGCGGCGCTGTTCCCCCACGCCGTCCAGTCGGTCGCGCAGGGCGACGTCTATCGCATGACCTGGCGAGGCGCCCCGGAGCCGGCGATCGAGAAGGTCAGCGGGTAATGGCGACCTATCCCCATCTCGGCGCATGCGCTCTCGATCTGCCGGACGGCTGGGTCGACGCGTGGAAGTTCGAAAAGGCGCTGCTGAAGTGCGGCGACGCGCTCGGCAGCTCGTTCAACACGATCACCATCAACGTCCCCGCCGGCTGCAAGCTGATGATCGACGTCATCGTGCGCCTCTTGAGCTTCTGCAATCAAGCCGTGACCTGCACCAAGCGCGTCCGGCTCGAGTTCGGCACGCCCGGAAGTGCGATGGGTTATCTCAATCGTATCGGATTTTTCGACCATCTCGCCCCCGCCGTCGAGGTCTCGCCGGCCCGCCCGGCCTATTCCGGCGCCGCGATCCATCGGGGCGGCAACCGCGGGCTCGTCGAGATCGAGCGGTTCAGCCGTGCCGCCTCGGTAGACCAGAATTTGGTGCCACGCCTCGTCGCGGCGGTCGAGCGCGGGTGCGCGGCTCGGCCCGAAGTCAAGCAGATCGGCGATGCGATGTTCAGCATCTTTGGCGAGCTGATCAAGAATGTGTTCGACCACAGCCAGACCAGCCTCGACGCTTACGCGGCGCTCCAGACCTATCCTCAGGGCAACCGTCTGACCGTCGCGGTGTCGGACAGCGGCATCGGCATCATGAAGAGCCTGCGACCGGCATTGACGGGCAGTAAGTGGCACAACCTCAGCGATGTCGACCTAGTCGTCGAGATCTTCCGCGAGGGGATTTCAAGCAAGCCCGAGGACAAGCGGGGCCTCGGGCTGAAGTCCAGCGCCCGGCACGCGATCGGCTTCAGGGCCGATCTCGACGTCCGCCTGCTCAACCAGCGTGTCCTGCTCAAGCCCTCCAACAACGAATATCAGCCCAACATGGCCTTTTCGCAGGACCAGCTGCCGCTTTTGTGGGGGACGCACATCGCTTTCTCGTTCAAACTCGATTGACAGGCCGAGCGCCATCTGATTAAATGCGTTCAGTTAACGAGAATCGGGAGCGTTTATTCGGCTGATCGACCTCATGGACGGGGCGACATCGGGCTGGGACCGTGAACAAGCGGTTCCTGTCGCGGCGAAACTCGTCTCGCATTTGGAAGCGATGTCGGATCAGCGCGCGGCGAAGATCTCGATGGCGGGTGTGGAGCGTATGGACGCTTCCTTCGCTTCGGAGGCGATCGTCGAGGTGGTGGGTCGGTATCGCAAGTCGAAGGGTATTTGCCTGGTCGATCTGAGCAACAGCGCGATCCGGCTCAACATCGACTTGGCGGCGGAGCGCATCGGGGTGCCGATCACAGTGTGGAACGGCACGGCGGTAGAGGTGATCGGTTTGAAGCCGAGCGCAGGCAATCGGGAGGCGCTCGACTACGCTTTGTCCCGGACCGAGGTCAGAACCGCGGCATTCGCGGAGAAGGCAGGAATATCGATCGCGAATGCTAGCACGAAGTTCAAGCAATTGTGGGAGCAGGGATTTCTGATGAGGACCGAAGGTGCTGCTGATAGCGGCGGCGTCGAATTTTTATACCGTCGCATCGGCTGATATTTTTTTGATTTTCGTTCAACAGTTTCATTGAACGAGTTTATGGAGTGAAGAGATGGCTGATATGAAGTTGCAGGATGACACCCTAGGGCTCAACGCCGCGCGCGAGATCGAGCCTCCGGACCCCCGCCGCATTCCGGTACGTTTTGAGGCGCGCGATCTCTTCATCGAGGTGCGCACCGGTGAGACCATCGAGCATCTGCTGACGATCGTCGCGACCGATCACGGCCTGTTGATCGAGGATATCTATATCGTGCGCGAGGGCGACGATTCGCTGCTCCCCTGCGAGCATCCGATCCATGACGGTCACCAGCGCCGCCATCACGTCCATCACCGCCAGCCGGTGACCGTCACGGTCAATTACCAGGCGGCCTCGCACCACCGCGAGTTCCGCCGCCATGCGACGCTCGAAGCGGTGCTCGACTGGACGATCGGCGCTTTCGGAATCGATACGTCGATGGCGGGCGAGTTCGAGCTGACCCGGTCGGGCAGCACCGAAGAGCTCCCGCTCAGCGACCATGTCGGCCACCTTGCCGGCAAGCAGGATGTGCTCGCGCTCGATCTGGTGCGTGGCGACATCGCCAACGGCGACAGCAATGCTTGACCCGGCCGAAACCCGTGTGCGGGCCGACCTCGACGACCCCGGCTTCATAGCCGGGGTCCTGGCTGACCGTTGGCGTATCCACGCCTTCGTCTTCCCCCGCCTCGATTTCTATATCGCGGCGACCGAGCCCGATGGCCGGACCGTGGCCTATGGCTTTCGCGGCGACGTCACCAACTTTCCGGCCACGAACCCGATGGTGCGGATCTGGGACCTCGAGGCGAACATGCCGCTCAGTGCCCCGTTGCGGCCCAAGGGCAACCAGCGGGTCGCGATCACTTTCCAGCAATGGGGCGACGATACCGTGTACCGGCCGTGGGACCGCATGACCGGTCCCCATAACAACAATGCGGCCAACCTGCCGCACCTCGCCTGGCGATCCGATCGCCGCCTCCAGTTTATCTTCGAGGACCTCCATGGCATCCTTAATCTCAACGCTCGCGCGCATCGCCTTCGGGCCGCCGCCTGAACTCGTCTGCGCGCGTGACGTCTGGCAGGCCGGCGTCGACGAGCTGCACAAGCGCACCCACGGAGAGCGCGAAGCTGGAGCCTTCCTGCTCGGCCGCCAGGGCAAACGGCGCGTGATCGAGGAATTCGTCTACTACGACGATGTCGATCCGCATTCTCTGGCGACCGGGATCGTCATCATCGACGGTCGGCGCCTGGGCGCGCTGTGGGCGCATTGCCGCGCGACGGGTCTGAAGGTGGTCGCCGACGTTCATGTCCATCCCGGCGGCTACGGACAGAGCGATTCCGACCAAGCCAACCCGATCATCGCAGAAGTCGGCCACATGGCGATCATCCTGCCCGATTTCGCGGGTCGCGCGACACGCCCGGGAGGCATCGGCGTACATCAATATCTGGGCAATAGGCAGTGGCGCGATCGCAGCCGCGAACGGCAGAATCCCTTCCATGTCGGGTGGTGGCCGCGATGACCCTGACCCGTCAGCTAAGCCGCATCGCCAAGCTGCTGGTAGATGCCGAGGGGATTGGCTTCCCAGAAGCGGAACAGCGCTTGCGCGCGATGACGCTCGACATCGTGGTGGGACCGGATGCGGCAAGCCCGGCCGGCCATGCCGCCGTTTTGACGGCGTTCGCGGTCAGCCGACGCACTTTCATGGGCGGTGTGCGTGTCACCGGGGATCGCGACCAGATCCTGCAATCGACCCTGTCAATGCAAGCGACCCTTGGCGAAGCACTCGAGGAGATCGGGACCAGCAGCTTCACGGGACCGGCCGCCGTCACGATCGGCATCGGCACGACGCAGGATGCCGGTACCCTATATGCCTGGTGGGATGGCTGGCGAGCCGGCGTTCAATCGGACGCGACGAATGCGCTGGGCTTCTCTAACAATCCGCTCGCCGGTGTGGCGGCGGGCGCCCATGCGGTCGGCGCGGCCTTCCAGAGATTGTGTGGGCGAACCGCCTTGCCCGGGGACCTCGATCTCTGGCCTGGGGCTGACGTCGCTCCCGACTTCGCAGAAGTGTTCCTACCCGCCGGACTCTGGCTGTTCGGCCTCGGCAATCTTGGACAGGCCTTCCTGTGGAGCCTGGCGGCGCTGCCTTACGCGCCGGGCGCCAGGCCCGCGCTGGTGCTGCAGGATTATGACCGGGTCAGCGAGGAGAATTGGGGCACGTCGATCCTGGTGCCGGACGATGCTTACGGCCATCTGAAAACCCGGATGGCCGAACGCTGGGCCGAGGCGTGCGGGTTCACGGTCGGGCGGATCGACCGGCCGCTGCGCGCCGACCTTCGGGTCGCAGATGGCGAACCGAGGCTTGCCTTGTCAGGCCTCGACAAGGTCACGCCCCGCCGGCTACTTGCGGAGACGGGATTTGAAGCCATCATCGACGTGGGGCTTGGCCGGACCTCCGCCGACTTCGACCGCTATCGGATCAATGTCTTCGACGCGCACCGGAGGATAGATGCGCATTTCGATGGCGTCGCTGATCCCGCTCCGAAACCAGCTGCGCCCGATTTGCCCGCCTATGCGAGACTTGAAGCCGAAATCGGCCGATGCGGTGCTGCGGAAATCGGCAATGCCAGTGTCGCTGCTCCCTATGTCAGCGCCGTTGCCGCGGCCGCGGCGGTTGCCCGCGCGATCGCCATTTGCTCGGGCCTACCCTGCAGTCCGGGGGAGGTCCAGAAGTTATCGGCCGAGAGCCGGAGAGCATCAGCGCATTCTTGCCTGCACGAAACGCGCGGCATTGGCCATGCGGGCCGGCCGCAACGGCCGACCCACAGCCGACAGTGAACCCAACGCGACCTCGCCGGTCGACTAGCGCTAGCCAGCACCGGACTCGGGATTGCTGAGTATCGCGATCATCTCGGCTTCTACGATCACCAACGTTGCCACGACCTGATCAAAGTCGCCCGGAAGGGCGAATTCTTCGGGGTGGGTATAGCGCAACCAGTGCTTCGCATACGGATCTCGAAGCGTCTCAAGTATGGGTCGCAGGTAAGGCGCCTCTGAGCCGAAGCCACGCTTCTCCGCTTCGTCCAATGCCTTCACGAGATCATGCCGAACCTCTTTCTGAAGATACTTCTCATCAACGCTGTCGTCCCCAGCGACGATTGCGGCTTTGAGGATGAGCTCAAGCCCAAGGCCGAGAAGATAGGTGATCGAGAGGGAATTGGGCCCATTGAACGCCACTGAGATCGGATCGTCGGCGCTATCCTCGGCGGCGTGCTCAACGGCGGCGCGGTATAGCAGGCACGCGGCCCCTGCATGGGATAGTCCGACCCGGTAGAGTTGCCGCGCAAGCGCGATCGTCATGCCAGCTCCTTCCACGTGATCGAACTTCCGAATGGCAGGCTTTTGCCAGGCTGGCGACAGCCAAGCCTCAGTCGGGCGTCATCCTACCGAATGGGTGCAATGGCCGGGTCGATCTCGCCGAAGATGATTTCGACCCAGTGGTCGCTATCGTCTTCGTCGGTCGGGATGATCTCGATGGATACCGGGAGGCGACCCTGCATCAGATTGCGCAACACCACGGCGCGCACATAGTTCGGCCTCTGAGGATGTTTGCGGGCGGCTTCGACAAATTTGGCGCCATTGTCTTCAAGGGTGCGCAAGCCGGCGAAGATTTCGGTGAACTCGCGTAGGCCAATGCGTATCTTGGAACCCGACAACGTATATCCTCCATGGTGCCCGAGGTCATAGTCGTCCTCTCGTGCCCGAAGCGCGCCGTTGACCGGCATCATCGCAGGCCTCGGAAATTCTGTCACCATGGCGCGAAACAGTTTGTCCAATCTGGAGCCAGCGTCGCACCCGTCACGGACGAACAGGCTCGCATAGTTTTGACGCACGGGCGGCGGGATCGGCCCCCAGCCCCTACGAGTCTCCCGGACGCTAAGGAGAAGCACGAAATCGACCGAAGAGAATTGCCGGAAGAACTCCTTCACGATCTGCTGTGTCGACACCTCGTCCCAATTCGCGGCGCGACCCGAGAGAGCGACACAATCGCCATCGCCCACGATGATACCGGTAAGGCCGTCCGGGCCCCGGAGTTGTTCGGCCTTGGCCTTGAGCGCATTGTAGAGGGGGTTGCGGTCCTTGATCTTGGGCACGTCATAGGCCGCGAAACTGCCCGAGCTGTGAGGAGAACCCGCCGGATTGATTGTGATCTCGAGGCCAAGATCATCGTCGTCGATCGCGATGCGGAGAACGGTTTCTCCGGCGTCGATCTGCTCGCGTAGCTGGGGCACGATCGTCTGCTGGACGAACGCCTGTAAGCTCTTGCGCGGTGGCAACCTCAACACGGTCCGGGTGCCTCGTTTCGTGCGATGGTGCCTGGAATGCACTTGGAGATGAAGGCCGCCGATTGGCAGGCCGAGCTTCCGCTTTGCAGCTTCGATTAGGTTGCTCAGCTCATGATACGGATTGTCATTGTCGAGGCCTTCGTCAGAGACCGCTGTGACATCGGCGATGAAGCGTAGGGTGTCTTGATTGAACTCGATATCGGGGCAGCGTCCGGACGCGAGCGGCACCTCGTTACGGAGCGCACCGCATCTCGACAATCCGTGGAGGACGATGACCTCCCACATCGCTGCGATGCGGTCCTTGCCGGCCCGGTTTAGGCGTGTGGCGAGCTTATCGATGGTGTCCTGGGCAAGCACGGCCCGAAGTTCATTAAGGCGGCGTTGAAGCGCGCGTCGCTGGTAGATCATGACGGAAGCTCCACGCCGCGACGCTTCTTACGGGGATCCGCATCTGCCTGAAGGTTCGTAGGCAGCTCACGGCGCTGCTCCAGTCGACCATAGCTCGCCGGTGTCTTCAAGATAGAAGGGAATATCACCATAATCTCCCGTTACCGACAACGGGCCGAGCCTGCGTTGAGCCAAGCGTCATGGCTTTTGGGGCATCCATTATCCCGGCCAGACATTCGCAGTTGAAGGCCAGCTTCCAGCCACGCTGAAGGTGCCAGGGTCCGCCTCTGTCGGAAGCCGTCTTTCGCCGTCGCTGTGTGGAATGGCAAATAAGTCCCAAGTTTGGTCGAACCGATTCTTTGCAGAACAACATTGTCATCGCGTAACGCGAGGTTGGCATCGCGATGAGTCTCGCAGCCATGTTCGAGCCTTGGCAGACGGAGAATCCAGTCGTTTCCGAATGAAATCTGTCGACGGCCCGCTTCCGTTTGCTGCGCGGCAAGGCCAGACGATCTCCACGACACTGGCGATCGCTGTGGCTGCGCCAGCCGATCGTCACCGCCAGGCCGAGGCCCGGCGCCGCCGGGACTCGGTGGCGAGGCATCAGAGCGCCAGCGCTTCTCTGATGCCGGAGCCATAGAGCGCGGTCGCGCCAGCGGGCAAAGCCCCGGCGCGAGGCGCCCGTCTGAACCTCCTCGTCGACGTACAACCAGCGATTCACCTCATCGTCTGCCGCGTATCAGGTCACGATACCCGCCCAATGCCAGGGTCTTCGCTTCGCGCACCAACCGCCGGATCCGCGAACGCAGCGAGTCGGATCGGTCGTTCCAGTCCTCGGCCACGCGTGCCTCGCCAAACAAGACGGCCCCGATTTCGCGCTGGGTCGCGCCTTGGGCGAGCGCGTCATGGATGCGCAGCAACTGGATGCCGCGGTCGATCCAGGGGTCGCGCGGGTACAACGAGCGGGCAAAGCGGCGATGGTGCTGGAGATGGAGGAGGCGGCGCAGCGGCAAAATGCCGACCTCGGCGCTGCCGAGTCCATGCAGGCTATAATGGAGATGGACCAGTGTCTCGCCCGTCAGCTGGCCTTGCGCGACATCGAGGCGGATATGGTGGCGACCGTCCGAGAGAACGGCGTGGTCACGTCCCCCCGGATCAGTGACCACGGTCAACCAGCCGGCGACTCGTTCCAGATCGAGACCGTCGGGATCGGCGCGATCAGTAGGGATCGCTATAACGGAAAGGGTCGCGGGATCGAGATCGGCATGCCAGATAATCCGCGCCTCGGGTGCCGACCGGGCCGGGTCTTCAGCGAAAGTGCAACCCCCACGCGCGCGGATCGACGCGGCCGCGGGTAACGCTGCTCGCCCGGGCATGCCAGGCGATATAAGCAGGATCGCGACGCAGCCACTCCCACATGATCCCGGCGCGATCGATACCGCGCAGCTGTGCATAGGCGGTGGTCTCGCGCCACGCCTGCAGCGGCGTCACGGGCCGAAATCCACAAACAGCGCTGAGGGATATATGCTGCAGGGCACCAGACAACTTCTGCGCGCCTCCACAATATGATATGAAAATTTCATGACAGGAGTCGCCCGGCAACGGCTTGAGGCCCCGCCGCCTGGCCCATAGGACCAAGAAAGGGCGATCGCCGGAATCCGGGCAGCACGAGACCCCGCCGACGGTCGAGACAGAACCAGATGCCTTGTTCGGGCATGGCGATGCAGCTTGCGCGCATCGTCGAAACGGTCGGCAGTGCGGATGAGCTTGCGGCGACCATGGCCGCCATCAGCGTGGAGCTGGGCTTCCAGTATTTCGCGCTCAGCCATCATGTCGACGTAGCCACGGCGGGTGACGCGGCGATCCGGCTGCATAATTATCCGCAGCGTTGGGCGGACTATTATGACGCGAACGCTCTGGCCGTGAGCGACCCGGTGCATCGCGCCAGCCATGTCACAAGCATCGGCTTCCCATGGTCGCAGATGGCGGCAATGATCCCGCTGACGCCGGGCGACCATCGGATACTGACGCTCGGCCGCGCTCAGGGCATCGGCGATGGCTTCACCGTTCCGGCCCATGTTCCCGGCGAAGCGCGCGGTTCCTGCTCCTTTGCGAGCGAAGCGGGGCGGCCGCTGTCGCAGGTCATGCTGCCGATGGCGCAACTCGCCGGCAATTTCGCATTCGAAGCGGCGCGCCGATTGTGGATGGGACGCGGCGGGCTCTTGCCGCGTCCGGGGCCGGCACTGACCGACCGGCAGCGCGACTGCGTCCTGTGGGTCGCGCGCGGCAAGGGCGACTGGGAGATCAGCCGCATCCTGGGGATCAGCGAAGAGACGGTGGCCCGGCATATCAAGCAGGCCTGCGAGCGCTACGGCGTGAACAAGCGGACATTGCTGGTAATCCGGACGCTGTTCGACGGAACACTCACCTTCTCGGATATCTTCCGCCGTCGCTATGCCCCTTTTCGGGCATAGCGCTGCGACCGGCATCTCGCCGACCCTCGGCCGATCACGGCCAAGGGAGCAAGAGCCATGCTGCATATCCTGCAATCCGCCCCGCCGTCTGCGTCGGACGCGGCGCTGCGCGCGATGTTCGCCGCGCGCAAGTCGGTCTTCGTCGACCTGCTCAAATGGGACGTGCCGGTTCTTGAGGGACGCTATGAAATCGACCAGTTCGACGATCTCAACGCCATCTATCTGATCCTCGCGGAGCCCGACGGGGCGCACCTGGGCTCGGCGCGTCTGCTGCCGACCATGCGTCCGCACATTCTCGACAGCCTCTATCCAGACCTGTGCGAGGACATGCCGCCGCGCGCGCCTGACATCTACGAGATCACCCGCTTCTGCCTCGACCGCCGGCTGCGCGCGGCCGATCGCCGCGCGGTGCGCGACACGCTGGTGACCGCGCTCGTCGATCATGCGCTGGATCATGGCATCACCGGCTACAGCGCGATCGCCGAAATGAGCTGGTTCCAGCAGATCCTCGCCTTCGGCTGGCGCTGCCGCCCGCTCGGACTGCCGCAAGTCGCCGGTGGCGCGAAGTTGGCGGCGCTGCGCATCGACATCGCTCCAGAAACGCCCGGCCTGCTCGCCGCAGCTGGCATCCAGGCGGCACCGGCCGTCCGGGACAGCCAGCGCATCGCGGCCTGAGACGAGGAGAAAGACGATGATCGACAGGATCGACGACGAGATTGCCCGCAGCGCGCGCGACCTTCTCGACCATGGCTGGTGCGTCCTTCCCGATGCCCTGCCGCCCGCGCAGATCCACGCGCTCGACGATGAACTGGCGGGCGATTTCGCGGCGACGCCGTTCGGGCAAGGCGGCTTCTACGGCAGCACCACCAAGCGGTTCGGCCGCCTGCTCACGCGCGCGGCCGGCGCCGCGGCGCTGGTCCAGCACCCACGCATTCTCGGTATCGTCGAGGCCGTGCTCGCGCCCTGGTGCGAGTGCATCCAGCTCAATACCACCCAGGCGATCGCGGTCCATCCCGGCGCGCCGGCGCAACTGCCGCACCGCGACCAGGATATGTGGCGGGGACCGGTCGGCGAGATCGAATATCTCGTCAATGTGATGTGGCCGCTGACTGATTTCACGGAGGAGAACGGCGCCACGCGTGTCTGGCCGGAGAGCCATGGCGTCAACGCGCTCGCCGAGCCGGACGGCGCACCTGTCGCTGCCGAGATGGCTCCCGGCGCGGCGCTTCTGTTCCTCGGCTCGACCCTCCACGGCGCGGGTGCCAACCGCACGCGGGACGTGCGACGCGGGATCGTGATCGGCTATGCACTGGGCTGGCTCAAGCCCTATGAAAACCAATGGCTCGCCTATCCGCCCGAGGTCGCGCGCGCGTTCCCGCCCGATCTGGCGGCGCTGGTCGGCTATCGCCAGCATCGGCCCAATCTCGGCAATTTCGAGGGGCAATGCCCTTCGGTGCTGCTGGGCGGGCGCGCGGACCAGCCGCTTGGCGCCGTCGATGCGCTCCGGCCCGACCAACAGGTGCTGGTCGATGCCTATGCACGGGAACAGCGAGAAGCGCAGTGAACGCCGGGGCGACCGCCGAACGGGTCCATGAGACGCTGCGCCTCCGGATCATGAGCCGTGAATTCCGACCAGGCGACCGGCTCGATCCGGCGGTGCTGGCCGCGCCGCTCGCCGCGAGCGTGACGCCCGTGCGCGACGCGCTACACCGACTGACCGGTGAGGGTCTGGTGGAGACACGTACCGCCGGCGGCTTCCATCTCCCTGCGCTCGATGAACCGGGCCTTGCGGATCTCTACGACTGGTCGGCCGACCTCGTCCTGCTTGCCATCAACGCATGGCGACACCCGGCCGCACTTCCGCCCCTTGGCGACCTCGCGGACGACGCGGGCCTGGCCGACCGGACTGCGGCGACGTTTCTGGCCGTCGCCCGCCATTCCGCCAATCGCGAGCATGCGCTTGCAATCGACCGGCTCAATGCCCGCCTTCACGCCGTCCGAACCATCGAAGAACATGTACTCGATGGAACCGGCGCCGAACTGCAGGCGCTGTGGCAGGCCGTCAGGATCGCCGAACGCCGGGACCTCAAAACCCTGTCTCACAGCTATCATCGCCGCCGCCGCCGCGCTGCCGCCGACATCGTGCGGGCCGTGTACCGCGCGGACTGACGCCCACCGCCGGCCAAACAAAATCGATATCAAATCCGTATAAAGTTCGAATACCCGACCGCCCTCCTTAGTCTGCCATGGCTGCATTTCGCAGCAGGACGAAGGAGTGCATCATGGAACGTGAAGACGAAGTGATCGACCTCGGCACCGCCAGCATTGAAACCAAGGGCGGCGCCGGCCTCGTCATCGATGCCAAGAACGGCCAGCAGCTCTTCGGCATTGCCGACGACTGACGGCGTCGGCGCGCGGTCCCATGGGATCGCGCGCCGATACAGGCTGCGATCCTGGGCGTTCGATCATGGGCTTCACCCTTCGCAATGGCATCTCCTTCTGCCGCGTCGGCGAGCGGATCATCTTTCTCGATATCATGGCAGACAGGTATTTCTGCCTTTCGCCAGACGCCGAGCACAGCTTCCTCGCGCTGGCAGAAGGCGGCGCTCGGCCGCCAGACGATGTGCATATCCAGGGACTGCTGGCGCGCGGCCTGCTGATGGCGTCGGCGGCTCCGGAGGCACCGGTCGCCTGCCGCCCGATCGTGATCCCGCAGACGAGTATTCTCGATCTGGACCTTCCGCGGCCCGGCTTCGCTGGGACGACCAGCGCCCTGTGCTGCCTTGCCGCCTCGCGCGTACGATTGAAGATGGCGGGTCTTGGCCGGACCCTCTCCTGGCTGTCGACCCGCAAGTCGCGCTTGCCGACGTCCCGTGCCCTGCCGGAAGGGCAGATAGAGCGGATCATGGCCGGGTTCGTTTCGGCGGCGCACATCGCCAGCCAGATCGACCTCTGCCTTACGAACTCCATCGCGGTGGCATCGCGCATGATCGCGAACGGCATGCGGCCAGATGTCATGCTGGGGGTGCAGCTCGGACCATTCTCCGCCCACTGCTGGGTTCAGCACGAGGACCGGATCGTCAATGACCGCGCCGACATGGTGCGGACCTTCACGGCGATCCTGGTCCTATGACAGGGCGCCGCTTTCTCGCGCTGATCGCGATTACCACCGAGCCTCTTCCTACGGGGCAGATCGAGAGGGCGCGCAAGGCTGCGGCATCGCTCGTGCCGCTGATCGAAACCGACCGCTTCATGCTGTGGAGCAACCACCGGCATGGGATCACACAGGCTGGCAGCCATGCGATAGTCGGTGAGCTGTTCGATCGTGGCGGCACGCGGCCGGAAACCACGCTTGACGATGTGGCATGGACGGCGATCGCCCGGTCGCGTGGCGAGAGACTGATCGAACGCTATTGGGGCAGCTATGTCGCTTTCACGACCGACGATAGGTGCATCGCGGTCGTACGTGCGCCGATGGGCGACCTGGGATGTTATCATGCCCGGGACGGCGATGTCCTTCTGGTCGCGTCTGATCTGGCCTTGCTCTCGGACTGCGGATGTCGCTTCGCCATCGATCGCGGCGCTCTTGCGCGTCACATCGCCTATCCCGAATGGCGGCGCAGCGAGACCTGCCTCGACGGGGTGGAGGAACTGCGCGGCGGCGATCGCCTGCTCGTCTCGGCGAACGGGGTAGAATGCGAGACATTATGGTCGCCCTGGGCCTTCGTTGCTCGGGACCGGGTGATCGACGATCCCGGGGAGGCGGTTCTCGCCGTGCGCAACGCGGTGCATCTTGCCGTGCGCGCCCGCGCCGCCGGCCATGATCGAGCCGTGCTGCTGCTCTCCGGTGGCCTCGATTCGGCGATCGTGGCCACCAGCCTTAAAGCGGCAGGCACGGAGGTGATCGGCCTCAACCTCATCGGCGACGACGCGGCAAGCGACGAGAGGCGCTATGCCGAGCAGGTCGCCCGGTCGTCCGGTATCGAACTGCTGACGCGGACGTTCGATTTGGACTGCCTCGATGTCCGCCGCTCGGGTGCGGCGCATATGCCCTATCCGGTGCATCGCTGTTTTACCCAGGCACAGGACATGATTGCGGCCGACACCGCAGAGCGATGCGGAGCCGATATACTCATCGATGGCGGGGGCGGCGACAATGTCTTCTTCGCTTCGCGCACCGTCTCGATCCTCGCCGACTGCCTCGTCACCGGCGGTTTCGGCAGGAAGTTCCGGGACGCCGCACGGACACTCGGCGACCTTGGCCAGACCGGGACATGGGCACTGGCTTGGCGCGCGGCGCATCGCGCCTGGTTGCGCTCGCCAGCCCCACGCCAGCCGCCGGCAGTCGCGTTTCTCTCCGATGCGGCAAGGTCGATCGTCGCCGACACCCTCGCGCACCCCTGGTTCCTGCCGCCGACGAGTGTCCTCCCCGGCCGGGCGAGCCATGTTGCCCTGCTTGCCCCGGCGCAGAATCTGGTGGAAGCGATCAATGCCCAGGCGCCGCACCGCACGATTTCACCGCTGGTCTCGCAGCCCGTGGTCGAAGCCTGCCTGCGGGTTCCGAGCTGGCATTGGCTCGCACTTGGACGGGACCGGGCCATTGTACGCCGCGCCTTCGCGCCGGATCTGCCCAAGGAAATCATCTCGCGCCGGTCGAAGGGCACGCCCACCGGTTTCGTCGCGACAATCTTCGACCGGCAACGGCAGGCGATCCGCAACATGCTGCTCGGCGGGCACCTGGCCAACTTCGGCCTTATTGATGAAGCCAAGCTCACGCAGGCGCTATCAGCGCCTGGCCCGGTTCGCGATCTGAGCTTCGTGCGGATCATGGAATTGGTCGATGCCGAGGCCTGGGCGGCGGCGGAATTTTAAGGACAACAACCGTGTGCGGAGCTTTGGCGCCTTCGTGAATGTGGAACAAACGCTTCGCCGTTCACCGTTGCCCCGATCGCCGGAGCATGGGACTTTCTTCCCGTCATTTTCGATGCGCTCTTTGAACGGCGGCTTCCGCTGGAAGCGGGCAAACCATGGCTACCAGAACAGCCCACCTACGATGTGCTAATTCAGTGAATTTCCATTTTGCTGTTTTGGAGAAGCGGCAGGCGGTAAATGCCCTCTCGTGTTCAGTCGATTAGCATTTACCACCTTACCGGTAAGACGATCTCAAGCGAAGATCGGGGGCGGCGCGATTAGGCTGTTTCCAGTACCTGCAGCGTGCTAACCCCCTCGTGACGGGGCCTGACCCGGATCTCGACATCGTGACCGAGTCTCCGAAGGCCTTCTGTGATGTAAGCCTCGCTGATGCCGTCAAAGCGGCCGCGAAGGATTTTGGAGAGCTTGGGTTGTGGCATGCCCGTGAGAGATGAAGCAGCGGTTTGCGTCAGACCTAATTCAATCATGCTGCGCTGAAGCGCAGCGGCGAGCTTGGACTTCACGAGACGCTCCTCGGGACCGGAGAGACCAAGATCCGCAAAGACGTTACCACTGGAAGTTACATGCTCGATGATCATGTCTGGGTCCTTAGATGTCCTGTTTGCGTTGTGCCCTCTTCTCAGCTGCCAACTTTTGGGCGGCTTTGAAACGGGTTTCGATTGTTTCTTTCACGTGCTTCGGAACAGCGATGCCGCTCGTCGACTTTTTCTGGAAAGCGTGAAGGACGTAGATGTCGTCGTCAATGTTGACGTTGTAGATACAGCGGTAGGTGTCGCCATCGTGCCGTTCAATGAGTTCAATACTCGGGCAGTAAGGCTTTGCATTTACATGTCTTAATCCATTCTGGGCCAAAAAGAGGCCGTGGCCGAACTCACTCCGACCGGCTTGGGAAGACAATGAGAGTGGCGAGTAATGCCAACCGGTTGCGTGCATGCAGTTCACTAAGGTTGAACCGCCCCGGGATCGCCGGAGGCCATTCGATTTTCTGCCTTAAACAGGTCAGGCGGATATCAGCAAATCAGCGGACTGGAACCGGCTCAGGTGAGGGCTGCGCACCGGATCGCATGGCGCGCCATCGGCGATATTGCGCGATCTTTGCGGCATTCGGATCCTCCCGGCCTTGAAGCCAGAAGGAGAACCAGTCCAAATTGCGCTCATAGACGGCGCGCCGGTGGATCGGCTGCCATTTCACGTGAAATTCGTCCGGATAGACATACATCTCCACCGGCTTGTTCTGCTCGTGAAGGGCGCCGAAGGCTTCGAGCGCCAGCCGGTACTCATTGTCGGCGAGTTGCATGAGCAGCGGCGTATCGATCCGGGCCGCATTACGGGCCAGCGACATGTCGCGCCAGAAGCCTGGATTGTCCCGGGTCGCGGGCGGATAGCCCATGCCGTGCAGCCACTCCGCCCAGGCGATGCCGCCATAGGTGGCCGTGGTGTTGGGTTCCATGCAACAGGTGCTGAGCGCCGCGGCTGCAAATGCCTTCGAATTGATCAAGGCGAAGGCAACGGTCGAAGCGCCGTCACTCAGGCCCGTGATGCCTACGCGCGCGGGATCAATGTCGCCACGATCAACTGCCATGCGCACGCCGGTGAGGACCGATGACAGCAGGCTGCGGCGTTCGCCCCAATCCTTCTGGTTGGCGGCATTGATCTCATACCAGGTCTTGAGCTGGGGAAAGGCCGCGGCGAAGAAATTGGGCCGCTCGGTACTGAGCACGGCGATCCCGCGCTGGGCGAGCAGGAAGATCGGATAATCGTCGCCGGTGCCACCGCGCAGGAAGCCGTCGCTATGATATTGTACGACAACCATCGGCAATTTCTCTCCGGGCTTGTGCCCTGGTGGCAGGACAAGGTCACCCCATGCTTCCAGCCCAAGATTGTTGCGCCATCTGAGCCGAGTGACGGAACCCAGGCGAATGCCGGAAAATTCGGGATTGGGATCGAAAATGGTGCGCATCCGGCCGTTCGCGGTGTTGATGGCAACCACCTTGCGCGGCATGCTGCTGTCCTCGCGGGTGCAGACCAGTTCTGTACCAGCCATCACGCAACCGTGCAGCACATCGGTTGTGCGCAACAGGGCGGTCGGACGGGCAGCGCCGGGTCGCCAGCGATAGAGCGCCATCGCTTCCTTAGCCCAGCCTTCCCGGCGCAGAATGAGCACCGATGCGCCTTGCCACCAAAGGGAGACGATACCGCCGGCACAGGCCTCGGCATCGCAGCGCCGACTGCTGTCGCCGTTCGTGACGACGAGCCTCGCGGGCGTCAGCGGCGAACTGTCCGGACGCTCAAGATGCGCCTTGCGGCCGTCATCACCGATGGCTTCCGAATCCACCGGCATGTCGGCGGGCGCGGCGCGTTCGATTGCCGCTTGCTCCGCAGCATCTGCTGGCACGGCTGCGCCGGTACGCAAATCGACGGCGCTGACCTCCAGCGCTTCGGTGGCCGGGGTGAGCGGCCGCGCGGAAATCTCTGGCGAGACCCTGCGGTCGTACAGCCAGCCTGACTGGCCTTCGCGATCCAATTCCGCCTGAAGGGCCGCCGCTCCCTTGTGCGTGCCATAGAGCAGCCGAGTCCCATCCTTGCTCCAGGCCACGGCTTCGACATCGACGTCAGAGCGCGTGACGGCGCGCGCGCCGCCGCCGTCCGCCTGTGCTACCCACGCCTGCGTCACGCCATGGTCGCGGCGCAGATAGGCGAGCCTGCGCCCATCAGGGGACCAGGACGGAACGATGGTGCGCGTTGCGCCACTCGGCAGGTAAAAGCCGCGCTGCACGTCCATAATCTTGATGAGTTCGCCGCCCCGATCGACAATATCTGGTGAGCGGACACCCGTCAGTCCGCTGACGACCAGTGCGCGGCAATAGCTGTTCGTCGCGAGATCGGCGCGGTTGATGATATAGGCGATGCGGGTGCCATCGGGCGAGACCGCGAAAGGGCTCGGGCCATTGAAAACCGCGGAATCGGGATCGCCGATTTCGCGCAGCTGGATGAGGTCCGCTGCGGCAAGGTCGCGCTTCACGGTACTCGATGCTTCATGCGCGGGCAGCACGTCTTCGCAGTTCGCCCACGTCGTGGTGGGAAACAGCAGGCACAAGACCCCAAGGCCGAGGCAGCCCCTGATATTGGCGCTCACCATTGCCGGGTGATCCCGAAGGCGATCATCCGGCCGACAGGTGAATAATTGGTCGAGTCGTAAGGCGTGTCGTAGGGTATCGAAGTCGCGATCGGATCGGGCTTGTCATTGAAGAGGTTCTGGACCGACAGGCTGAATTCGAGCTTCCCGAGCGGTGCCTCGGTATCGACCCGGTAGCGCGCGGTGAGGTCGAGCGTAGTCATCGAATCGATGCGCACGGCCGGTGTCGAGCGGGTGTCACTGACACCGCCGGTGTAATTGCCGTTGGCCGCCAGAGTGAGATTGCCACCAGTCCATGCGACGGCAGCCTGTCCGCGCCAATGGGGCGGATTGAAAATGGTGCCGGCAAGGTCGTAGATGGGCTGACCAGCGCTGAGTTGTTGGTCGCTCTCGATATAAGCGATGTCGAGTGAGAGGCGCAGTCGCTGGTCTGGCGCAATTGCGGCATTGTAGCTCGCCAGCACATCGACGCCCCTCGCGCGCTGCCGACCGGCATTGAGATTGGCATTGTCGACAATCGCGACGACGTTCGCCGGATCGTAGGGCACGCCGGTGATGTTGAGGAAGGTGCCAGCACTGGCAATGGCGGCCGCTTGTTGAGTAGCGCTCGGGTTGAGGATGATCTGGTCTGCGTAGATCGGATTGCTCAAGGCCTGGGCCAGCGAGGTGATCGGGGATACGATCCGGTCGCGATAGCGTACGCTGAAATAGCTGACCTCGAGGCTCGCGCCCTGCAGTGCGCGCGGATGCAGGGCTAGCGTGGTCGACCACGTCGTCGCCTTTTCCGGCTTGAGATCGGGATTGCCACCGAGAACAAGAATGGCCCCCGCGCCTGCCGACGTCCCCGTCGCGCCCAGCGCTGCGGGAGGAAACAGGTAGACCGCGCGCGGCTGATATTGCTGATAGAGCGTTGGCGCCCGGAAGGATTTGCCCCAGCTTCCTTTCAAGCTGATATCGCGCGTCATCGCCCATGACAGACCGAGCTTGGGCGTGGCGACTTCGCCGATGCCGGGGTAGCGCTCATAGCGCAGGGCGGCACTGGCATCGACTTTGGTCATGAGCGGTAGATTCTGATCCGGGCCGATCAGGGGGAGGCTCAATTCCCCGAAAGCGAACAGATTGTCCTGGGCGGCGACGGTGTTGACCGCGCTTCCGGCCCCAACGAACCGCTGGAAGCCGATATCGCGATAGCCGCCGCCAACGGCGATCTTGGCGATGCCACCGGGCAGGCGGAAGAGGTCGCCATTGGCATTGAGTTCGATCGATTTGGCCGTGTTGCGATAGAAGCTGGGGCCGGAATCGCTGCAGACCCCCGAGGCACATTCGACCTGATGATAGTCGACCCGTTCCCTGCCGTAGGTCCCGCCAAGCGCAATCTGCCAGCCACCGGACAGATCGAGCGTAAGGGTCGGCGCGACACCGAAGGATTTGTCGACCGACGAGAAGGTCGCCTTGCCATCGTCGAGATCGCCACCTGCCACCGTTGGAAATGTCAGGTCGCTCCAGCGGATATTATAAAGCCCGTCGATCGAGAAGGTCAGGCCGCCGCCCAGGTCCTGATGTCCGCTGGCAACGACGCTGTGATGGCGCAGCGCCGGGTAAAGATCGAGCCCCGGGGAGCGTGTCGCAGCGTAGGACCGCTGGCTCGCACGGATCGCAGTGTTGCTGCCGTATTCATAGGCGGCGAACAGTCCGCCCGATGCCCATGTGCGACCCGCCAACGCGCCATATTGCTGCTGGAAATCGCCGCCGTCCGTCGTACCGGCAAGACGCGCGCTGGTTTCGAGGCCATTATAGTCCCGGCGCAGGATGACGTTGGCGACGCCGGCGACCGCGTCCGACCCGTAGATCGCCGAGGCGCCGTCCGGAACGACCTCGATGCGGTCGACCGCGGAAACCGGGATACCCGATACATCGACGCTCTGCCGAACAGCGGTATAGGCGAGACGCCGGCCGTTGAGCAGCGTGAGCGTCGCATCGCTTCCAAGACCGCGCAGATTGATGGATGATCCGCCACCCACGTCGACGCCGCTGGCGTCGGGGACATTCATGCCGATCCCGGGATTTTGCCCGCCTCCGAAGCTTTGCGGTATACGGCGGACGACATCGCCAAGGCCAGCCTGGCCGGAATCGCGAATTTCTTCCTGACCGATCCGGACGACCGGCGATGCAATCGCGGCCCCGCGCAGCCGGCTCCCCGTGACGACGATATCCTGCCCGTCATTTGTCGAACTCCCGTCACGGCTCGCGCGGGCTGGCCGCACGGCAAAGCCGCCATCGACAGGCGTGTAGGCCAGCCCGGATCGGTCGAGCAGGATGCGCAGCGCTTCCTCGACCGTGTAGGAACCGTGAAGCGCCGGGGCCTGCTTGCCTGTCACGATCTTGCTGTCGACCAGCACGGTAATGCCGGATTGAAGTGCCAGCGCTTTTAGCGACGCGCCCAAGTCTTGCGCCGGCACTTCAAAGGAATGGCGCTTTACGTCCTGGCCTCGCGCGACCGAAGGGCCTGCCACCAGCGCCACGGCAGCGATGCTGTTGAACAGATATCTTGCGTCAAATCGAACCATTACCCTGTGTCTCCCCCCTGGCCACGTCGTGGCTGGTTGGCGGGGAGACGCCGGGTTCTGAAAACCCACGACAGATTTTTTCAGCGAAGGATCAAAACGTCCTAAGGAGCGCGGCGAAGAAGGATCACGCCCGGATCGGTTCGGTCAATACCGAGCCCGAATGTCGCCGCCACGGCCCGGGCAAAGGCGTCCGGATTGCGCACCTGGAAGGCGCCGGTAACCGACAGGCGTGCCAGCCCAGGCTCGGCAAGGCGTATCTGGATGCGGTTGTAGCGGTTGATTGCGGCGATGGCATCGCCAAGCAGGCTGCCGTCCAGCGCCAACATGCCGGACACCCATTGGGTTTCGCCCGCCTGCGTAGGACGGGGCGTCTCAGCATTGTCCAGGTTTGCGGTCTGCCCCGCGGCTAGCGTTCGAGCAGTACGGGAGGTCACGTCACTTGTGCTGGTGAGATCGACCCGCCCCTCGATCACCGCAACCACGGGACTTCCGCTTTCCACGCTGACGTCGACTAGCGTGCTTCGTGCAACGACAGTGCCGCCGGGAACCGTAACGGTGAAGGGGCGATTGCCGTCCGGCGCAACGCGAAAGCGCGCGCGGCCTCTTTCTAGCGAGACCTTCCGTTCGTTGGCGGTAAGGGTGACGTGCACGCGCGTGGCGGTGTCGAGCGTGAGCTGCGATCCGTCCGCCAGCGATATGGTCCTGATTTCGCCCAGCGCGGTCTCATAGGTCGCGGCCTGCGCTGGAGAAACCAGCTCGAGAGGCGATCCATAGCGCACCAAGCCGACACTGCCGATCCCGAGCAGGACGACGACACTGAGGCTGGCAGCCGCAACATGGGTACTGTGCCGCATCAGGAAGGGTGCGCGAACCAGCTTCCGCGTGCGGCCCACCTCGCTGTCGGCCAGCAAGCGGCTATGCTGCCAATCGCGCTCGGCCTGCTCATAAGCGATCCGGTGACGCGGATCAGCAGCCATCCAGACGGCGAAGGCCCGCTCGACATCTGGGCGGACAGGTTCCCGCCGGCGCGCCAGCCAGTCCCCAGCGGCATCCCGGATGGCGCGCGGAATGGCACGGACTTCGTCAGCCATGATCGCTGAGGTGCCGCCCCAGTTGCTTGATGGCCCGGCTCATCTGCTTTTCCACGCCTCGCACGCTCAATCCCGTCTGTTTCGCGATTTCGGCGTAACTATAACCATCAAGGCGGCAAGCGAGAAATATTTGCCGGGTCAGCGGCTTGAGGCGCAGGACGGCCTGTTCGATACGAGCAAGGCGGTCGCGGGCCTCCAACGCGGCGACAGGATCCCCGCTTCCAATTTCGACATCGTCGATCGGCACATGGTGAGACTGGTGATTGCGGGCAGCGCTGCGGGCGTGATCGCGCAGGAGATTGTGCGCGGCCTCGCGCAGATAGGCTCCGGGCGACTGAATCGCGACCGCATCGGTCTGCGCACGCGCGACCAGACGAGTGAAGACCTGCTGGACGATCTCCTCGGCGCGGTCGTCCGGAGCGCGACGATCGAGGAAGCGCAGGAGCCGCGGCCGTTCGGCCCGGTACATCTCCTCGATAGCAGTCGCCGTCGATGGCACACGATCGTGCGTCGGCGGCAGCGGCTCGCCTTCGTCGAGCGGCAAGCGGGCCGCTCCTAGCGCAGGCCGCATGGCTTGCGGCGCAGCGCGCCGATCCTGGCTGTGGATCGCATCGATCGCATCTCCTCGCTCTGGCGAGGCGATGCCGGCGAAAGCCGGGTGTTGAGAACATGCACGAGCACATGCGCCAACGCCTTTGGCCGCGAACGGCTTGGACATGCGCGTCAGCCACCCGGCCGCACGATGGCGGATCCATTTCATCTCGCACGAGGTTCTCACGCCTCGGCGCCATGCATCGATGGCGCGCCTTCAGCTTATCGCAGCTCATCCAAGACGCAAGCCCGGCTCTGCGGGACAAGCCGATTTAAGGCTCTGAACACGCATAATATCCGTCAAATCGAGCAGCGTCACTGCCGATGAATTTTTCTTGTCGGGTATCTCTGAATCCGAGCGTCATGGAATGATGGCGAAACGGTTTTGAGCTGCGGATCGGCAGCTTCCGGCGTCCTCATGCATGTGGCTTTGGAGTGAAAGACTGTCCGATGGATATGCCCACCACGCCGTTGGTCCCTGTGCTGCTGTCCCGTACCGAACTTCACGCTCTGGTCTGGGCCGAACCTCTCCGCCACCTCGCAGGACGCTTCGGCATCTCGGACCAAAGTCTCGCCAAACTATGCGACCGTTTCGATATCCCGCGTCCTCGGTCTGGCCACTGGAACAAGGTCGCGGTCGGCAGGGAGATCGCCATGCCGGTCCTGCCGCCCGCGAAAGCCGGCCTGGACGAGACGATAGAAATTACGCCACGGTCGGCTGGCGGAGTGGCAATGGAGGGCGACGTTGCTCTTGCGGCGGCCCGCCAGAATGGGAAAGCGGTGCGCGTGGCGGAGCGGCTCTCGGATCCGCATCCCATCATTGCCGGCTGGCTTGCAAATCGAAGGGAGGCGATCGCCCGGGGCCGGCTGGTCTATGACATCTGGCCCAACCGGCCGGTCCGGGCTGCGCCTTTCACGCCCGTCGAACGGCGTCGCCTCGGGATATTGGACGCCCTGTTCAAAGCCTTGGAGGCAGAGAAGATCGCCATTGCCGAGACAGGCCGGCATGGTCCCGTGGCGCGGTGCGGGCAGGACGAGATCGCATTTCAACTCAGGCCCAGGCTCAAGGGAGTGCGCCAGCTCCTCACCGCCGAAGAGAGACGGTGGCATGGCTCCCGCAAGCAATACCGGCGAGAACTGGTCGAGACGGATGTGCTGGTCTTCGAGATCAAGCGCTGGCTGCCGGGCAACTTGCCCCGCGTCTGGCAGGACGGTCGCAAGGGTATGATCAAGGACAGGGTAGGCGACATAGTCGCGACTCTGCTTGCGGCATTCCCGATGATGGCGGCGGCGCGCGAACAGACCGAGGAGCGGCAGCGGCTGAGGGAGATCGAGGAACGGCGTCGCCAGATGCTGGCGCGGGAACTCAAGCTCGACCGCGACCGCTTCCGATGCTTCCTCGAGCAGGCCGGCAGATGGCGCGAAGCGGGACTGGCGCGGGATTTCCTCATGGCGCTGCGCGCTGCAATCCCGGCTCTTCATTGGAAATTGGCGGCAGGCCTGCCACCGAGTGGCTGGAATGGGCGCAAGGGCATGTGCAGGCCCATGACCCGCTCACCCAGGATTCGTCCGCCGTCTTCCGGTCGATCGCCGAACTGACGGAGAGTACCTACCGTGATCGTTAGGTTGGGAGCCTCAGGCGCGTCGGAAATTGGGCTTCAGAACCCTCGCGCCCTCGCGCATCTCGTCGAGCTGATCCGACCAGTACTGCATCATCCGCACGCGCTCGTCCCAATATTCGCCGCGCGTGTAGGCACGCCGGATGGCGTTGGTCTCCATATGCGCGAGTTGGCGTTCGATGGCGTCGGGATTGAACTTGCCCGTTTCGTTGAGCAGCGTTGCCGCCATCGCCCGGAAGCCGTGCGCCGTCATCTCCTCCTGGCCGAACCCGAGCGCGCGAAGGGCCGCGTTGACCGTGTTCTCGGACATCGGGCGACGCGGCGAGCGGAAAGAGGGAAAGCAATATCGTCCTGTGCCCGTCAGCTCCCAGAGCTGTTCGAAAAGCCCGACCACCTGCGTGGACAGCGGCACGCGGTGCGGCCGTCGCATCTTCATCTTCTGCTCGGGGATGTTCCAGACGGAGCGGTCGAAGTCGAATTCGCTCCACTCGGCCTGGCGCAGTTCACCCGGGCGCACGAACAGATGGGCCGACAGCCTGAGCCCGAGAAGGGTGATGGCATGGCCGGTATAGCCCTCGATCGCGCGCATGAGTTCACCGGCACCCTTGGGCGTCGTGATGGCTGCGAGATGCTTTGCCTTGGGAACGGTCAGCGCGCCACGAAGGTCACGCGCCGGATCGGTTTCGGCCCGCGTGGTCGCGATGGCGTAGCGGAACACGCGGCTCAGCACGCTGCGCATCCGCCGCGCGCTTTCATATCGGCCGGTTGCCTCGATCGAACGGAGCACGGCAAGCACTTCCTGGGCGGTGATCTTGGCGACGGGACGGTTGCCGATCTTGGGATAGGCCTTGGCGAGCAGCCAGCGGATCTTGCTGAGGGTGATTTCGGCCATCCCTTCGCGCTCCTGCTTGGCAACCCATTCCTCCGCAACCAGCTCGAAGCTGTTTTCCTCGGACAGCATCGCGCGCGCTTCGGCAAGCTTTGCTTCGTGCGAGGGATCGAGGCCGGCGGCGATCAGCTTGCGGGCTTCGTCGCGCCGCTTGCGCGCATCGGCGAGACCGACGTCGGGCCACGCGCCGAAGGAGAGAGTGCGCTGCTTGCCGAGATAGGCGTAGTTGAGACGCCAGAGCTTCCTGCCGTTCGGCTTGACGAGAAGATAGAGGCCGGCGCCGTCGGTGAGCTTGTATTCGCGCTCTCTCGGCTTGGCGCTCGTGACGGTCGTCGCGAAGAGTTTTCCCATGGTATCGGCCCGTCCATAAGGGGCCTTCGATACCATGCAGGATACCATATTTGTTCCCGATTGGTGCCGGATCAGCCCGGATTTGACCGGACGGTCTTAGCACGAAAAACGGCTGAAATCAGCCACTTTCGGGACGTTCCCGGACGCTGCCGGAAGAACAAATGGTGCCCAGAAGAGGACTCGAACCTCCACGCCCTTTCGAGCGCCGCCACCTGAAGACGGTGCGTCTACCAATTCCGCCACCTGGGCACTTTGCGTTCGGCAGGAGCAGCGCGGCCGCTCGCCGTTGGTGGACGGGCCAATAGGGACGAGGTGGGGGGGTGTCAACCTGGGTTTGGCCACTTTCGTACCATCTTTTTGCATGGCGGCCGTTTTTTGGTGCAGGCGGGCACTGAGGCCGATCGAGGGCATTGATGCGCTGGCCCCTGCTGTGCCAAGGCGGGGAACGCATGGTGCGGAGCGGCGCTGGCCGTTCCTGCCGGAAACCCGGGAAGTGGACAGGGCAGACAGGTTATGGGCAACGAGCGCGATCTGGAAGGCAAGCTGATCGTCCTGCTGGGTGGCAGCGGCTTTTTCGGCAATCATCTGGCGCAGGAACTGCTGGAGCGCGGCGCACGCTTGCGCGTCTGCAGCCGCCATGTTGAGCGGGCCTTTTCGATAAAGCCGCTAGGCATTCTGGGCCAGGTGCAGCTGTTGCGTGTCAACGTGCGCGACGAACGGGCGCTTGGCGCCGCGTTCTACGGCGCCGATGCCGTGGTCAACCTGGTGGGCGCATTCAAGGGTGATCTCGATGCCTTGCAGGGCCGCGGCGCGGGCCGCGTGGCCGCACTGGCCAAGGCGGCCGGCGCAACCGCCTTCGTGCAGGTTTCGGCCATCGGCGCCGATGCCGGGTCCAGAGTGGCCTATGCCCGCACCAAGGCCGAAGGCGAAGTGGCGGTGGCGCAGGCTTTTCCCGGGGCCGTGGTGGTGCGCCCTTCGGTGCTGTTTGGGCCAGACGATACGTTCCTGAATCTTTTCGCCAAAGTGATCAGCCAGCTGCCGATCGTGCCGGTGTTCGGGCCGGAGGCCCGGCTGCAGCCGCTGTTTGTCGACGATGCGGCTTGCGCGGTTGGCACGATCCTGGGCAATTTCGAGGCACACGCCGGCCGGACGTTCGAACTGGCCGGGCCCGAAGTGCTCACCATGATGGAAATCAACCGGCGCATTGCCCAGGCGCAAGGGCGCCATCCTTTGCTGGTGCCGGTGGACGATGCCCTCGCCGGCGTCTTTGCCAGCATTCCCGGAACACCGCTGTCGCGCAACCAGCTTGCGCTGCTGAAAGCCGGCAGCGTGGCGAGCGGCGCGCTGCCGGGGCTGGCGGAGCTTGGCCTGCGCGCACGGCCGCTGGGTCTGTTCCTCGACCGGTGGATGATCCGCTATCGCAAGGCGGGGCGGTTCGGGGTCAAAAGCCTGGGTTGAATACCCCGCTGCCCGGCGTTACGCGTTCACGTCGGCATAATGGGCGGGCGGCTGGATCACGTCCATCCGTTCGGATAGGAGCGGGCGGAAGCTGGGCCGGCTCTTGAATACGGCATACCAATCGCGCGCCTGCTCGTGCCCGTTCCAGTCGATACCGCCCAGGTAATCGGCAACCGAAAGCTGCGCGGCAGCTGCAAGATCGGCAAGGCTCATCGTCGATCCGGCCAGCCAGGGACGGTTGTCGATCAGGTGATCGATGTAATAGAGGTGATCGTGTGCCAGGCGCAGCGCCTCGCGCAGCACCCGCGAATCGGGTGACTGGCGATAGACCAGCCGCTTTTTCATGCGTTCTTCAAGCAGCGGCAGCGTGACATCGGCAAAGAAGTTCTCGTCGAACAGGGCGACAAGGCGGCGGATTTCCGCGCGGTTGGCCGCCGTGCCGTTGATCATCGGGTTCTTGTCGCTGGTTTCTTCCAGATATTCGCAGACAGCACGGCTATCCACCAATGTGATGCCGCGGGCTTCGTCGCGCAGCACCGGAGTGCGCACGGCCGGGTTCAGTTTCTGGAATTCCTCGCGATACTCCCAGGGGTTTTCGCGGATCAGTTCGTAGGGAATGCCCTTTTCGGCCATGAGCAGCCGCACCTTGCGGCTGAACGGGCAAAGGGGAAACTGGTAGAGCTGCCACATGCCATGCTCCATGGACGAGGGCCATGGGGCAAGTCCAGCGCTGGCGTAAAGGATCGACACAATTTTTGTTTCGCGCGGCCTTTCAAAAGGGCTGGGTGCATGGCTGCCGTCAGGAAGCCTGCCCGCCGCACCGCATCAATGAAACAACCGCAAGCGATCGCGCAGTACGTCTATCCCGATCTTCTCGATCGCGCTGACCGGGCAATCGGCCTCGAGCAGCATGGCCAGCGAACGCTGCTTCTGCGCCATGAGGTCGATCGCTTGCAGGACGTCCATATGGCGCATGGCGATGTCCATATCGGTGCACAGCCGTGCGCCGAGTTCTTCCACTTCCTGCGCAAGCTCTTCCAGAACCACGGCGATATGATGATGGGCCGCATCCTTGGTCATGGCGGTCGTCTCCGGCAGGCAGGCGGTCAGGTGGGCAGGCGGTCGGGCGGGCAGGTGGGGCGGATCAGGCTGCTTCGGCCATGGAATCGCTGTCGGCCAGGGCCGCCAGGTTGAGCACCATCACCATCTTGTCCTCGATCGCGGCAAGCCCTTCGAGGAAAGGCACCACCGTGTCGCTGCCCGAGGCGGGCGGTGGCGGTTGCATTGCCTCATCGGGCACGGTGACGATATCGCTGACCGAATCGACGATCCAACCGCCGATCTGGTTGCCCAGCTGGGTAACGATGATGGCATGGCGCGGCGTCGGCTCAGTGGCCCTCCAGCCCAGGCGCGCGGCAAGATCGACCACCGGCAGCACGGTGCCGCGCAGATTGACCACCCCTGCCACATAGGACGGTACGCGCGGGAGGCGCGTGGTGGGGGTCCAGGCGCGGATTTCGCGGATGGCCATGATGTTAAGCCCGAAGACCTGGCCTTCCACTTCGAACGTGATCAATTCGCGGATCATTTGATAGCTCCCTTGCAGATGCCGATGGCGATGGGCTGAGGCGATCAGTGCGAAACGCGGCGCACGGCCGCAACCAGCTTGGCCGGATCAAACGGCTTGACAATCCAGCCCGTGGCGCCGGCGGCGCGCGCGCGGGCCTTTTTCTCTTCCGAGCTTTCGGTGGTGAGCACCAGAATCGGACGGTCGCGGTGGCGGCTGCCTTCGCGGAGGCGTTCGATCAGGCCGAACCCGTCGAGCCGGGGCATGTTGATGTCGGTGATCACCACATCGACCTCGTTGAGCGCCAGCCAGTCGAGCGCGGCAATGCCGTCTTCCGCCTGGGACACATCGAAGCCTTGGGAGGTGAGCGCGTGATTGAGCAAAGCCCGCATCGACGGGCTGTCGTCTACGGTCAGGATCCGGGTGGTCGTGGTCATGCCTGGACTCGCTTTTCCATTCAGAACAATTCGACATCGCCAAGCGATCGGGCCGGGCGTTCCGTGGGTTGCACAGGTGGCGCAAGCCGGTCTTCCACCGTGCGGAGGCGGACCTGGCCCGATGCCGGGCGGAAATCGACGCGCCGCGCCTGGGTTCCGCCCAGGTCTTCGCGCATCAACGCGATCCCTTCGTTGGCTAGGAACCGGCGGGCGAACTCGGCATTGACCGAGCCGATCTTCATCATGTTGCGGTTGACGTTGGCGCCGCCGTAAAGATGCGCCTTGAGCTTGGACTTGCGCGCACCTTTGGCCAGCATTTCGTTGACCAGCAGTTCCATGAGATAGAGCCCGTAGTGTTCGTCCACCGCGGTGTCATAGCCGGCCGGCGGCTCTGCCAGCAGGAAGTGGTTCATGCCGCCCACGCGCGCATCGGGATCGAACAGGCAGGTGGCGACGCAACTGCCCAGGACGGTGGAATATTCGACGCTGCTGTCGGCGCTGGCCAGCGCCTGGCCCTGCATCACGGTAATGCGTTCCAGGCCGCCGGGGAGGGGCAGGATGGGTCTGTGCAGCATGGTTCACGCCGCCTTGCTGAAAGC
Source organism: Novosphingobium sp. DS6-6 (assembly GCF_057784975.1). Classification (NCBI taxonomy): domain Bacteria; kingdom Pseudomonadati; phylum Pseudomonadota; class Alphaproteobacteria; order Sphingomonadales; family Sphingomonadaceae; genus Novosphingobium; species Novosphingobium sp. DS6-6. The sequence continues at coordinate 108,787 of NZ_JBYNTS010000006.1, read as the reverse complement.
GTGGCGGGCAATCTGCCCGATCGGTGCGACAACCCGTGCCGCGCCCAGCGAGATCGCCGCGCGCGGCATGCCGAAGACGGTGCATGTCGCCTCGTCCTGGGCGATAGTGCACGCACCTTTCTGCGCCATGGCCAGCAGACCCCTTGCACCGTCGGCCCCCATGCCAGTCAGCAGGATGCCTACAGCCTGGGCGCCGACCACCTCGGCCACTGACGAAAACAGCACGTCCACCGAGGGCAGGTGGCCTGAAACCGGGTCTCCGCGGCGCAGCTTGGCATGCAGGCTCGCGGCGCCGCCGACGCTCAGATGGCGTTCGTCGCCCGGCGCCAGATAGACGTAACCTTCGCGCAGGGGCATGTCGGGCTCGGCCAGCTGGATGCGGGGCGGGCAGTGCTGATCGAGCGTGCGCGCCACGGCCGGGGCGAAACGTTCGTTGATATGCTGCACGATCAGCGTGGGCGGACAGTCCGCCGGAAAATCCGAGAGAAGAATCTGCAGCGCTTCAACCCCGCCGGTGGACGAACCGATGGCAATAAGGCGCGGCCGATCAGCAATCGACAGGCGGGCCTGGGCGGCGATGCGGCTGGCCGGCACGGCCGGCGCCGGCGTGCCGCGCGGGGCAAACCGCACTTTCGATGCGCTGCGGATCATGTCGGCCAGCCGCCCGCTGTCTTCCAGCGCCATGCCGCGGCCCATTTCACTTTTGGCATAGCAATCGACCGCACCCAGCGCGAGCGCGCGAGCGGTGGTATCGGTGCCGCGTTGCGTCGCGCCCGATACGATGATTACCGGCGTGGGACGCAACTGCATGATCTTTTCCAGGAAATCCAGGCCATTCATGCCCGGCATTTCCACATCGAGCGTGACCACGTCCGGGTCCAGTTCGCGGATTACCTGTCGCCCTTCGGCGGCATTGGCGGCGGCAGCCACCACTTCGATATCCGGTTCTCTCGACAGCCGGTTCATGAGGATGGCCCGCATCGTGGGCGAATCCTCGACAATCACCACACGGATCGTCATGCCGCCCTCCTTGCATAGATCGTCGGGCCCATGTTCGCCAGGTCGTCCAGCGCCGGACCCGTAACCCGCTCGCTATGGCCGATATAGAGATGGCCGCCGCGCACCAGTTTCTGGGCGAAGCGCGCCACCAACCGTTCTTTGGTTGGATTATCAAAGTATATCATAACATTACGGCAGAATATCACGTCAAAGGCACCAGCCATGGGCCAATCGCCCAGCAGATTGAGATGGCGGAAACGAACGAGGTTCTGCGCTTCGCCGGCAATCGTGGCATCCTGGCCGTCAGGCACGGTCCAGGCGCGGCGCAACGGTTCGGGCACCGGCTTCAGGTCTTCCTGGCGATACCGCGCGGCCTGGGCCTTGGCGATGGCATGGGTGGCGATGTCGCTGGCCAGGATGCGGATGTCCCGCCGCGCCAGCTTGAGGCCTTCGCCCCGTTCGGGCCCCAGCAAGGTCATGACCAGCGACCAGGTCTCTTCGCCGCTGGAGCACCCGGCCGACCACATCCGCACTTTGCCCCCGCGGTCGAGTTGCTCGAGCAGGCGAGGGCGCACGGCTTGCGCGAAATGTTCGAAATGATGCGCTTCGCGATAGAAGAAGGTGTGATTGGTGGTCAGCGCGCAGATCGCCTTGGTGCGCTCTGCGGCGTTTTCGCGGATGCGCTGGACATAGGCGGAAAACGTCTGGCAGCCGGTGTCGCGCACCAGGGGGGCCAGCCGGGAATAGACCAGCATCGCCTTGCCGGGCGGCAGAACGATACCGGCTTCGCGGTGGGCAATTTCGCTTACCGCCCGAAAATCGGCGGCATCGTATACCCCCGGGCTAACACCGGGCAGGTCCTTGTCAAAGGCGGCATGGACGCTCATGCGGCTTCGGCCAATCCAGCGCCCGCACCTGGGATTTGGCTGGAGCCGATCTGGCCATGGTCGGCCAGGCTGTGGGCGACAAGGCCATCGACATCGACGATCAAGGCTACGCGGCCATCGCCCAGGATCGTGGCCCCGGCCACGCCCTCGACGGACCGATAATGGGTATCGAGGCTTTTGATGACCACCTGGCGCTGATCGACGATCGAATCGACCAGCAGGGCGGCGCGGCCGGTCCCTTCGGTTTCGACCACGATCAGCACGCCGTCCTGCGGGGCCTCCACCGCGCCGAACGCGCCGACCGACGCGTGCAGCGGTACGACCGGAATGAAGCGGCCGCGCACGTTCATCATCGCCCGGTTCGCACCCAGGCCCTTGACGTCTTCCATCGTCGGCCGCAGCGATTCGACCACGTTGGCCAGCGGAACGACCAGCGTCTGATCACCGACGTTGACGACCATGCCATCGGATATGGCGAGCGTGAGCGGCAGGGTCAGCGTGAACGTGGTGCCCACTCCCTGTTCGGATTCGATCGTAATGCGCCCGCCCAGATCCTTGACGTTCTGGCGCACCACATCCATGCCGACGCCGCGGCCGGAAATGTTGGATACGGTCTGTGCCGTCGAAAAGCCGGGCGCAAAGATCAGCGCGTCGATTTCTTCCTTGGCCAGCTGGGCGTCGGGCGCGACCAGGCCTTTTTCGATTGCCTTGGCCAGCACGCGTTCGCGGTCGATGCCGCGTCCGTCATCGGCAATGCGAATGAGAATGCGGCCCGAACGGTGCTCGGCCGAAAGCGCCAGCGTGCCTTCGGCGCTCTTGCCGGCGGCCAGGCGTTCCTCGGGTCTTTCGATGCCATGGTCCACCGCGTTGCGGATCAGGTGGGTCAACGGCTCCCCCAGTCGCTCGATCACCGTCTTGTCGAGTTCGGTGCTTTCGCCCGACACTTCCAGCTTTACGTGCTTGCCGGTGGTGGCCGAAAGCTCGCGCAGGATGCGCGGCACCCGGCTGAAGACCGAGCCGATGGGCTGGGCACGGATGGCCATGGCGTTTTCCTGGATATCGCGGGTGAGGCCGTCGAGCACCGCGATCTCCTCGCTGGCGGCGAGTCCCTCGTTCGAAAGGCGCTGGGCCATCATTGCCTGGGCGATGACCAGTTCGCCCACGGCGTCGATCAGCTTGTCGAGCTTGGACAGCTCGATGCGGATCGATTGGCCGGGTGCGGGCGGCGCGGGCGGCGCCGCCGGGGCAGCGGCGGCGGTTGCCGCCGGCATCGCCGCAGCCGGGGCGGCAACGGTGGTCGCGGCGACGGCTGGGGTGGAAGTGGCGTCTGCTGCCGCGGCGGCTGTCAGCGGTGCGGCCGCCGGCGATATGTCCGCCAAGGGTGCGGGCGCTGGCGATGCGGACAGGGGGACGGGCTGAGGGGCGGACCGTGGGGTGGGCGTTGCCTGTGGGGCCGGCAGGCGCAGCGCGGGCATGGGTGCATCGGGGCCGATCGCGATTTCGCAATCGTCGCCAACGAAATCGAACACGTCGCGCACCGCGCCTTCATCGACATCGGCCGGCATGCGGAACGTCCAGCCGAGATAGCCCAGGCCCGGATCGAGCGCGTCGAGATGGGGCACGGCGCCCACATCGCACTCGATGCAGGTACCGCCCAGTTCCAGCACTTCGCGCAGCATCAGCATGGGTTCGCTGCCGTTGCGCATGGCGCCGGCGTGGGGGCGGATCCTGACCAGCCATCCCGCCGCCACCGCATCTTCGCCCGGCGCGGGCGCGGTGTCGCCGCTTCCCATGGCGCCGGCGATGCTATCGAGCATCGCATCGAAATCCAGGCCCATGTCATCGTCGGCACTGCTGCCCGCCTCGGGTTCGGGCGCAGCTTCTTCTTCCCGCGCGGCCGCCGGTTCCGGCGTGACGGCAGGCGCTGGCGCGCTGCCCGCATTGGCGGCCATGGCAGCCGTCAGTTCGGCCTGCAACGCGGCATCGTCGGGCGTTTCGCCCTGCCCACGGGCCGCCATGACGTGATCGCTCAGCGTATCGAGCGCGCGCAGCAGCAGATCGATCAGCGGCTCGGTGATCGGCACGGTGCCATCGCGCACGTCCGAAAGCAGCGTTTCGAAGGTGTGGGTATAGGCCTGCAGCGCGATGTACCCGAAAGCGCCGGCGCCGCCCTTTATCGAATGGACGCCGCGGAACACCGCGTTAACGGTGTCGGCATCCTGGGTGCCGTCCTTGCAGGCCGCCAGGCCCTGCTCTGCCGCAGCGAGCGATTCCTCGCATTCGGCAAAGAAGATCGCCTGAATTTCCTCGGCATTCATGCTGGGGCTCCGTCGAAGAGTTCGGCTTCCAGCCCGATCTGGCGGGCCGCCTCGCGCAAGGCGGGCGAAGGATCGATCACGGCGCCATCGCCGCTGCGGCGGGCACTGACCAGAACCTGGAACATGGCCTGGCCCACATGGGCACAGGCCGTACCGTCGATCTGGAGCGGGCCGGCACCCAGCCCGGCGAGCAGTTCGGGCAGCAGCGCTTCGGCGGCCGCACGATCGCAGCGGGATGGCAAAGTGATCGTGGGCATCGCGTCGGTTTCCCCTCGATAGCGCTCGGCGTCGTCATCGTCACGGCGGCAACGCGATCCGGACCGGGCATCGCCAGGATTGGCGTGGCCGGCCGGGGCGCGGTGTCGGGCGTTGGGCAGTGGAATAGACGGAATCGGGAAAGGCGCGCTTTCCGCCTGCTTACGTTGAGATACCTAGGGCCGCGGATGGAATTTGCATGGGCCTGCACGGGTAAAGAGAGCCGGCAAATGGCGCCGGGACGCGCGCCCAGACAGAGGTTTCACGATCCATGCACGAAGCTCGGGTTCTTGTGGTGGACGATTCGGCGGCAATGCGCGCGCTGTTCTCGGACATCCTCGATCAGACCAAGAATGTCGTCGTCGTCGGTGCGGCCGCCAATGCCGCGGACGCGCGCGAGCGGATCGCCGATCTCAAGCCCAACGTGATCACGCTCGACGTGGAAATGCCGGGGATGAGCGGGATCGAGTTTCTGGAAGAGATCATGGGCAGCAACCCGCTGCCGGTGGTGATGCTGTCCAGCCTCACCCAGGCCGGCACCGAAACCTCGCTCAAGGCGTTCGAGCTCGGCGCGGTGGAATGCTTTCCCAAGCCGCTCAAGGCAACGCCCGAACAGTTCGCCAAGACGGTGGGCAAGCTGGGCAAGATCGTGCTCGCCGCGGCCAACAGCAACGTGCGCGACCGGTCGCGGCAGCAGGCCAAGCGCGAAGCGGCCGCCGCCGAGGCTGCCCGGTTCGCCTGGAACGGCCGCTTCGTGGCATTCAGCGCCTCGATGGGCGGGATCGACGCCCTGACCACGATCCTGGCCAACTGGCCCGATGAATGCCCGCCCACGGTGATTTGCCTCCAGGCCGAACCGATGCTGGCGGAAACCTTTATCAAGCGGCTCGATTCCGAGCTTGGGTGCAGCGTCAAGATCGCGCGCGATGGCGCGGCCCTCAGCCAGGGCACGATCCATATCGCCGCCGATCCCGAACGGCATGTGGTGGTCGAACCGGGCCAGCCGCCCCGTATCCGCCTGATGCAGCGCGAACCGGTGGAAGGATCGCGCCCCTCCGCCAACCTGCTCTATGGTTCCATCGCGCGGGCCGGCATTCCGGCGGTCGGCGCACTGCTTACCGGCATGGGCAACGATGGCGCCAAGGGTCTGAAGCTGCTGCGCGATAGCGGGATGGACACGATCGTGCAGGATCCGCGCACCGCCCTCGTCAGCGAGGCGCCCGCCGCCGCGATCGATCTGGGTGCGGCGGGCCATCAGGTTTCGCTCGACGATCTGGGCGATGCCGTGATCGGATTGTGCAACCAGAGCTGACGCCCTGTTGCAGAGGTTTCCCGGCCTCTCCCTCCCCGGCCGGCGATCGGGCGGTAACGCCTGTCCTTGACCCGGCGCCTGCGATCTTCGCAGCGCCGGGTCTTTTGCGTCTCGCACCGATGGCATGTCGCTCGGGACGGTGCGACCCCGCATCGGGCCATGCAAAAAGCCCGGTGCGGCTTGGGCTGCACCGGGCTTTTGATTGCGTGCCGGGCGGCGTTCAACTGCCCATCATGGCTTGGCGGATCTCGAGAAAATCGTTGCGGATCGTTTCCATCTTCGCCCGGTCAAAACGCAGTGCGCTGTCCAGCACGGCGTGTCGCGCCGCCTGATAGAGCTGCATCAGCGCGGGGCCGGCAGGGCTTTCACTATCCACCCCCATCTGCAGCGCCGTCAGCGCCGAGACCGCACGGGTGAGCGCGGCGCTCTTGGCAGCGTTGTCGCCGGTTCTTTCGGCATAGATCGCGCGGCCGAGCGAGCTGGCCACCTGTTCCAGGCACAGATCGACAAGCTGCTGCGGGCTGGCACCGCATACGCGCGCGTCGAAATCGACGCGGCGATAGGCTTCCCCGGGATCGCGGTAATGGCGCATCTCAATCGCCCGACTTGTTCCACGAGGCGATCTGGTCTTTCAGGAACGAAAGCGTGGACTGCGAATCCGATACCTTGGTGGCAAGCGTGGAATAGCGGCCGACCAGTTGCGTACGCAGCGTTTCCTGCTTGGTCTGCAGATCGGAAAGCTGCGTCGCAAGAGACGTCTTCCTGCTGTTCAGCGCCGCGATCACGCCGCCCAGGGAATTGGAATCGGTGGTCGATGCCACATCGCGCGAAATCTTGTCGAACGTGCCATAAACGCCATAAAGGCCATTGGTGAACATGGCGGCGACGCCGTCGGGGCTCTTCGCCATGGTCTTGCTCAGCACGTTCGTATCCAGGCTGTAGGTCCCGTCGCGGTTGATCTTGAGGCCAAGGTCGCCAAGCGTTGCGGGCTGGCCGGCCGTCGCGTTGGGCATGATCACCGTGCTCGAAAGCTTGCTCAACGTCTGCCGCAGCGAACGGGCGCCGGCATTGTTGTTGAGCGAGCCGGTATTGGGATCGGTACCGGTGTTCAACGTCTTGACGATCTCGTTCAGCGCATCGACCAGATCGGTCATCGCCGACTGAATCGCGGTCGAAGGATCGGAAAAGCCGATCGTGGTAGGCGATCCGACGTTGGTTCCGGTCAGTTTCAGCGTGAGGCCTGGCGCCGCATCGGTGATCGTGTTCGATGTCGACGTGCGCGCGACGCCGTCAAGCGTGAACAGTGCATCGCTGGCCGAGGACTTGAGTCGTGTCGCATCGCCAGAGGCTGTCCAGCCGAATGCCGCGAGAGTCGTATCGCCGGAATCCGGGGTGGTTTCGATTTCGAACCCGTTGGCCGCGCCGTCGGCACCCTTGATCACCAGTTGCGCCCCGCCCGCACCCGTGGCGACATAGGCCGATACCCCCGCGCCCGCAGCGTTGATCTTCTGCGCCAGGGTGGAAAGCGTGTCGTCTGCGGTCAGGGCGATGTCCACCTGGCTGCGTGTGGCGTCTGCCGTGAACGCGCCGCCCGCCATGGTGCCGAAGCGCAGCGTGAACGTGCCGGTGCCCACGGCGCTCGTGGCCGATGTCATCGTGGGGCTGACCAGCGTCTGTCCCTTGGCCAGTTGCGTCACTTCGAGCGTCGATGTTCCGCTGCCGCTGAGCGAGCCCTTGGTCACCGTTGCCACCGCGCTGTTGGTGATCGTCGGTGTCACCGCCAGATCGCCCTGGCGCACGCGCGTGCCCAGCGACGAGGCCAGCGAACTGACCATCGACTTGAGTGTGGAGGCATCGGAAATCTGAGTTTCGACTTTGCTCTGCTTGTTCGTGACAGCGTCGATCCGGGCCGCATATTGTGCGGCCGAAAGCTGTTCGGCAAGGCCCGAGCTGTCGATCGAGTCGCTACCCAGCGACGCCAGCAGCTTGGCGGTGGCGGACGAGGACGAGGTGTTCGACGTTGAAGTGGTCGAACTGGTCGATGAAGTCGTGGTCATACTGTCCAGAACGTCCCTGCTTCAAGTTTCTTAAGGGGCGATCGCTTCCGGCCGGCCATCGGCGTCGAAGCGCAGGCTGACCGGCACGTTGATCATCGGAGTGGGCGGGGTTTCCCCGCGTTTGAGCGACATGACGAACGCCAGGATCGCCGCGATCGGGCCATAGAGTTCCTCGCGGATCACCTGCCGCTCGCGCGTGGTGTAATAGACCGAGCGCGCCAGGGCCGGATATTCCAGCGTGGGAACAGCAAGCTCGGCCGCCAGCTCGCGCATGGCCAGGGCTTTTTCCCCGCGCCCTTTGGCCAGCACCACGGGTGCGGCCGCCTTGTCTGGATCATAGGCGAGCGCCACGGCAAAATGCGTGGGATTGGTAATCATGAACTGCGCCTCGCGCATGGCCTTGTTGACCCCGGCCATGGCGATCTCGCGCTGGCGGCTGCGAATGGCGGATTTCTTTTCGGGCGATCCTTCGCTTTCCTTGGTTTCGTCGCGGATTTCCTGCAGGCTCATGCGCAGGCGCAGAAAACGCCGCGCGAACTGCACTGGAAAATCGACCAGCGCGATCAGCACCAGTCCCGATGCCAGCAGCACCAGCAGCGAAAGCATTGCATCCCAGGCATAGCCAAGCTGCCCGGCCAGCGCCCCGGTGGTGATCTGCCCGCCGCCAAGGCCCACAAGCCCCGTCAGCCGCCCCCGCATCCAGAACCACGCCATGCTGCCCAGCAGGATGACCTTGGCCAGGCCCTTGCCCAGCTCGATCAGGCCTTGCATGCCGAACATGCGGGCAAGGCCCTTGGCCGGATCGAGGCGCGACCCCTTGGGCGCGAGGTTGCCCGCGTTCCAGCGACCGGCCGAAAAGCCAAGCTGAGAAACCAGCGTAACCGCGATCAACCCGGCACCCAGCACCAGAATGGGCGGCAGCGTGGCGATCAGGGCCCCTGCCATGCGCCGGCCAGGGTCGAAATGATCGAGCGTGTCGCGGTCCCACGAAAGGCCGCTGCGGGTTATCTGGCCCATCTGCCCCAGGAGCCATGGTCCCGCCAGCCACAGCCAGGCGATGCCGGCAAAGACGCCCGCTGCCGTGCCAAGTTCGCGCGAGCGCAGTACGTCGCCATTCTGCGCCGCATCGCGTTTGCGCTTTTCGGTGGGGGCGAATGTCTTTTCGCCGCTGCCTTCGCCTTGTGCCATCGGCTACTTTGCCAGCAAGCCCTGGGCCTGGCCAAGACCAAGCGCCACGAGATCGGCAAGCGCATCAGCGACAAGCGGCGCGGAAGCGACCAGTGCCCCGATCCCGGCGATCACGCCCAGCGGCAGGCCCAGCGCAAAGATGTTGAGGCTGGGCGCCGAACGCGCCAGGATGCCGAACGTGATCTGCACCAGCATGAGCAGCAGCACCGTCGGCAGGGCGATGGCGAGTGCCGAAACGAACATCTGCGTGCCGAATCCGGCGATCAAGCCCATGCGATCGGGCGTGAACCAGCCGCTGCCCGGCGGAAAGGCGCGATAGCTTTCCACCAGCAGTGCAAACCACTGCAGATGGGCGCCAAGGCCCAGGAATATGATCGTCAGCAGCACCGAAAAGTATTGTCCCAGCGCCGGTGAGTGCCCGCCCGAAACCGGATCGGCAGCCGTCGCGATGCTCAGGCCCATGCTCGCGCCGATCAGCTCGGCCGCGATGACCGGCGCGGCAAAGGCGAATTGCAGCACGAAACCAAGCGCCAGCCCTATCGCCAATTCGCCAGCGATAGCCACCAGACCTGGCAGCGAAAACAGCGCCGCCGGTGCGGCCACCGTGGTCCAGTTGCACAGCAGCGCCGATAATGCCCCGGCCAGAACAACGCGCACCTGCATCGGCACCTGCTGACTGCCAAACAACGGCACGGCCACCAGCGCGGCGCCGCAGCGTGTCATCAGGAAGACCATGCGCCAGAATTCGGCTTCCAGTGCGCCGAACCCGAAGTTCATCTGGATCATCGCGCGTCCTACTGCCCCATTGCCGCGATCTGCGCGAAAATGTCTTTCGTGAAATCGGCGACCAGCCCCAGCATGGCCCCGCCCAGCAGCACCAGCACCAGTGCCGTTACCGCCAGCTTGGGCACGAAAGTCAGCGTCTGTTCGTTGACCGAGGTAGCCGCCTGGATGATCCCCACCACCAGGCCCACCGCCAGGCTCGCGATCAGCACGGGCGCGGCGACCAGCGCGGTGATCCACAGCATGCGATCGGCCAGCGCCATCAGGGATGCCGTATCGTCCATCGCGGCGTCTCCCCTAGCCGAAGCTCGAAGCCAGGCTGCCCATCAGCAGAGCCCAGCCATCGACCAGCACGAACAGCAACAGCTTGAACGGCAGCGAGACGACCGTGGGCGACATCATCATCATCCCCAGGCTCATCAACACCGACGAAACCACCAGATCAATCGCCAGAAAGGGCAGGAACAGCATGAATCCGATCTGGAACGCTGTTTTCAGTTCGCTGGTGACGAAGGCCGGCAGCAGGATGGAAAAGGGAACGTCGCGGCTGGCGGCATAATGCGGTGCCTTCGCCATGTCGGTGAACATCAGCAGATCGCGTTCGCGGGTCTGCCGCACCATGAACGCGTGAAATTCCATGCCCGCCGCGCCGATCGCCTGCTCGGCGTTGATCTGCCCGGCTGAATAGGGCTGTATCGCCGTTGCATTGACCCGGTCGAGTGTCGGGGCCATCACGAAAAGCGACAGGAACAGCGACAGCCCGATCAGAATCTGGTTGGGCGGCGATTGCTGCAGGCCCAGCGCGGTGCGCAGGATCGAGAGCACCACCAGAATGCGGGTGAAGCTCGTCATCATCAGGATCAGCGACGGCAGGATCGTGAGCAGCCCCATGATGAGGAGCAACTGCAACGACAGCGACAGGCTGCCTTGCGATTGTGCGCCCGCGATCTGGCTGAACGCGCGGTCGAGCGCGCCGGGTATGGCCGTCGCGCCCGGTGCACCGCCGGGGGCGGCCTGGGCCAGCGCCGCGCCGGGAAGCAGCAGCACGGCGAGCGCCAGTGCCCAGGCGGAAAGCGCGCGCGCCAAGCGCTTGGTGCGCATTTCCGTCATAGCTGCTCGTCTCGCCTGCGCGCCGGTGCTTCGGCCAGGCGCACGAGGCCGTTCTTCGACGTCGAAACCAGGATCTCCCGGTCGTGGAATTCGATCACGGCCAGACGCAAGGTGGGGGAAAGCATCTGGGTTTCGATAACTTTCACCGTCCGCTGGTTTGCGGGCGTGCCCATCCGGCCTTCGAAACGCTTGGCCAGGCGCAGCGAGCCCCAGGCCAGGCCGCCGATCAGCGGCAGCACGATCAGCAGCTTGAGAATATACCAGCCCATCACGCCACGTCCTTGCGCGGCGCGTTCTCGGTGCCGGCCAGTTCCACGATCCGCAGGCCGAAGCGATCGCCCTGGGCGACCACCTCACCCCGCGCGATCAGCTTGCCGTTGACCATCACGTCGAGCAGTTCGTCGGTCAGCCGGTCGAGCATGACGACGCTTTCCTGGCCAAGCGCCAGGACATCCTTGAGCTTCATTTCTGTTCGGCCCAGTTCGACGGTGAGGCGCACGTCGACGTCCTTGAGGAAATCGAAGCCGCGCGGTTGAAAGGACATTGTGAAACCCCCCAGGTCTGAAATCTAGAAAACGTGCGAAAGCTGGACGGCAAGGCGATCGTCGACCGCGCCCACCGTGCCATGGGCGATGGTCTGCCCGGCAACGCGCAACGGTACGGCGCGCGCGACAGGGACGGGCAGGATCTGGCCCACTTCCAGTGCTGAAATCGCCACGAGCGGCAGGCGCATGTCGACCAGAACGGCGCTGATCGGCAGCGGCACCTGGGCAAACGGCGCTTCGCGCGGGTCTGCCGGGGCAGGTTCGCCGCGGGGTGCCGGGCCATCGCCGTTGGCAAAAAGCGCGGCCAGCGTGGGATAGGGAAAAGCCATCTCGATCGCCCAGGGCGCGCGGCCCGGTTCGGTCACCGAAAACACCAGGGCAACAATCTCCGCGTCGTTGGCAAAGGGTGCGAGGTGGTCGATATTGCCTTCGCGGTGCAGCGGGCGGATGGCATCGGCCGCCTGTGCCCCAAGCGCTGCTGCCAGGCATCTGGCGATGAGGAGTTCCAGCCGGTGGACCATGAGTTCTGCCGACAAGGGCAGTTCGCGCGGCAATTGCTGCGGGGCAACGCCCGCACCGCCAAACGCGCGGTCGACCAGTCTCAGCACGACTTCGCCAGCCACCATGCCCAGGATGGGATCATTGCCGGCACCGGCCCCGAACAGTGTGTAGGCGCCCAGATTGCGATGCCCCATGACCTGCATGGTGGCGTAATCCGAATAGATCGTGCGTTCGGGCCGGCCGCATTCCACCAGCGGCTCTTCGCCTCCCAGCAGCCCGGCCAGCGCGGCGGCGAATTCGCGCGCCAGCTTTTCCGCGGTGCGGCTCAGCGCGTTCACCAGGTCTGCCTGGCTCGGGCCGGGGCGCAGCAACTGGCTGCAGTGGCGCGCGACCACTCGCTCTGCCACGAATTCCCGTTCAGGCTTCATCGTCTTGTTTCCCCATTGCCCCAAAGCGGATCGTCGGCGTGCGTCACTGCACGATGAACTGTCTGAAATAGACGGCGTCCACGCCGCCGAACCCTTCGGTATCGGTCAGCACCTTGTTGATCGCTGCGGTCATGCGCTGTTGCAGGCGCTGCTTGCCCACGGTCGTTTCCACATCGGTGTCCGGCGTATCGGCCAATACCGTCAGCAGGACCGAGCGGAGCGCCAACTCGTGCTTCTTCATCCACATCACTACCCGGTAATCGCGGCGCGTCGATGCGGCGATCGAGGTCTGGACGAGACGGTCGGAATCCTTGAGGTTCGACGTGAAATCGTCGGAAAACGAGAAATAGATGGTGCGGTACTGGCTGCCGCCCTCGCCGTTGATCTCCTTGCCGGCGCTTTCGCCGCCCTCGCCTTCGTCTTTCGCAACCGGGGCATAGGGATCTTCCTCACCCTTGCGGACCAGCCTGGGGTTGTTTTCCTCATGGGCGGAAACTTGGGGCAGGCCCAGCACGTGCATGGCGAACAGGGCATAGACCCCGCCGCCCCCGGCCACGAGCGTGCCCGCAGCCACGCCGGCAAGCAGCAGCGTGCGGCTCTTTCTTTTCTTGGACGTATCCTTGTCCTTCCTGTCGCTCATGCTCGGTCCTCAGATATTCGATGGGCATACGGGTTGTTGCGGCGGTCTTCAGGCGAAGACGCCGCCCTGTGTCTGATCGGGTTCGTCACCATGGCCCGCTTCGCGCCGTGCGGCGGGGCTGGCGCTATCGGGCAGGGGTGCGCGCGGCCGGCCATCGCCGCTCTGCCCGGGCGACTGGCCAGAGGATTGACCCTGCGACTGGCCTTGGCCCTGCGCCTGGCCGGCGAACCCTTGCGTCTGGGCATTGCCATTCTGGCCGCCGCCGCCGCTGTTTGCATTGGCAGATGCGCCCGTATCCGCCCGGCCGGCGGCCAGAACAGCGGGGGCGAAGCCGGGATCGGCGCTCGCCATGGTCACGGTCAGGCCCTTGTCTTTTGCCTGGAATTCCAGATCGATCCGGCCGAACGTGCCATGGGCAAGCGTGGCGGTGACGCTTGCGCCGATGCCGTCCTGGCGCGCCTGGGCCACGGCATCGACCAGCGCAGCCACTTGTGCGCCCGGAAGGACGCCGGCTGCCGTCGGGATCGTCGCCGCCGCGCCAGGCGTCGCGGCAGGCTGTATCGCTGCCGATTGCGGGGTGGGCACGATGATGGTGGAGGCCGCTGGCGGCACGGTCATCGCCTCTGCCGACCCATCGCTTGCGGCCGCCCCGGCAATGCGGGCAGAAGACGGCGTGATCGTCTGCGGGGCGGTTTGCGTCCCGCCGGCAGGAACCGGTGCAGCAGTATGCGACAGCGGCTGACGGGTGGCCAGTGCCTGCCGCGTAGAGCCGCCGGGCAGCCCGGCATCGCGGTCGTGCTCAATCTCGCCTTCGGCAGCGGGGCCTGTTCCGGGGGTAAGCGCGATCGGCGCGGTTTGCGGTTGCGCGCCGGCCAGAGACATATCGGCGGCAGCCTGCCGCGGGCTCATGCGCGTGTCTGGGGGCAAGGCGACGGGCGGTGCTGCAGGGGCGGGCGCCAGACCGTTGTGCGCAGCAATTGTGTGCGAGACGCCATCGCGCGCGGCAGCTTTGCCGGACGATGCCGGGGCTTGGTCCGGCGCCCCTTGCGTGATCGACGCACCGTGCTGGAGCAGCGCGAGCTGAGTCACGCCAGACGGGGTTACGCCAGACTGCCCCAGACCAGACTCGATCACGGCGGGCAAAGTCGGGCCGGGTTGCGCCAGGCCGGCTTGCGCATCGTGCGTGGCATCATCGGATGCGGGCCGTGCCGATGCGTCGGTGACAGGGGCGGCATCTGCGCCCGGATCCTCGTCGTCAGGTGTTTTGCGCGCAACCGCGAGGCCGGGCATGGCCGCTCGAATGGCGGCAGTCGCGGCTTGCTCACCGCCATCCGGCAGAGCCGCGATCCGCGCATCGACGGCCTCGCCGCCGTCGCTGGACGGGGCTGGCGATGCGGCGACTGGCAGGGTGGGGGCAGCGGCCGCCGTCATGGCGAGGTTCGCCGCGCCCGCTTGCGGGGCAGGTGTCACAACGACCGCGCCATCGCGTCCATCACCGGGGGCATTGCCGTTTGCCGGCAGGTTTTTGCCGTCTGCCGGCAGCAGCCTGGCGGTCGAAACGAGGCCGTTTGGGCGCGCCTCGCCATCGTCTCGTCCGGCGGGCGCGGGGCGCGGCTCTGCGGGCGTCGCTTCTGCGCTGTCGAGAAACGCTGCGAAACTGCGCGATTCCCCGGATGTCGCTTGCCCGGATGCGGTCAGTGCGGCCGGGCCGGGAAGGCCAGACGCGGCTGAATTGGCGGCGGGTGATGCAGCGATCGAAACCATTGCGAGGCAAGCTCCTGGGGCAATACGATCAGGGTTAATTCAAGACCCGTGCCAATCGCCGGGATTGGGCTCCGGCGTGACGGTGGATACGTGTTCTTCCCGGTTGCGCGCCGAGCCAAGCGGCGTTCCGGCCTGGGCCTGCGCACGGGCCAGCAGCCGCGCTTCGGCCGCGATCCGCTCCGCCACTGCGGCGCGGCGGCGCTCGGCGGCCGCCACTTCTGCGGCGCGGGCATCGGCAATGCGGCGGGCGGTATCGATTTCCGTTGCCGTGCTGTGAGCGATGCGATCGAGCCCGGCACGAAAGGCGCCGAGATGCGCCAGCGCCGCCCCGTCGGATGCATCGGTCCGGGTAGCATAGGTCTGCACAAGCTCGCCGGTGCGGTCGGCCAGGTGTTGCAGTTGCGCCAGCGTGCCTTCGGCATGGCCTGCAGCCACCACCGCCTGGCGGTGGCTGATCGCGCGCAGACGTTCGAGCCGGCGCAGCCGCGCCATTCGCTGATGCGGGGATTTGATGGACATCGCCGCGTCAGCTGCCCAGCAGCTGCGTCAACTCGGCAATGCTGGCCTCCATCGGCACGGTCGTGCGCGCGGGTTGCATCAGGAACGCGGCCAGCGCGCCATGCATGGCAATGGCCTGATCAAGCTGCGGATCGGTGCCCTGGCGATAGGCCCCCATCAGCACCAGATCGCGGTTCGTCTCATAAGTGGCGATGAGCGCGCGAAACTGCCGCGCAAGCTCCTGATGCCGTGGATCGGCGATATCGGTCATCACGCGGCTGAGCGATGCTGGAATGTCGATGGCCGGATAGTGTCCACGCTGCGCCAGTTCGCGCGAGAGCACGATATGGCCATCGAGGATCGATCGCGCCGTATCGACCACTGGATCATCCTGGTTGTCGCCATCGGCCAGAACCGTGTAGAGCCCGGTGATCGATCCGCCACTGGCGGCGGAATTGCCCGCCCGCTCAACCAGCTTGGTAATCGTGGCCAATGCCGAAGGCGGATAGCCCCGCGCCGCGCCCGGTTCGCCCAGCAGCAGCGCGATCTCGCGCCCGGCGTGGGCCACACGGGTCAGGCTGTCCATGATCAGCAGGACGCGCCGGCCCTGGGCGCGGAAGTATTCGGCCAGCGCAGTGGCCATCATTGCGCCACGGATGCGCAGGTTCGGGGCATGATCGGCCGGAACTGCGATCACGGCGCTATGCGCGCGTTTCGAGGCGGCCATATGCCGCTCCACGAAATCAGACACTTCGCGCGCGCGCTCGCCGATCAGCCCGACGATGACGATCTCGGCTTCGGCACCCTGCGCGATCATGTCGAGCAGCACCGACTTGCCCACGCCTGATCCGGCCATGATGCCGATGCGCTGGCCCACGCCGAAGGTGGCAAGCGCATTGAGCGCCCGTACACCGGTATCGAACACCTGGCGCACCGGGCTGCGGTCGAGCGCGCCAGCGCGCACCCCCCCGGCCGGCCACTCGCTTTGCGTGGCAAGGGGCGGGCCGCCGTCTATCGGCCGGCCTTCGCCATCCACGGCGCGACCCAAGAACGCTTCGCCAACCGGCACCATACCGGGCCGTCCTTCCGGACGCACCCTGGCCCCGGGGCGCAGCAGAACGGGATCGCCCAGCAGCATCATCAGGCTTCGGCCGTTGCGAAAGCCGATCACTTCGGCCGAAAGATCGCCATGCCCGTGGGCAATGCGGCATTGCGTGCCGATCGGGACGGCGAGGCCCGACACGTCCAGAAGACCGCCATCGCATGCGTTGAGCCGGCCATAGCGGCGCGGCGAAAGATCGGCCCGGGCACTGGCCAGCCTGGCCAGCATGGGCAGGGCCGGGTGCGGCAGGGATGCAGCATCGCCTGCTTCGATCAACATTGGCGCAGCGCCTCTTCCAGCGCGCGGCGCCATTGCGCCGGTCCGTCTTCCACCCCGCCCATCGCGCCATCCACGCGAACGGCGCCCCGATCCAGCCCGGCGTCGGGCTCGCAATGCCAATCCTGCGGCAGGTGGTTGCCAACCAGCGCCAGATCTTCGGGATGCAGGCGGATGACGCGGGCATCCTCGGCGCGGGCCAGCAACCGCGCGGCGCGGTGCACGCGCGCAGCCAGGGCCACGGGATCGATCGCCGCTTCGGCCAGCACCGCGTCGCACAGCGCCAGCACGGTCTGGCGCAGCCGTTCCTCGAGCGCCTGGACCTGCGCGGCATCCATCGCGTGCAAAGCGGTTTCCACGCGGTGTCGCGCGGCATCCTGCGCCGCCGCCAGAGCCTGCGCTTCCGCTCGCGCAGCAGCCTGCCCGGCGGCAAAGCCATCGGCATGAGCGCGCGCCACAGGATCGTCGCGTTCCGGCTCGGGCAGCGGGGCAAACTCCGCCGGCGCCGGGTTTGCGGCCGTCGGGCGGGAAAAACGCGGGTCCTGCGTAAAGCCGTGCGAAGGCGCCGGCATCGTGCCCCATGCGCGCAGCGTCCCCGTAGGCTCGGGAATGCGCAACAGGTCAGACATAGTCGTCCTCGCTCGAACCGAACATGATCACCCCTTCGGCCGAAAGGCGGCGGGCGGTGGTGATCATGGCCTTCTGCGCCTCGTTCACTTCGGCGCGTTTCAGGCGGCCGCGTGCGGCGATCTCATCACGCACGCCATCGGCCGCGCGGGTTGACATCGCGCGGAAGAACACGTCCCGCTGGGGTTCCTCGATGCCTTTGAGCGCGGCGATCAGCGTGTCGCTGTCGACCTCGCGCAGCATGGCGCCCATGGATTGCGGATCGAGAACGTAAAGATGCTCGAACTTGAACATCTCGTTCTCGATTTCCTTGGCCAGGGCTTTGTCCAGCTTGGAAATTTCGGGCATGACTCGCTTTTCGACGGTCTTTGCCGCAGCATTGATGATCTCGGCCGCTTCCCGCGGGCCGCCCATGTTCAGTGCGGCGCGGCTGTGCACGGCAACGATACGGCGGGTCAGCACCTGTTCCAGCATCGCCAGCGCTTCCCCCGAAACCTTGCCCAGCGTAGCGATGCGGTGCACCACCTGCGTCTGGGTCGCTTCGGGAAGCCCGTGCAGCACGGCTGCGGCGACATCGGAATCGATCTGCACAAGAAGCACGGCAATGGCTTGAGGATGCTCGTTTTTTATCAGTGGTACGAGCACTTCGGGAACAAGCCAGCGTGCCAGTTCGAGTGCGGACGTATCCTGCGCGGCCTCGGGCGCGATGCGATACATCAGATTGTCGGCCTTGACCTCGCCGACAGCGCGGGTCATCAGCGCGCGCACCTGGCCGACTCGGTCATGTGCCGGCAACCCCAGGCGTTCGGTCCTTTCCACAAAGCCGGTGATCGACTGTGCGATCGCCACGGGGCCGATTTCTCCCAGCGAGCACATCTTTTCGCCCAGCAGGCGCAACTCGCCGGGATCGAGCTGGGCCAGCAGGTCGGCCGCTTGCTGATCTTCCAGCAGCATGACCATGACCGCAGCCAGATCGGGATCGGTCAGGCTATCGCGTTGCAGGTCCATGTCACTCGGCGCCTTCTTCGACAGGTTCTTTCAGCATCTGGCGCAACACGGCCACGGCGCTGTCGGGCTTTTCCTGTACCAGGCGCTGGGCCAGGCCCACCTGGCGGCTGAGCAATTCGGTGTCGATCGCCCCGTTCTGGTCCTGTGCCGGCGCGAGCATCGGCCGGATCGTGCCGGTCGTGGCGCCGGGGCCGATGCTGCGGCCTGGGGGCGACCCGTCATCCGCAGCGATGGCATTGGCGCCAGTAAAGCCGCCGTCGGCAGTTTCGCCCGTTCTGCCGTCCGTCTTGCCGCTATCACGGCGCAGTGCCCTGAGCAGCGGGCGCACGCCCAGCAGCAGTGTCAACAGCACGGCCAGCAATGCCACACCGTTGCGCACGACCATGGCAAACCATGGCGTTTCATAGAAACTGGGCGGCGCGATATCGGGCGGGCTGAAGGCCCTGACGGCCACGGCCACCTGATCGCCGCGCCCCGGATCGGCGCCTACGGCGGCGCTGACGAGCTGCTTGATCTGGTCGATTTCGGCAGGTTTGGCTTTGACAAGCACGGCCGACGATAGTGCCACGGCCACGGTCAGTCGACGAATCCGGCCTGGCGTATTGTTGGTCACCGCCACTTCGCGGCCCAGTTCATAGGTTTTCGAAGACGCGCTTTCGCCATTGCTCGGCGCCCCGGACGGGGTCGAGGCAGGGGTTCCCTGCGGCGCGCCGACCGCTGCGGTGGTGGGGGCCGGCGGGGTGTTCGACAGAACGCCGGGCACGCCAATCGCACCGCTGCCGGTGGTTTGCGAGGCGCTTTGCGTTTCGCTGCGCACAGCGCCCTGCTTGTCATAGCTTTCGCGCGCCGAGGTCACCTGGTCCATATCCAGATCGACCTGCACTTCGCTGGAAAAATTGCCGGCGCCCAGCATGGGGGTCAGCAGCTGCGAAACCTGCTCGCGCAGCTTGTCCTCCAGCCGCCCCTGGATTTCCAGACGATCGGCATCGCCGGGGTTGGCCGACGAAAGCAGGCGTCCGTGCTGGTCGATCACCTTGACCGCATCGATCGACAGTTCCGGAACCGATCCTGCCACCAGATTGACAATGGCGGAAACCTGGCTGCTGGCAAGCTGGCGCCCCTTGGCCAGCCGCACCATGACCGAGGCCGAAGGGGCGGCATTGTCCCGCACGAAGACCGACTTTTCGGGCTGGGCCAGATGCACGCGCACGGCTTCCACACCGTCGATCTGCATGATCGTCAGTTCCAGCTCGCGTTCGCGCGCGGCTTGAAGACGCTGCCCTTCCACGGTGCGGCTGGCGCCCATGGGCAGCTTGTCGATCATCTGCTCGCCCGTTTCCGGCGCCGCCACCGCGCCGTCGGAAGCGGCCACCATGCGCGCCTTGTAAAGATCGCTCTCGCCCACGGTGATCGCGCCGGTCGCGGTGTCGATGCGGTAGGCGATCGATGCCTTGTCGAGCGCGGCCGTCACCTGTGCCCGCTCGGCATCGGAAAGATCGGAATAGAGCATCCGCTGCGGCGCCGGTGCCATGGCCAGCCACACCAGGGCGGTGAGACCGACGGCGGCAACCCCGCCCAGCCATGGCAAGGCGCGGCGCAGGGGCGGCTGACGCATGAACGCGGCAAAGCGCGCGGGCAGCGACCCGCCACCCGGAGCGGTAAGAGGCGCCAGAAGCGAGAGTGGCGGATTGCCACCGGCCCCGGCCGGAACCAGATCGGCCATCTATCAGACCCCCATCCGCATGATGTCCTGATAGGCGGTCAACAGCTTGTTGCGCACCTGCAGCGTTGCTTCGAATGCGACGCCGGCTTCCTGGCGGGCCAGCATGACCTTGGCGACATCGACGGTCTCGCCGGTTTCATAGGCCTTGCTCAAACCTTCGGCCTTGGCCTGGCTGTCATTGACCGTGTCGAGCGCCGATTTCAGCGCTTCGGTAAAGCCGCCCGCCGGGCTGCTGCCTTCGGCCGATGTGCCGGCATCGGGCGTGCGGATCTGTTGCAGCAATTGCGAACGGTCGATGATCTGCTGGCGCATGGCCATGATCTGCTGGATGCCACCGCCAGCGCCGATTCCACTGATCCCGCTCATCGCCGGCCTCCCGCAACGGCGATGCCGGCTTCACGAAAGCTCGCCAGGCGATAGCGCAGGGTGCGTTCGGAAATTCCCAGTTCCCGCGCGGCCGCCACGCGACTGCCGCCGCAAGCTTCGAGCGTGGCAAGGATCGCGCGTGCTTCGGAAAGCTGCACGATATTGGACAGCTTGCCGGCCTGGGGGGCGCGCACTTCGGCCAGCGCGGCATCGGTGGCGGGGCTTCGCGCCGGGCGATCGAACACGATGTGTTCTGGCCCTATTTCCGTCTGGGCGCCGGCCAGCAGCAAGGCCCGGCGCACCACGTTTTCCAGTTCGCGCACGTTACCCGGCCATGCATGGCAGCCCAGCATGGCCAGCGCGGCATCGGAAAGCCAGGGCAGCGGCCGGTCGACCGGGGCATGACGCAGGACCATGGCAAAGGCCAGGGGCGCGATGTCGTCGGGCCGTTCGACGAGCGCGCGCAGCGTCAGCGGAAAGACGTTCAGGCGATAATAGAGATCGGCGCGGAACTGGCCGTGCTCCACTTCGACAGGCAGATCGCGGTTGGCGCAGGCGATGATTCGCACGTCGACCTTGATAGGCTGGGTCGCGCCCAGCGGCACCACTTCCCCTTCCTGTAGCGCGCGCAACAGCTTGGCCTGGAGCGCCAGCGGCATTTCGGCGATTTCGTCGAGCAGCAGGGTGCCGCCATCGGCCGCACGAAAGAACCCTTCGCCCGCGGCGCTGGCGCCGGTGAAAGCACCTTTCTGATGGCCGAACAGCAGCGCTTCCAGCATGGTTTCGGGCATGGCGGCACAATTGACCGCAATGAACGGCTTGTCGCGGCGGGGGCTGGTGGCGTGGATGAAACGGCTCAGGACTTCCTTGCCCGTGCCTGTCGGCCCGTTGATCAGCACGGGAATGTCGCTGACGGCAAGGCGTTCGGCCAGCGCCAGAATGGAAAGGCTTTCGGGGTCGGCGGCAATCGGCATGCCCGGCGCCGTGGCGCAGGCGATGACCGCGGCGAGCGCGCTTTGCGAGAGCGGATCGGCATAGCGAATCAGATGGCGGCGCCCGGCGGCCATGCGCGCCAGTGCCGGATGGGCGCCGCGTTCCAGCACGATGGCGGGGCGGCGCGGATCGAGGGTGGCGATATCGGCCGTATCGGCCAGCAGCGGCATGGGCACGGGCATCACGCCCGGCGCTGCCAGCACCGATGCGGCGCGCATGGCCAGCGCGCCGTGGCGCGCCTGTGCCTGAGGACTGATCGACAGCCCTTCTCCGCTTTCGCGATTCATCATTTGACCCCCGGTTTAACCATATCCACGAGGCTGGTTGTCGCGCGAAACCGTCAAATGGTTCGAAACTTTAAGATCAGCGGACCTGCTAAGTGAAAGCCGCTAGAACGCGCCCTCCGAAATCGGCGAGGCGGCAAGATCTTGCCCTTAAATTGCCGGCCGCCCTGCCGGTCTTTGCCGTGCAGCCAGTCAATCCCTGGACCGGCGGCGATTGGGACCTATCCCGAAAATCGGAGAAACATCATGGCGGTAATCAATACCAACGTCAGCGCCATCAAGGCAGCCAACGCTTCCAACTCGGCAAGCAAGATGGCATCGACGGCGATGGAGCGGCTTTCCACCGGCAAGCGAATCAACAGCGCCAAGGACGACGCTGCGGGCCTTGCCATCACAACGACGATGACCTCGCAGATCAAGGGCATGTCGCAGGGCGTGCGCAACGCCAACGACGGCATCTCGATGGCGCAGACGGCCGAAGGTGCACTGTCGGAAGTGACCAACATGCTGCAGCGCGTGCGCGAGCTGGCGGTCCAGGCCAAGTCCGATACCTACCAGCAGTCTGACCGCGACGCGATGCAGTCGGAAGTCACGAACCTGACGCAGCAGATTTCGGACGTGCTCAACAACACGAAGTTCAACGGCAACAACGTGTTCAAGGTTTCGTCCGCGGCGGATGCCACCACCGACACCGACAGCGATGGCGTGACCGATCTGGCCGCCGACAATCTCAAGCTGTCGATCCAGACCGGTGCCAACACGTCGGACACCGTCGATCTGGTCAGCGCGGCCTTTGTCGGCAAGACGCTGTTCGGCGACGATGGCACCAACAACCTGACCGCTTACACCGCGTCTGATGCCACGGTGACCGTGACCCAGGCGCTGGACGTGTCCACGGCTGCCAAGGCATCGACCACGATCGACAATGTCGATGCGGCCCTTGCACAGGTGAACTCGACGCGTGCCACCTTCGGTGCCGGTCAGAACCGCCTCGAATCGGTGGTCAACAACCTGAACGACAACATCACTAACCTGTCGGACGCGCGCTCGCGCATTCTGGATACCGATTATTCGGCTGAAACGACCCAGATGGCCAAGGCGCAGATCCTGTCGCAGGCTTCGACGGCGATGATCTCGCAGGCCAACCAGAATCAGCAGAACGTGCTGACGCTGCTGCGCTGATCACGCTCGTAAACAGATCTGCTACTCCACGGTGCGCCGGCGTTTCCCTCGGGAAACGCCGGCCATCGGCCGTCCAGGCCATCAGGCCGGCTGGCTGAGCAGCCCATGGGCAAAGATCCGCGCCGCGTGAACCGCGTGGCGGCGAATCGTTTCGGCATCTGGCGGGTCCATGATGCCGATTGCCAGGCGCAGATGCAGGCGCCCGCGTACCATGCCCAAAAACTGGTCGGCGGCCATGCCCGGATCGGGCAACGACACGCCATGCTTGCGCGCCAGCCGTTCGAGCATGGCGGCTAGCGTGGCGGAACCCCGGTCGGGACCGTTGCGGAAGAACATCTCCGCGGCTTCGGGAAATTGCACGCCATCGGCATGGACCATGCGATAGACGTCGAGCGAGGTCTTTTGGCAGATGCCGGTCAGGAAGCGCGTGCCGAAATCGGCCAGCATTGCTTCAAGATCGTCCGAGTCGCTTTCCGCCAGTTCGGTCAGACTGCCCAGAAAAGTATCGCAACCCCGCACGAGAACCGCTTCGAACAAGTGCTCCTTGGAGGGAAAATACTTGTAAAGCGTGGCCTTGGAGCCACCGAGTTCCGCGGCAATGGCTGACATCGAGGTAGCGCCATAACCCGTCTGCGTGAACACGCGCGTGGCTACACACAGGATGTTTTCCCGCCGATCCTTGGGCGAACAGCGTTTGAGTCTGTTGTTGGACGACATAGTGACCATTCCGTACACATAGGTGTTGACAGGCGCGATGCAAGGGCGCAATGCGGGTTAGTAACCGATCCGTACACTACTTTTTGTTTCGTCCCCCTGCCGAAAGGCTCCCCTCATGACCGCCTCTTTCCCCGGCATGCTCAGACGCGCGCCGCTCCTGTGTGCCGGGGCAGCTGCAAGCTTGCTCGCAGGCTGTGCCGCAACGCCCGATCTGGGCCGCCTGCCCGCCATGCGCCAGGCCCTCGCAACCGATCTGCCGGCACCGGATGATCCGGACGCGCAACCATCAGCAGCCACGCCTGCAGATTGGCCGGCCGCAGACTGGTGGCAGGGCATTGGCGACGCGCAACTGACCCAGCTGATAGAGGAAGGCATTGCCCATGCGCCCGGCCTGGCCGTGGCCGAGGCCCGCCTGCGTGCCGCCCAGGGCTTGGCCCAGGCCAGCGGCGCCGCGCTGCTGCCCAGCGTTTCGGCAAGCGGCAGCGTCACGGAAACGAAGCAGAGCTACAACAACGGCATTCCCGTAGCGTTCGTGCCCAAGGGCTGGAACGATGCCGGCAGCGCTTTTCTCAACCTTAGCTACGAACTCGATTTCTTTGGCAGGAACCGCGCCGCGCTGCGGGCGGCAACGTCAGAGGCGCAGGCCACCGGTTTCGAAACGGGCGCGGCGCGGCTCGCCATCGCCACATCGGTTGCCGATGCCTATGCGACGCTGGGGCGCGCCGCCGCTGCGCGCGAGGTGCGCGTGCAGGCCTTGCAACTGCGCGAGGACACCGCGCGGCTGGTCGGCCAGCGAGTGCTGAACGGCCTTGATACCCGTGCCGAGCAACGCCAGGCCGACGCTGCTATTCCGGTGGCGCGTGCCGATCTGGCAGCCGCCGAGGAAGCGATTGTTCTGGCCCGACACGCCTTGGCGTTGCTGATCGGCGCACCGCCTGCGCGCGGCGATACCATTGCTCTGCCGCAATTGGCCGCGCTGGTTCCACAAGCCGGTCTTCCGGCCAATCTCGCGCTCGATCTGGTCGGCCGGCGGGCAGACGTGGCCGCTGCCCGGGCCCGGGCGGAGGCGGCCTCGGCACGGGTCAGAGTGGCGCGTGCCGCGTTCTATCCCAACATCAATCTCAATGCTTTCATCGGCCTTCAGGTGCTGGGCCTCGACAATCTGACTGTGCGCGGTTCCGAGGCCGGTGCGGTGGGGCCGGCTATCAGTTTGCCGCTTTTTTCCGGTGGGCGCCTTTCCGGCAACTATCGCCAGGCGCGCGGCTTGTACGATGAAGCTGTCGCCAGCTATGACGACACGCTGCTCAAGGCCTTGCGCGATGTGGCCGATGCAGCAACGACGCGGCGTTCGGTCGATGACCAGCTGGCCCAATTGCGCGAGGCGGTGGCCGCATCGGAAGATGCCTATCGCATCGCTCGGCGCCGCTACGAAGCCGGGCTGTCCACGTATCTGGCCGTGCTTTCGGCCCAGGATGCCCTGCTGGCCAACCGCCGCCTGCTGGCCGATCTTCAGGCCCGCACTCTTGCCGCCCACGTGGCACTGGTGCGGGCGCTGGGTGGTGGTTTCCGCACCGGCTGACCGCAGCCCGCGTCCTTTCCTGCCCTTTCCCTCCCTGTTCTGATGCCGAGACCCCCCATGGCTGAAATCGATTCCACGTTCACCGGCGAGGCCGCCAGCGATAACCAGGCCGATGCTGCCCGCAAGGCACGGCGCAAGCGCGGCTTTCTGCTTTTTGCCGGAGCGCTGGCGCTGGCCGGTGCCGGCATCGGCCTTTACGAGTGGATCGAGGGCGGGCGCTATGTCGATACCGATAACGCCTACGTCGCCGCCGAAGTGGCACAGGTCACGCCGCTGGTCGGTGGTCCGGTGTTGCGCGTGGGGGTGAGCGACACCCAGGTGGTGCGCAAGGGCGACATGCTGGTCGAGCTTGATCCCACCGACGCCAGGATCGCGCTGGCCGCGGCAGAAGCCGATTATGCCGACGCTTTGCGCAAAGTGCGCCAGACGATCGCCACCGGGGCTGCATTGTCTGCGCAAGTGGGCGAACGCCAGGCTGACATTGCGCGCATGGCGGCGCAGGTTCAGGTGGCGACAGCCGATCTCCAGCGTGCCGAAATCGATCTCAAGCGGCGCCAGTCGCTCGTGGCCGATGGCGGGGTTTCCGGCGAGGAGCTCACTACCGCCCGCAACGCCTATGCCGCGGCCCAGGGCCAGCTGGGCGCCGCACGGGCCAGCCTCGCTTCGGCCCAGGCGGCGCGCGGTACTGCCAATGGGCAGGAAGCGGCCAATGCCGCGCTGATCAGCGGCACCACGCCCGAAACCAATCCTCAGGTGCTGGCGGCCAAGGCCCGGCTCGACAAGGCGCGCATCGATCTGGCGCGCACGGTGATCCGTGCGCCGGTAAGCGGCGTTGTCACCCAGCGCGCTGTTCAGGTGGGGCAAAGCGTGGCCGTGGGCGCGCCGATCATGGCGATTGTGCCGATCAGCCAGGTGCATGTGGATGCCAATTTCAAGGAAAGTCAGCTCGCCCATGTCCGGCCGGGCCAGCCGGTCACGCTGACATCGGATCTGTATGGCGACGATGTGCTCTATCATGGCCGCGTGGTTGGCTTTTCAGGGGGTACCGGTTCGTCGCTGGCAGTGATTCCGGCGCAGAACGCCACGGGCAACTGGATCAAGGTGGTCCAGCGCCTGCCGGTGCGCGTTGCGCTTGATCCCGATCAGTTGGGCGCGCATCCGCTGCGCATCGGGCTGTCGATGACGGCCACGATCGATACCCGCCCCGACAAGAGCGGCAGCTGACATGGCCGGCGGACCGCCCATGGCCTTTGGCGGAGAAGGCCCGCCGCCGTTGCAAGGCATGCGCCTGGCGCTTGGCGGCTTTGCGCTGGCGCTGACCAATTTCATCGTTCTGCTCGACATCACCATTGCCAATGTTTCCGTGCCCCATATCGCCGGCAGCCTGGCGGTATCATCGACCCAGGGCACCTGGGTGCTGACGTCCTATGCGGTGGCAGAGGCGATCTGCGTTCCGCTTACGGGCTGGCTGGCCCGCACGTTCGGGGCGGTGCGGGTCTACCTCGTCGCGCTGTTCGGCTTCGGCTTTTTCTCGATGATGTGCGGGTTTTCGGGCTCGCTGGGCGCGCTGGTGCTGTTTCGCGTGTGCCAGGGTCTGTGCGGCGGGCCGATCCTGCCGATGACCCAGACTTTGCTGCTGCGGGTGTTTCCGCGCGACAAGACCGGCGCGGCGCTGGGCCTCTGGTCGATGACCACGGTGGTGGCGCCCATCGCCGGGCCGATCTGCGGCGGCTTCATTTCCGACAACTGGTCATGGCACTGGCTGTTTTTCATCAACATTCCGCTGGCGGCCTTGTGCATGGTGATCGCGTGGCGGCTGGTGCGGCCGTTCGAAACGCCCACGCAGCGCACGCCGATCGATTACGTCGGCCTGGTTCTGCTGGTGATATGGGTGGGCGCGTTCCAGATGATGCTCGACAAGGGGCGTGAGGAAGACTGGTTTTCCAGCACCTTCATCGTCGCGCTGGCGGTCGTCGCGGCCATCGGGTTCATGGCTTTCCTGATCTGGGAACTCACCGAAAAATATCCGATCGTCGACTTGTCGGTCTTCCGCAGCCGCGGCTTTACCGTCGCGGTGGTAACGCAATGCGTCGCCTATGCCGCCTTCTTCTCGTTCATCGTCCTCATACCGCTCTTCCTGCAGACCAATCTGAACTACACGGCGACCTGGGCCGGGCTGGCGGTCGGCTGGATCGGAGTGCTGGCCGTAGTCTTCGCGCCGATCGTCGCGCGGCTGGTGGGCAAGGTCGATACGCGGGCGCTCATTTCCTTCAGCGTGCTCTGGATGGGCATGATTGCGTTCGTCCGTACGCAATGGGTTACCGACATGGGATACTGGAGCATCGCCGTGCCCCAGTTGATCCAGGGAGTGGGCATACCGTTCTTCTTCGTCGGTTCCACCGCGCTCGCCGTAGCGTCCGTCCGCCCGGATCAGGCCGCTTCGGGGGCAGGTATCCAGAATTTCATGCGCACCATGGCGGGCGCATTTGCCACCTCGATGTCGACCACCTGGTGGGAGCATCAGACCAAGGTGAACCGCGCGGAACTGGTCGGCCTGATCCATCCGCCCACGGATGTTGCCCTGCCGGCCGCCCAGGCCCGCCTGGTGCTGAGCCAGATAGTCCAGACAGAGGCCGTGACGCTCGCCACGCGGCAGGTGTTCCTGGTGTGCATGCTGGTTTTCTTCGTGGCCGCCGCGCTGATCTGGCTGGCGCCGAAACCGCAGGCACAAACGGGCTGAAGCGCCGGCAATGGCGCTTCAGCGTTCAGTTCAGCAGCAAGACAGACATGCGCCGGTTGCGCGGATCGTTGGGATCGTCGGGTACCAGCGGCTCGCGGTCGGCCACGCCTTCGATGCGGCGGAAGCGTGCTTCTCCAACGCCGTTGCGCATCAGGGCAAGGCGCGTCGCCTCGGCCCGCCCGGCTGAAAGCGACCAGTTGTTGGCCGGATCGCCGGGCTTCCACTGCAGGGCATCGGTATGGCCGCGCACGGTCAGCCCGCCCGGATCGGGCGCTATTGCCTGGCCGATCGCGCGTACCAGTTCTAGCGCATCGGGCGTCAGGATCGTGGTGCCCAGGCGGAACATCGAAAAATCGGCATCATCGAGCATGTCGATGCGAATGCCTTCGGGCGTCATCGTCATGTGCACTTGCCGCGCGAGTTTGCGCAGCTTGTCGTTGGAATCGAGCTTTTCCTTCAGGCGCTGCTTCATCAACTCGGTGCGTTTCATTTTGGATCCGCCGTCCTTGGGTCCGCCGGCGGCATCGCGTGGAATGGTCAGCGTGCGCGTGCCGGTCTGCCCGGCCCGATACGGATAGTTGTCGGGATCGGTCAGCGACGATCCGCCCAGCAGCCCATCCGCCCCGGCGCTGCCCTTGCGCATATTCATCAGTGTCGGCGTGAAATAATCGGCAATGCCCCGGCGCTGTCGCTCGGTGGTCGCGCCCAGAAGCCACATGAGCAGGAAGAAGGCCATCATGGCCGTGACGAAATCGGCATACGCCACTTTCCACGCGCCGCCGTGATGGCCGCCGGCGACCACGGTGATCTTCTTGACGAAAATCGGCTTGGGCGGTTCCTTGCCTTTGGGCAGCCTGGCCATTGCGTTGGCTCCTCGGGTTCTTAGCGGCCGCGCAGCGCGTCAAGCAGTTCGGAAAGGCCCGGGCGGAAGGCATGGCCCAGCCCTGAGCGCGCGCTTTCCACCACCAGCGGCTGGGGCCAGCCATGCAGCGACGAAACGATGACCTGCTTGACCGCGTGATAGATCATCGCATCCTGATCCAGAACCTGCTTGAGGCGGCCGGCCATCGGCGCCACGATGCCATAGGCCAGAAGCACCCCCATGAACGTGCCGACCAGCGCCGAACCGATCATCGCGCCAAGGATGGCGGGCGGCTTGTCGATCGAACCCATGGTCTTGACCACGCCCAGCACGGCGGCGACGATGCCCAGTGCCGGCAGTGCGTCGGCCAGGCCCTGCAGCGCGTGCTGCGCTTCGCCCTGCTCCTGAAAATGGGTCTTCATGGCATGATCCATCACGTCTTCCACGGCATGGACTTCCAGCGTACCCGAAGACACGACGATGAGCGTAAGCGTATCGCAGATCAGGGCAACCAGCGCCTCGTGCGCCAGTAGACGCGGATATTCGGCGAAAAGCGTTGAACTTCTGGGATCGGCGACATGGCTTTCCAATGCCACCGGGCCGTCACTGCGCAGGATCTTCATCAGCTTGGTGCACAGCACGATGGCGTCGACATGATCCTGCCTGGTGTGCCGGGGGCCTTTGAACACTTTGGCCAGGCCCGCGCCAATGCCCTTCAACTCGTGCAGCGAATTGCCGGCGATCGTGGCGCCCAGGGCGGCGCCGCCGATGATCAGCATTTCGTGAGGAATGGCCTCGGCCACCGGGCCAATCGCCCCCCCGGTGAGCATGAACCCGCCGAACACCATAACGAGCAGAACAACGATGCCGATGCCAGCGTACATGAAACGATAACCTTGTCGATGAAGCGGGTGGCCCTGGGGTGTCGCCCCTGCCTTGCTGCCATGCAGAACGGCACGGGCGCGCGCGCTTTCAGGACATCATGTTGAACAGCGAGAGGCTGGAAATCTTGGTGAAGCTCGCCTGGCTGGCCTGAAGCACGGTGGATAGCTCCTGCAGCCGGGTATAGGCGGTCGGAATGTCCGTCGCCCCCAGCGTGCTCTGGTCCTGGGCGCGAGTCTCGCTCATCGTGGTCTGCCGCTCGGTGCTCAGGTCGATCCACGAAAGCCGCGTGCCCACCACCGTCTGGCCGGTGGAAACGGCGTTGATGGCATCGTCCAGCGTCGTCAATCCGGCCCGCGCCGCCGATTGCGCCCCGCTGCCCCCGGCATCGATTGCATCGGTGATGGTTTTCAGCACGGCAAAGACATCCGTCGCACTGCCGCCGGATGAAAAGCTGAGGAATTCCGGCCCGGTCAGGCTGCGCTTGACCGTTTGCCCATCGCCCAGTTCCAAGCTGCCCGCGCTGCCGCTCCCGACATAGCTGACCACGCCGGTCGTCGCATCCACCGTATAGGCATCGGTCGTGACGTCGCCGCCGAACAGGGCGTTGCCGGCGCTGTCGCGCGCGTTGGCCAACGACACCAGATTGGTGCGCAGCTGCGAGAGTTCCTTGCCGATGCTGGTGCGCTGGTCGTTGGACAGCGTTCCCGTGGCAGCCTGGTTGGCCAGCTGGCGCGCGCGCTGCAGCGTGTTGATCATTTCGGTCATGGCCGAATCGGACAGGTTGAGATCTGCCGTGGCGCGGTTGGCCGATGCGGAATCCACTTCGGCAATGGCATCCTGGCGTTGCAGGTTGCGCAAGCGCGAGGCGGTCAGCGGATCGTCGGACGAGGCGACCAGGCGGTTGCCGCTGGAGATCTGCGTCTGCACCTGCTCCATCTGAGCGCGCAGGCTGTTGAGGTCGAGCGAAGTCCGCTCGTAATAGGCCGAGGTCGTGGTCGAAACGCTGCGGGTCATAAGCGCCTACTTGATCGAGAGGATGGTGTCGAACAGGTTGCCGGCCACCTGCATGACGCGGCCCGAGGCCTGGAACGCCTGCTGAAACCGGGTGAGGTTGATGGCTTCGGTATCGAGATCGATGCCCGCCTGCGCGGAAAGGGCCGTCTTCGCGGCATCGGAAATGGTCTTGAGCGCATCGCGCGTCGTGGTGCGCGACTGGACGTTTGCCGATGTCTGGTACAGCAGATCGTCCAGCGTGCCAGTGGGGTCCGCGCTTTTCAGCGCGTTGCGCAGTGCAGTCAGATTGGTCGTGTCGCGGCTGTTCGCCGCTGCGCCGGCGGCCGCGGTGGCGATCGCGCTCCCGCTGGAGGTGGTCATGGCCATGTCGCCTGCGCCGGTGCCCGAAAGCAGCGCCGCGCCGGTGCTGCCATCGAGCGCAGCGCCGTTGCCCTGGGCGGTATTGACCGTGGAAATGATGGTCTGGGCCACGCTGTCGAGCTGGCTGCGCGTTTCGGCAACGCGCTGCAGCACCTGCTGCTGCCCGGAAAGCGACCCGGCGGAAAGCGTCACCGCTCCGCCGCTCACGTCGAACGTGATCGTGCCGTCGCTTGCGGTCGCCATCGTCAGGCTTTGTGCCGTTGTTCCAGTCACCAGCGGCGCGCCCGAAGTCCCGCCCAGTGTCACGTCCACTGTGCCATCGGAGTTGAAACTGGTCGCTATATCGGCATAGCCCGACAGCTTTTCGAGCAGGCTGTCACGCTGGTCGAGCAGCCCGCTGCGGTCGCTGCCGTTATCCGCAATGCGTACGAGGCGGCCGTTGACTTTGGCCAGTTCGGACGAAAGCGTGTTGACCTGGTTGACACCGTCGGCCGCGCCTTTCTGCTGGCCCTCCGCTGTCGCATCAAGCTGCCGCGATGCGATATTGAAGCTGCTGGCCATGGTTTCCCCGGCGGCGATGACCGACGCGCGCAGCGAACTCTTGGTGGGGTCCTGCGCCAGTTGGCTGAGCGACGTCTCGAATTCGGTGATAGCCGAATAAACGCCGGAATCCTCCAACGCGGCCTGGATATCTTCCAGCCCGCTGACTTCGGTATCGGCACGGGCGGTATCCGCACCGGTGCGGCGCACTTCGGCCTGGCGGAAAGCATCGGCATGGCGCACCACGCCGGTCACGCGCACGCCCGACAGCGAGACATCGCGGTTGCCGGCCACATAGCCGGGCGTCATGACTTCCTCGGTCGATGCACTGCGCCGGACATAGCCCTCGGTGCCGGCATTGCTGATGTTCTGCGCCGTCACGTCCAATTGGATGCGGGCGGCGCGAGTGCCGCTGCGGGCAATGGTAAGAAGATCGGATGCCATGGCGATCAGGCCTTTTCGGGATCGGGGGAAGACGCGCCGCCGCGGGGCAGGGCGCCGGCAAGCTGACTTTCGAGCCGCGCCGCCAGGCCCAACGTGCCCGTCTGCGCCGCGATTTCGGCAAAGCGCTCGTCACGCATCTGGGTAAAGGTATCGTCCTGCTTCTTGCCGAACAGGTCGTCTCCGCCCAAGTCTGTGCTGCGCGCCGCGCCGAGCATCTGGCGCAGAAACATCGCCTCGAACCCCTGCGCCGCCTTGCGCAAGGCGGCGCGATCGGCGGATCCGGGCGTGGTGCCGCCGGCGGGGGCGGCGGCATTGAAGGATGCAGACGTCATCAGATAACCACCATTTCGGCTTTGAGCGCGCCGGCCTGCTTGAGCGCTTCGAGGATCGCCACCAGATCGGACGGCGAAACGCCCAGTTTATTAAGGGCATTGACCAGCGACGAAAGCGAGGCACCGGGCTTGAACAGCGCCACGCGGTTGCCTTCTTCGGTGACGCTGATCTGGCTATTGGGCACCACCACCGTCTGCCCGGCGGAGAATGGGCCGGGCTGCGACACGCGCGGCTTCTCGTCGATCTTGACCACCAGCTTGCCGTGGCTGATCGCCGCGGGCGAAAGACGCACGGCGCTGTTGATCACGACCGTACCGGTACGGCTGTTGACGATCACTTTGGCGGCCGCTTCGGCCGGGCTCACCTCGACCGCCTCGATCCCGGCCATGGCGCTGGCGCGGGCATCGGCGCCGGCGGGCAGGCGCAACGCCAGAGTGACGCCGTCCTCCACGCTCGCCGTGCCCGGAAAACGCTTGTTGATCGCATCGCGTACGCGGGCGGCATTGAGGAAATCGGCGTCGAACAGATTCCAGCGCAGCACGTCGGCGCTGTCGAACCCGGTATCGACCGCGCGTTCAACGCTGGCACCTTCGGCAATGCGGCCGACGGTGGGGATGTTGACCGTCAGTTGCGATCCGTCCTTGGCAGTGATGCCGAGGCCGCCTACGGCCAGATTGCCCTGCGCCATGGCATAGATCCGTCCGTCCGCGCCATAGAGCGGGGCCAGCACGAGCGCGCCGCCACGCAGCGATTTGGCCCGGCCGATCGTGGACACCGTCACGTCGATGCGCTGGCCCGGCTTGGCAAAGGCCGGCAGATCGGCGGTGATCATCACCGCCGCCGCGTTTTTCAGCCCCGGCGCCACGCCAGCCGGCAAAGGTACGCCCAGCCGCCCTGAAACGCCGCGCATCGCCTGCGTCAGGTATTCCAGATTGTCGTCGCCCGTACCCGCCAGGCCCACGACAATGCCATAGCCGGTCAGCTGGTTGGACCGCACGCCCTGGAATTCGCCGAGATCGCGCACCCGTTCGGCATGTGCCGCCTGGGCCAGAAGGGGCAGGGCCGTGCAGGCGGCGGCTATCATCACCAGCCAGGTGCCGGGATGAGGCAGGCGGCGGCGCAGCAGCGGCCGCAGCGCCAGACCGGCCAGCACGGCCAGCATGAGATCGAAAGCGAAAGCCATGGCGGTTCCCTAGAACGGGCTGACAAGGTTGAAGAACTTGGTGAGCCAGCCCTGGCGGGCCGCGCGGCTGACGTCGCCGTTGCCGGCATAGGTGATGCGCGCATCGGCAACCTGGCCAGACCGCACGCGGTTGGTCGTGTCGATATCGGCCAGGCGCACGATGCCCGAAAGCTGCACCCATTCCTGGCCCTGGCTCAGCGTCAGGCGCTTTTCGCCGCGCACCAATGCGGTGCCGTTCGGGCGCACTTGCGCGATGGTCACCGAAATTTCGCCCCCCAGCGTGCTCGTCTGCGAGGCGTTGCCCTGGCCGTTGAACGCGCTGGCGCCGGAATTGTTGATGCCATTGGAACTGAGTATCGACAGCGGCCCCTTGTTGGGCGGGGTGAACGAGAACGAAGATGATTTGGCCGTCTTGCTCGCCGCCGTTTTCGAAGTGGAGAGCTGTTCGGCCAGAATGATGACGAGGCTGTCCCCCACGGCATGGGCGCGCGGGCCTTCGACAAGGCCGGCATAACCATTGGCGATGTTCAGAATGCTGCCATCGGCCGGCTTGGGCGTATCCTGATCGGGCAGGGCCGGTTCGAAGCCGGTGGCCGGGCGGCTGCGGGCCTTGGCAGCTGGTGCGGTGGCGAGGATCGCGGCGGCGATCAGCCCGGGTATTGCCAGTGCCGCCAGCAATCCCGCGCCACGGCCGCGGCGCCATAAGGGCCCGCGCAGACGCTCGACGCGCAGCGCCGTGTCGAACAGGGCATCGAACGGTGAGTCCATGATCCGCGCTTTCCCGCCTTACAGCGTCTGGTTGGCGTTCTTGAGCATCTCGTCGATCGCCGAGATCATCTTGGAATTGATTTCGTAAGCGCGCTGGCACTCGATCATGTCGACCAGCTCTTCCACCACGTTGACGTTCGAGGATTCGAGATAGCCCTGCTGGATATGGCCGCGGCCGGCTTCGCCGGGATTGCCGATCTGCGCGGGGCCGCTGGCCCCGGTTTCCACCAGGAAGTTGTCACCCACGGCTTTCAGGCCCTGGGGGTTGGCAAAGCTGGCGACCGTGATCTGGCCCAGCGTGGTCGCCTCGTTGGCCCCGGGAAGCGTGGCGGTCACCGTGCCGTCCTGCGCCACGGTGATCGAGCCGGCGCCTTCGGGCACGGTGATCGCCGGTTGCAGCGCATAGCCTTGCGAGGTGACCAGCGTGCCGTCGACAGCGCGGCTGAAATTGCCCGCGCGGGTATAGGCGAGCTGCCCGCCCGGCATGGCGATCTGAAAGAACCCGTCGCCATCAAGCGCCATGTCCAGCGCGTTGCCGGTGCTTTGCAACTGGCCCTGGGCCTCCATGCGCGCGGTGCCCTGCAGCGCAACCCCGGTGCCCAGGTTGAGGCCGGTGGCATAAGCCGTTTCGCTCGATGATTGCTGGCCGGCAACGCGCGCATCCTGATAGGCCAGCGTGGCGAAGCTGGCGCGATCGCGCTTGAAGCCGGTGGTGCTCACGTTGGCCAGATTGTTGGCGATCACGCGCATCCGCGTGTCCTGGGCTTCCAGGCCGGTGCGGGCGACATGCAGGGCGGAACTGGGCATGATGGATCTCTTTCAGCTTGGATCGTCAGGTGTTGATGCGCATGAGGCCTGCGGATTTCTCGTCCACCTCGCGCGCGGCGGCGGCCACTTTGGTGCGCATGTCGAACAGGCGCTGGGCCTCGACCATCTCGACGATCACTTGTGTCGGATCGACGTTGGATTGCTCGAGTGCGCCGGAGGTAAGGCGGGCGTCCTCATCCTGCGGCAGAGTGGCGGCCGCGTTGCCCGGGCCGCTCACGCGGAACAGCCCGTCGAGGCCCTTGCCCACCTGGCTGCCCTGGGTGGAAACCAGCTTGATGCGGGCGAGTGCCTGGGGCGGGGCTGACGGGTTCTGCGCATCGCCGGCCATCACGCTGCCATCGGGCGAAATGGTCAGGATCGCGTCGGGGGGGACAGTGATCGGCCCCGCATCGCCGATCACCGGCCGCCCGTCGCCGTTTTGCAGCACGCCGTCGGCGGTGATGCTGAGGTCCCCGCGCCGGGTATAGGCCTCGGTCCCGTCCTGTGCCTGCACGGCGAGCATGGTATCGCCCGAAAGCGCGACGTCGAGCGGGTTGTTCGTCGCGATCGTCGCGCCCTGCTTCATGCTGGCCCCCTGGACATAGCCCTCGGTCATGGCGCGGGCTTCCAGCGTGGGGCCTTTCAGGGTGATCGGCGTGGCGCTCAACATTTCCTGGCGGAAACCGATGGTCTGCGCGTTGGCCATGTTGCTGGCGATCACGCGCTGGCGCACCATCGATCCGCTCATGCCGGAATAGGCGGTGTAGATCAGCCGGTCCATGGCCGGGCGCCTCCCTCGTCGTTACGTGCGCAGGTTGAGGATGGCCTGGGTGGCCTGGGTCGCGGTGTCGATGGCCTTGGCATTGGCCTGATAGGCCCGCTGGGCCACGATCAGGCCGACCAGTTCGTCCGACACTTCCACGTTGGACCGTTCGAGATAGCCCGACATGAGCTTGCCGTACTGGCCGTTGTTGGGCTCGCCATAGTTCGCCACGCCGGAAAGGCCCGTCGCGGTCCAGTTGGCCGCGCCTTGCTGGCGCAGTCCCTGGGTGTTGAGGAATGTGGCAAGGCCGATCTTGCCGACCACGACATTGCTGCCGTCGGCATAGCTGGCAGTGACGTTGCCGTTCTCCGAAACCGTCAGCCCGGCGAACGTCGCATTGGCGGCATTGGTCGTGGGAACCTGGCAATCGGTCATGGTCGTACTGGTAACCGCGCCGCTGGCATCGGTCGGATAGACCTGCAGGCGGTTGCTGCGGGTATCGGTGATGTAACCGTCGGAATCCATCTGGAAAGCGCCGTTGCGGGTGTACATCGTCTCGTCCGTGGTGGGCGATTTGACCGTGAAGAACCCGTCGCCGCTGACCGCGACATCGAGCGAGGAACCTGTGGATTCGAGCGGCCCCTGCTTGAAGTTCTGGGTGATCGCTTCGACCTTGGCACCGATCCCTTCGATCAGGCGCGGATTGGTGAACGCGGTCCCGGCGACCACGTCGGCAAAGCTGACCGTGCTTTTCTTGAAGCCGTTGGTTTCCGAGTTGGCGATGTTGTTGCTCACGACGTTGAGATCGGTCTGCGCGTTCTTGAGGCCGTTGAGCGAGGTGTAGAAAGACATGGGCTGCGTTCCTGTCGGTTGGAAGAAAGAATCAGGCGGCCGGCGTGCTCGCGGCGTTCTGCGCGGCGGTGATCGAGGCCAACTGCGCCGAAATGGTCTTGAGCGTGGCGGCGATCTGGTCGTTGGAAGCGGAGGAATCGAGCGTGTCGAGCTTTTCGGAAATCTTGCTCAGCACGCTGTTGGTCTCGCTGGAATTGGACGCTGTCGAAATCTGGGCGAGCTGAGCCACCATCTCGGTATTGTCCACAGGATCGGTAGGGTCCTGATTCTGCAACTGCGCCGTCAGCATCTTGATAAAGTCGTCGGCGTCCAGGTTGCTCCACGAACTGTTCTTGGTGGAGGTGTTGTCGGCCGCGCTGGCAGCGCTTGTCGAATTAACGGTGGTCATGTCACTTCATCCTCATCGTATCGAGCATCAGTTGCTTGGCGGTCTGCATGGCTTCCACCACGTTCTGGTACTGGCGGCTGGCTTCCATCATCTCGACCATCTCGGCGTTTTCATCGACAGGCGCGGCCCAGACGTCGCCATTGGCATCGGCCAGCGGGTTGTCTGGCTCGTGCGTGCGCACGGCGCTGGCGTCGGTGCGGTAGACGCCTTTGACCTTGACGGTGGCCAGACCGGTGCGGCGATCGAGTTCCTCGGCAAAGACCGGGCGCAGCGGGCGATAGGCGGCGGCATCGCTGCTGGCGACATTGCCGGCGTTCGCCAGGTTCGATGCGGCCGCGTTCATGCGCACGAGCTGCGCGGACATCGCCCGCCCGGTGACACCAAAGAGCGTGAGCGGCGTGTTGCCATTGCCGGCCATCGTCATTCACCCTTGAGCGCGCGGGTGATCTGACCCACGCGCCCTTTGATGAATTCCAGCGTGGCGGCATAGCCCACCGCGTTCTCGGCAAAGGCCGTCTGTTCAGTGGCCATTTCCACGGTGTTGCCGTCCAGGCTGGGCATGACCGGCACGCGATAGAGCGTGGCGCCGGCTTCTGCCTGGCTTTCGGTTGCACCGGCAAGCCGCGCCTTGAGCGCCGCGCCGAAATCGATGTCGCGCGCCTTGTAGCCGGGCGTTGCGGCATTGGCGATGTTCGAGGCCAGCAGCCCCAGGCGCGTGGCGCGCAATTCCAGCGCGGCACCATGGATGCCGAACAGGCCGTTGTTCGATGCACTCTGGCTCATCGGTCGTGCTTTCGCTTTCCCTGGGCAAACAAACGATGCCCACCGTTCAGCAAGGGGCGTGCCAACTGCCACGGGGCGGGGAAAACGCGCCGGTCGGGCCGGTCTGCGCCGGGCTTGCGCGGCAAGGTCTTGCCGAAATGCCGGCAAGTGTTGCCGTCCGGGCCTGAAAACGGTGGGCGGGCCGCCGTTCTGGTCATTGAAGCTTGCGCGAAAGACGCCAAAGCTTGCGAAAGACAAGGCCGGATGGACCTTACACACCTGCTGGACGGCCAATCGGCCGCAATCGTGGTTGGCGGCACGCTGGCCGGCACCGTACTGCGCTGCGGCGGGCGCGACAGCATCACCGCTCTGCGTGCCGTTGCCGGCCTGTTCCGGCCCCGTTTCAAGGCCGATGCCATGCGCGCCGAACTGGCGCGCGAGGTGGCCCTGATCCGCCGGGACGGGGTCATCCGCGCCAATCCGCGCCGTCTGGCCGATCGCGAATTCGACTCCGCCACGAGCGCGCTGGTCCGCACCCGTTCGCTCGACGGGCTGATCGAACAGCACGAGGCTTCGCGCCGCGTGCGCTTGCGCCGGGCGACGGCCGCCGCGCGCACATTGGGCCAAGCGGCCGATCTTGCGCCGGTTTTCGGTCTTGCCGGCACGCTGGTGGCGCTCAGTCAGCTCAAAGTGGAGAGCCTGGCGCACGGCAATTTCATCGGCGCGATTTCCATGGCCGTGCTGACCACCCTTTACGGCCTGCTGCTTGCACATATCGTCATGGGGCCACTGGGTCGCGCGGTCGAGCGCGCGTCGCAAGCCGAGGAAGAGGCCCGAGCCGAGGTAATGACCTGGCTGGCGGATCAGGTCGGCCCGGCCTGCCCCGATCGCCATCGCGCCACGTCGGCGGCGCCGCATGCGTCCCATCGGCCTCAGGCCCCGGATCCTTCGCCCATGCCCCTGATGGCCAGCCCGGCCGAGGGCACGCCAGGGGCCGCGGACGACCCGCGCGAGGTGGCATGATCGCGCGCCCTGGGCAGATCGGGTGGCAGACCATTCTGGCCGATCTGGCCCTGATCCTGTTCATGATCTGCGCATCCGCCTTGTCTGCCGCCCGCGACGGGTCTGGACAGGCAAGCGTGGCAGCGCCGGCGCTGCTGCTGCCCGAAACCCCGCTTAACCTGGCGCCGTCACAACAGGCAGAGCCGGTGGGCGTGTGGCGCGACGGGCCAGGTGCGCCACCACTGGCGCGCTGGCTGGCCGATCAGGCGGCCGATCCGCGGCTGCGCCTATCGATCGCTGTCCGTTATGGCCCGTCCCCGGGCGGGCGCGAAGCCGCGCTGGACAAGGCCGCAGGGCTGGCGCGCCTTGCTGGCCGGCGGGCTGCCAGCGCACGCCTGGTCGTGGAGCCAGGCCCGCATCCGGGCGCAAGCGTCATGCTCGGCTATGACGAGGAGGGCTCGTGACGGCCTGCCCAGGCAATGTGGCATATCTTTTGCTGATCGATCCGGCAGACTTGCCACCTTTCAGGAAAAGCCAATGATCGCTGCCCCGCTTCGGCCCGTTCTTGCCGCCCTTGCTGCCGCCAGCCTTGCCGTTCCGGCAGCCCGCGGCCAGATCGCCCATGCGCCGGCCGCGCGGTTTGCCGATCCGGCCGCGATCGATCAGGCCGTGGCGCAATTCACAGGACGCACCATCGGCGTGCCCGGCGGCGCTGCGCAGCCGGTGGATCGCCGTCTGCGCCTTGCGGCGTGCACCGCGCCTCTGGTGCTCGGCTGGCGCATGGGCGCGCACGACAGCATTACCGTGCGCTGCCCCGATGTGGGCGGCTGGCGGCTGTTCGTGC
Source organism: Novosphingobium sp. DS6-6 (assembly GCF_057784975.1). NCBI lineage: Bacteria > Pseudomonadati > Pseudomonadota > Alphaproteobacteria > Sphingomonadales > Sphingomonadaceae > Novosphingobium > Novosphingobium sp. DS6-6. The sequence goes on along the minus strand of NZ_JBYNTS010000006.1, from coordinate 69,098 downwards.
CGGTTGCGCCGCCATTGGCCGAAGCCGCGCCGGCCCCGGCAACGCCAGCGATCCAGCGCGGCGAAAGCGTGACGATCGCCATGGTGGGAGAGGGTTTTTCGGTGGAGCAGTCGGGCGAAGCGCTTGATCCGGGGCCGGTCGGCGGCTGGGTCCGCGTGCGGACCGGTGCGCGCGCCGACGCCTTGCGGGGGCGCATCGTGCGGCCGGGCCTGGTGGAAGTGCCGGTGGATTGAGCAGCCGCGCGGCATGGACATCAGGCATGGACATCATGCCTGCCACGAAAATCCAGCCGGCAAAAATCCGCCGCCCGGCCCTTAAAGGTTCGCCACCGATACCGTTCTTCCCGGCATAACCCCGAGGAGTTCGACCATGTCCAACATCGAAATCGGAGCGTCGCGGCCGGTTGGCGCGGTCCAGGCCAAGGCAGTTTCTGCCGATGCGCCGGCCCCGGCCACCCCGGCAGTAACTGCTGTACCTGATGCCCCGGCCGCGCCGTCGGCCGCGGCCAAAGCGGGCGCGGCGACTGCCGCGACCGTCGCCACCAGCGATGCGACCCGCGCCGGCGAAGTGCCGGTCGATAACGATCGCGTCGCCGAAATTCGCAAGGCGATCGAGGATGGCCACTATCCGGTCATTCCCGCGCGGATCGCCGATGCCATGATTGCCGCTGGCATGCTGCTGAGGACCAACCGATGATCGCTGACGCACCGATTTGCCATCCCACCGACCTGCGCCTGGCACTGGGCGAAATGATTGCTCTGCTGCACGACGAGCGCCAGGCGCTCGCGGGTCTGGACATGGATGCGATCATGGGCTGTGCGGTGGACAAGGCGGCCTTGTGCACCCGCCTCGAAACCGTGGCTTCTGACGCGATCGACGAGGAATGCCGGGGCATGGTCGATGCAGCGCGCCGCCTTAACGAGGCCAACCGCCGCGTGCGCAACCTCATCGCAGCCAATGTCGCGGCGCGGCTCGATGCCTTGACCGGGGCACCGGCAGTCTATCGTGCCCGCGCCGCACAGGTGCGCGTCCATCACGCGCGCACGGCCCGGGTGCGTTAGCGCCCTCCGCACATCATGTCGGCGGCAGCGTGCCTTGCGCGCTCAACCGGCAAAATCCCTCCGGTGCCGCGTGCCGCCCGTTCCGGGTTGTCACGCGGCACTTTGTTTGTGCGCAGCAAAATACTGATTTTGAACATTTCATTCAGTTTTACGTAAACTGGCACAACCTTTGCTGATCTATCCTTGTCGCGGCGCGGGGTCTTGGCCCTGCTCTTTCAGCCGCTGCAAATACAAGGATAACAGCCTTGAGTTCAGTGCAAACATCTGCCGCTGGCTTTGCCGATCCGGCAATAGCGGGAAGTGCCGGCGGGGCGGCATCGGCCAGCCCTGTCCATGCGGCGATCGCCACGGCCGCCAGCGCGACAGGGGTCGATTTCAAATATCTCCTGGCACAGGCCCGGCTCGAATCCGGGCTCGACCCGCGCGCGCGGGCGCGCACCTCGAGCGCCGCCGGGCTCTATCAGTTCACCGGCCAGACCTGGCTCTCCACGCTGGCGCGCCATGGCGCCGATCATGGACTCGACTGGGCCAGCGATGCCGTCGCCAATCCGGCCCTGCGCAGCCAGCTTCTGGCGATGCGCCATGATCCGCAGCTTTCGGCGCTGCTGGCCGGCGATCTGGCCAACGACAACCGCGCCGCGCTGTCCGCCACCCTGGGCCGCGATCCCGACCATGCCGAACTCTATCTGGCACACTTCCTGGGCGCGGACGGCGCGGGCCGGTTCCTCACCGCGTTAAGCACCGATCCCGATGCCAGCGCCGCAGCCCTGCTGCCCAAGGCGGCGAGTGCCAATCGCGCGATCTTCTATGACCGCAGCGGGGCGCCGCGCTCGCTCGAAGGGGTCATGGCCTTGCTGCGCAGCCGGCTGGAGGCGGCCGGCAGCGGCAGCGCCATGCCGCCACTTTCAGGCCAATGGCCGCTGGCCACCATGCCTTATGGCGATCTTGCCGGGCTCGATGGCCCCTGGGCCGAAGCGCCCTCGGGCGCGCCCGATCTGGGCGCGCCCCGCCAAAGCTATACCGGCGGGCCGGTGGCCCAGGAATTCCAGCAGGTGGCCGGGGATGCAGCGCCATCGGGAAGCAGCGGCGGCACTGCCGCGCGAACATCGATGGCCGATACCCTGCGCGAGACGTTCGCGCTCGCCGGCCCGGCAATGCCGGGCACCGATCATGTCACCCGTGCCTATGGCCGGCTCAAGGCAATGGGACTCTAGACCGCCATGTTCAAGCGCTTCGCCTCGCCCGGTGCCATGGCCCTTCCGGCCGGCATCCTCATGCTCATCGTGCTGATGATCGTGCCGCTCCCTTCGGTGCTGCTCGACGTGTTCTTCGTGCTCAACATCGCGCTGTCGGTGGCCATCCTGATGGCGGCGATGAACGCGGAAAAGCCGCTGGATTTCAGTTCCTTCCCCTCGGTGCTGCTGTTCGCCACACTGCTGCGCCTGGCGCTCAACGTCGCTTCGACCCGCATTGTGCTGGTGCGCGGCCACGAAGGAGAAGCCGCGGCGGGCCACGTTATCGAGGCGTTTGGCGCCTTCCTGGTGGGCGGCAACTTTGCCGTCGGCCTGTTCGTGTTCATGATCCTGATGATCATCAACCTGGTGGTGGTAACCAAGGGGGCCGGCCGCGTTTCGGAAGTGTCCGCGCGGTTCACCCTCGATGCCTTGCCCGGCAAGCAGATGGCGATCGATGCCGATCTGGCCGCTGGGCTGATGAGTGCCGACGAAGCCAAGTCCCGCCGCCGCGAAGTGGCCACCGAGGCGGACTTCTATGGCGCGATGGACGGTGCCAGCAAGTTTGTGAAAGGCGATGCGATCGCCGCACTGCTGATCCTGGGCGTCAACATCCTGGCAGGCTTCTGCCTTGGCATGATCAGCCACGGTCTTAGCGCCGGGGAAGCGGCGCAGCGCTATGTCACGCTGGCCGTCGGCGATGCGCTGGTGGCGCAGGTGCCCTCGCTGCTGCTGTCGATCGCGGCGGCGGTGATCGTCACCCGCGTGTCCGACAGCCGCGATCTGGCCGGCCAGATCGGCCACCAGTTTGCGAACCCCGCCACCTGGCTGCCCGTGGCGGTGATCCTGGGCGCGATCGGTGTCATTCCGGCCATGCCGCAATCGGTATTCCTGCCCGCGGCGGCAGGGGCCGGCTGGCTGTGGTGGGCCTTGCGCCAGCGTGCGCGCCGCCCCGAGCCGGTGATGGAGCCCGAAGCCCCACCCAGCGATCCGGCGCGGATCACGCTGGAGGAAGTGAGCGATCATACGCTGGTGACCATCGAGCTGGGTTACGGCCTGGTCCATCTGGTGGACGAACGGCGCGGATCGCCGCTGGTGACGCGGATCACCGGCGTGCGCAAGCAGCTGAGCCAGGCGTTCGGGTTCGTCGTGCCGCAGTTCCGGGTGCGCGACAGCCTCGATCTTGGCCCCAACGACTATCGCATCATGCTGGGCGGCGTGCCGCTGGGCGGGGCGGTGGTGCGGGCCGATCGCGTTCTGGCCATCGATGCCGGCGAAGCGCGCGCCGATCATGGCCTGGCCGGGGAGGCCACGCGCGATCCCAGCTTTGGCTGTCCCGCGCTGTGGATCGAAAATCATCTGCGCGATCAGGCCATCGGGGAAGGTTTCCTGACGGTGGATGCCAGCACGGTAATCGCCACCCATCTCAACCAGCTGCTGGGCGAACGGCCGCAAATGCTGCTGGGGCCCGACGAAGTGCGCGCCATCCTGGACGCCGTGCGCGATCGGGCGCCTGGCCTTGTGGAAACGCTCCACCCGCAGCCCCTCTCGCTCGCCGCGCTCACCCGCCTGCTCCATGCCCTGCTGGAAGACGGGGTGACGATCGCCCACCCCATGCCGATCCTTGCCGCCCTCAGCCAGGCGGTGCTGCAGACCACCGATCACGACAGGCTGGTCGATCTGCTGCGGGCGGAACTGGGCGGGCTGATCGTGGCGCGGGTCTGCGGCCCGGCCGAAAGACTGCCCGTCCTGACGCTGTCGGCCCAGCTCGAAGGGATGATCGTGGGCGGGATGCAGGATCCGGTCACTGGCCTGCCGGTGATCGAACCCGATCTTGCCCGCACGATCGGCGAACGGGTCAATGCCATCATCGCCCAGCGCGGGCCTGGCGCGATCCCGCCAGCGCTGATCGTGCAGCCACGCGCCCGGCGTGTTCTGGCCACGCTGATGCGCCAGCGCGCGCCCGCCTGCCTGGTGCTGTCGATCGCCGAGTTGCCGCCGACCCAGCCCATCGAAGTGGTTGCCGTGATCGGCGAGGAGACGCCCACCGGGCCGCCGCAGCTGCCGCCGCCGGCCGAGCCCGCGCTGGCCGCCTGATTGCCGCTGCACCCATCCATTTATGCAAAGAAAAAGAGTTTTCATGAAACACGATCATCGCAGCTTTGCCGCCTCGCGTGCCTATCGTGACGATACCGCCGATCGCATTCGCCGGTTTCTGCCGATGGTGCGCCGCCTGGCCTGGCATGTCCATGGATCGGGCCATGCCGGTATCGATGTCGATGACCTGGTCCAGGCGGGGCTGGTGGCATTGACCGAATGCGCGCAGCGGCATTGCGGCCCCACGGAAGATGGCTTTGCCGCCTATGCCAAGCTGCGCGTGCGTGGCGCCATGGTCGATCTGCTGCGGCGGACCATGCCGCTGTCGCGCACCTCGTCCGACCGGCGGCGCACGTTGCGCGAAAAGACCAACCAGTTGACCGTCGAGCTGGGCCGCATGCCCACCGAGCCCGAACTGGCCACCGCGCTGGGCCTGTCTAGCGGCGAACTGGCCGAACTGCGCGCGGCAAGCGAGCCGGTGCGGATCGAGGCCATCGACGATGCCTATTCCGACAGCGACGCGGCCTTTGCCGATGACCGCCCCGATGCTTTTGCCCAGCTGGCCGACGCCGAAAGCCGGCAGATGCTGGCCGCCGCGATTGCCGAGCTGCCCGATCGGTTGCAACTCGTCATCCAGCTCTATTTCGTCGAAGAGCTGAACCTGGCGGAAATCGCCCAGGTGCTCGAAATCTCGGTGCCGCGCGTTCACCAGCTGAAAGCCCAGGCGATCGACAAGCTGCGCGTCACACTGGGAAGCGCGTTCGACTTAGTGTAATCGCCGCTTTGCCATCGACCCGGGAACCTACTCCATGCCGACGTTTCCGGATCGGTGTTCGGTCACCCGAGTTTCAAGCCAGCGGACCGCGAAGGCCAGGATAGGGCGGGCATCGACCAACAGCGAAGGCGCCGCACCGATCAGGCCCTGGCGGCCGCCGCCAGTTTCGACATAGGCGGTCACGATCTGCTCGATGTAGTTTTCCGGCAAAGCCGCGTGGACGGGTTCGGTCGTATCGAATTCTTCCACGAACCGCCATGTGATGCCGTCGCGCCCGGCAAACGGCGTTTCGATCCGGACCGTTTTCTTGCCGGGTATGTCGGCAAGATGGTCGGCATGATGGACCAGCGTCATGGTATCCCACGGCGCGCCCACCATAAGGACGCGGCCACCTGTCGCGACCAGCCTGGAAAAGGGCGTGTCTTCGCCATAGCCATAGTCAAGCCGGTGATCGGCGGTGATCCAGTCGGCCAGATTGCCAACCGCCGCAACCGATGCGCCAGGGTTGGCGCTGCGTCGTGCGCCTGGCATTGTCCGGACAAATTCGGCAATCACGCCGTTCAGCCGTGTGGCACGTGACGTTTCCGGATCGAACCTTGGCAGATGATCCCGCCACTCGGGCAAAACGCGGCTTTCATGGTCCAGCAGATCCTCGTGAAAGCTGTCCCAACTGGTGTAGACGAGCATCGTGCCGTCCGGGCCGATCACGTCGAGAATGGCGTGCGACAGCGTATCGGGCCCGTTGAGAAGCGGCCCCACCCGGCGCATGGCTGCATGAACCATCACGGTGTCGCCTGCTTGCAAGCCGAGGCGGATCAGGTCCTGGCCCAGCGAGGCGCGGGTGCGGAAATCGGGCAAGGCGTCCTCCATAGAGCCAGAATGACCGGAGAGGGCAGACTATGGGAAATGCTTCAAGGGCGACAGCCCGAACCACTTGGCGCAAGAAAGGGGCGCCTAGGCACCCGGGTTGATCGATCCGCCCACGTCCAGCCGTTTGCCGTCGGTGACGATGACCTTGTCGCCCAAGCTTGCCACTTTGAACAGGCGCTTGGCAAATTCGTTCGGCACGCCCACGCAGCCATTGGTGGCATAGCCTTTCTCCACTTTCGATCCATGGATCGAGACGCCATCGTTGGTAAGCCGCAGCATCCACGGCATTGGTGCGTCATAGATGCTGGAAACGTGGGTGGCATCCTTCTGAGTGATGGGAAAGACGCCCAGCGGCGTGGGCTTGTCGCCGTAGCCCTTGAGAATCGCGGTTGCGCCGATTTCGTGCCCGTTGCGGAACACCGACAGGACGCGGGCGGAGAGGTCGACCGTGATGACCAGCGGCCCCGGCTCGCCCCGGCTTTCGTCCCAATAGAATTCACCAAAGCGGATCGGACCGTCGATGCGCAGCACAGATTTGACCACGAAGGGCGTATTCGGGCCGGGTGGGGCCGGAGCAGGGGAGGGTGGCCCCCATACGGCCGAGGGTGCGCCCGTCTGCGCCAATGCCGTAGGCAGCGCGGCGGGGGCATCGTCATCGTCCCCGGCAAGGCTGCGCGCCAGATCCTGGCCAACGTGAAACGCAAGCAGCATGGCCAGCCCCGTGGCACAGGTGCCCAGGGCAAGCACGCCCAGGCGCAGCCAGCGCGCCTTGCGTGCGCCGGGGGTTTTTCCACCCGGCCAGAAAAACGCGCGCCATCGCATCGGCCCGCCCGCCATGCCAAACCGTCCTTTCACACTGACGACAGCTTGGTAACGATAGCTTCTGCCCACGCACGGGGAAAGCGTTCGATCCTCCCCGTCCCGCCCGGGGACATCGCCGGCCGGCAACGTTAACGGCCCCGCTTCCCCCGATGTCGCAAGGCCCCGGCAAGGACTTTTCGCCATGTTTCAGCTTGCGGCAAGGTTGGCTGTGGCAGGAAGGCCATGATGATCGATCCTGCGCATCTGCTCGGTACCCTGCCACCGTGGCTTACCAGCCCGTCGCCCTTGCTGGCGGCCGCTCTGGTGGCGATGGTCCTGGTTGTCTTTGCCGGCTTTGGCGGCGGCGCCCTCGCCCGCCTCATGCGGTTTTGCGGCAATCTGGTGCTGGTGGGCGTGTTTGCCGTGGCCTGCTTGCGCTTCGTTCACCTCGACCCGTCGTTCGCGCGCTTCATGCCCAGCATCGGCATGCCCGAGGCGCAAGTGGCCGGGGGCGAAGTTCGGGTGCCGCTGGCGGCCGACGGGCACTACTGGATCGAGGCCAGTGTCAACGGCACGCGCACGCGTTTCATGGTCGATACCGGCGCCACGATCACCACCCTATCGGCCGAAGGCGCGAACGCTGCGGCGATAGAGCCCGATCCCTTGCGCCTGCCGGTGGTCATGCGCACGGCGAATGGCGACATGGAAGCGCAGATGGCGCGGATGGAGACTTTGAAATTCGGTTCGATCGTGGCGCGCGACATGGACGTAGTGGTCAGCGACACCACGGGCGGCCTCAACGTGCTGGGCATGAACTTTCTCAACCGCCTGAAAGGCTGGCGGGTGGAAGAAGGCGTGCTGATCCTTACGCCGCGCCATCCGCAGGTGGTCTGACGCTCCGGAACGTCAGCCTCCGCCATCCCCATTCCAGCGGACCCTGGCCGAACCGGGTCAGCCAGACCCCTGGCCAGGCCAGCATCAGCATCCAGCCGCCGACCGCGAACAGCGGCAGGCTGGCGCGCGGCACCGCATGGTTGCCACCCCAGCCCAGACCGGCACCCCAGCCGCAGAACAAGGCGCTCATGACCACGCTGGTGCCGATGTAATTGGTGAAAGCGCAGCGTCCCGCAGCCACCAGCGCCCGCGCTACGGCTTTTAGCGCCAGTGCGGGCCAGGCCAGCAACAGCGCCGCGGCATAGCCCAGAGTCATGGCCAGGCGTGGCAGCGCAACAAGGTCGGTAGTGACGGCGAAGGTCAGTTGCGGCGGCCATCCGGCACGATCCGCCCACCAGGCCAGCGCGGCGGTGGCTGCTCCGCCCACGCCGATTCCGGCGATGGCCGTGGCCACCATGGCGCGGCGAGGCCAGCGCGCGGTGAAAAAGCCATTTTTCAGCAAGGCCATGCCAATCAGCATCAGCGGAAAAGTTTCGCTGAACGTGTTGAGCGTGGCCGTCAGCGGGAAAGCGGGTGTGCCTAGGGTGCGCAGCGCCACGGCCTCGCCCCAGCCGGCACGCAGCACCTTACCATCTGCGGCAAGCGACTGGCCGATGCGGGCAGCGATATCGGCCATCGCGGCCCGGTCGGCCGGCGTGCCGATCCCGGCCAGGGCCCGCTGTTCAACGGCGATCGCCGGCAGCGCCGCCAGCCCGTCAAGCGCATGCGCAAGCACGAAAACCGGCAGCGCGATGGCCAGCAGCGGCACCGGGTCGAGGCGCCGCAGCGGCATCGCCAGCAAGCCGCACAGGGCATAGGCAAACAGGATATCGCCCCACCACAGCAGCGCATAGTGCAGATAGCCGAACAGCAGCAGCCACAGCAGGCGCCGCGCCTGCACGGCATCGGGCGAAAGGCCCCGGCGCTGCACGCTTTGCGCGAACAGCACCATGCTGGCCCCGAACAGCAGCGTGAACAGGCCGCGCATCTTGCCGTCGAACAGCACGAAGCTGGCCACGAACCAGGCCAGGCCTGCCCCGTCCGGCTGCGGCAGCGCCGGGCTGAGGCTGGCCAGTTGGGGCCCCCAGAAGCCGGTGACGTTGATCGCCAGTATACCCAGCACCGCCAGCCCGCGCAGGAAATCCAGCGCTGCAATGCGTGGCGGCGGGGGTTGCCCACCCGTGGGAACGGGAACGTCACCCATGTTCATGCCCGCCGCCATGCACCCGGCACGGCGAGGGCGCAAAGCCCAATTTTGCGTGACTCCCGATCGGCCTGGGCCTCTAATCGGCTGGGTCAAAGCCGTCTAGGGCCTGAGCGGAATGCAATCCACGCCCGCGCTTTTCAATGCGGCACAGGCACGGGCGGCCTCGGCCTGGTTGGCAAAGCCGCCCGCCAGAACGCGGGTGACGCTGCCCTGCGTCAGATCGATGCGTGGGTGCCCGGCCATTTCCGGCCGCCCGCGCACGCGCGCCCACAAGCCATCGGCATTGCCCTTTTGCGCAAAGGCGCCCAGTTGCAGGCGCCAGGCGCCCGTTGCGGCCCGCACGATCTCTTTCGGCGGCTGCACGCCGGACAGTGCCTTTGCGGGAGGGACGGGCTGGGGCACGGCGGCCAGCCTGGGCCGGGCAGGCTGCGCCGCAGCGGGCGCGGCCATGCGAGGCCGCGGCACTTCCACCGGATTGGCATAGCTTGCTCCGGCCATGACCCGGTCGTCGCCGTCCGTGGCTGCCATGGCCTGCGACGGCGGCAGATCTACCGGCGTGAGCGGCGCCGGGCCGGGCCGGGTCGCGGGGATCCCCGGCAAGCGTGCCGCGGTGGCCGCAACGGGCGCGCCGGACGGCGCTTCGGGTGCGGGCGTCGCAACGCCAAGTTCGGCAGCGGCCAGTTCGCGCGAACGCTGATCGCTGGTGCGCGTTTCCAGTTCGCTGGCGAGCGAGGCGCCCATCTGGCGCTGTTGCAGGGGGATCACTTCGTTCATCATGCGCAGGCTGTCGATTGCCTGGGGCAGGCCCACGGCGGCCGCTCGCGTCATCAGGGCATAGGCGCGCACCCAATCCTTGGGCTGGAAATCGCCGTTGAATGCGGCCACGCCCAGAACGTACATCGCGCGCGGTTCACCGCGATCGGCCGAGGCTTTCAGCCATGGCACCGCTTGCGTCTGGCGTCCCGTCTGGAACAGGAGGATGCCATAGTTGTCGGCCGCGCGGGCGTGGCCCTGGCGCGCGGCCTTGTGAAACCAGTCTTCGGCTCTGGCCATGTCCCTGGGCATCCCACGCCCCAGCTTGGCCGCCTGGCCCATGTTGAATTGCGCATCGGCATCGCCGCTGGCCGCTGGTCCCTGCCATTGCTGGACAGCGGCGGCATAGTCCCCGCGTGACCATGCGTTCACCCCGTCGCGGACATCGGCCCGTGCCACGGCGGGAAGCAGTGCGGCCATCGCGGCAAGCGCGGCCATGGCCCGGATGGTGCCTGTCGTGGTTCGCATGCCTGTCGTGGTTCGCGGGGCTGTCATGGCGAAACGAATCTCTTGCCGTTGGTTGAACCGATGATTTCGCAAAGCACTTGCGCGGAAATGGTAAACAACTTTTCCCGTCTCGTCACCGCCGGCGTGGCCGCATGCGCGGCAGCGCATATTCCGGGCACCGGTTCGGCGGCCATGCAGGGCGTGGCGCAACCAGCACCTTCACGGCTGGAGTGTTAACCAAAATTTCAGCGCAATCTGCGAATCCCCCTCATCTGATCGCACTGCAGTTTCAGGGGGACATCTTGCGCGTATTGGCCTTGGCTTCGCAGAAAGGCGGATCGGGCAAGACCACGTTGTCCGGCCACCTCGCCGTGCAGGCGCAGCGTGCCGGTGCCGGACCGGTGGTGCTGATCGATATCGACCCGCAAGGTTCCCTCGCCGATTGGTGGAACGAGCGCGAAGCCGATTTTCCCGCCTTTGCGCAAACCACCGTGGGCCGTCTGGCCCAGGATCTGCAACTGCTGCGTCAGCAGGGTTTCAAGCTGGCGGTGATCGATACACCGCCCGCGATCACCATGGCGATCCAGTCGGTCATCGCGCTTGCCGAACTGATCGTGGTGCCGACCCGGCCATCGCCCCATGATCTGCGCGCGGTGGGGGCCACGGTCGATCTGTGCGAGCGCGCCGGCAAGCCGCTGATCTTTGCGGTCAACGGCGCCACGCCCAAGGCGCGCATCACGGCCGAAGCGATCGTCGCGCTTTCCCAGCATGGTACCGTGGCGCCGGTCACGATGCACCACCGCACCGATTTCGCCGCGTCGATGATCGACGGGCGCACCGTCATGGAAGTCGATCCCGCCGGCAAGTCCGCCGCCGAAATCGCCCAGCTGTGGAGCTATATATCCGAACGGCTCGAAAAGAACTTTCGCCGCACCGTGTTTGCCGTGCCGCAGCAGGGGCAGGCCGTCATGGCGCCGGTCAGCGCGCTTGGCGGCGTTGCGCCGCGCCCGGTGGGTAACTTCGGCCGTCGCGTGATCGGCTCGTGAGCGCAAGGGAACCGCTTATGCCCAGCCCGGAAGCCAAGCCTCTTGCCTCGCTCACCGCATCGTTGCTGGCGCGCAAGGGCACGGCGCGCCCGGCCATGCGCGGCCATGTCTCGCTCGATTGGGCCAGGACCGGAGATGCTCAGGCCGATCCGGCGCCGGCCGCCCTGCCGCCGCCGGCCGCCCTGCCGCCGCTGGCCGATGCCCTGCCGCTTGCCGAAGTTGTGGCTCTTGAGGAAGCCGGGGAAGATGAACGCCGCCCCGAAGTGCTGCGCCAGATCGTTCAGCTTCCGGCGCTGATGGAGCGCAAGGTTGCCGCCAATCGCCGTGCCACGCAGGATGTGGAGCAGCTGCCGGGCCGGAAAGTGGCTTTCACCTTGCGGCTCGATCCGCGCCGCCACGCCCTGTTGCGCGCCTGCTGCACCGCCGAACAGCGCAGCGCCCAGGCCTTGCTGGTCGAAGCCCTGGATCGCCTGGTCGATGCCACGCCCGGCCTGGAAGACGTGCTTGCCGAACTTGCCCAATCCGCCCTCTCGCCCCACGCGCACCCCGCTGCCAAGCGGCGGCCACGCTGATCTCATGCCGGGAAATATCATGATCGCGCACCAGATGTTCCGCATGCTTGCCACTACGGCGCTTGCCGCCGGCCTCGTTTCCGGGTGTGCCCAGGGCACGTCTCATCCTGGCCAGACAGCTTCCCGTGCACAGGCGAAACTGAATGGCGGGGAAGCCGTCAAGGCGGTTGCGCTGGCCGAACAGGCCGTGCTCGCCGATCCGCGCAACCCCGGCTATCGCATGCTGCTTGGCAGTGCTTATATGCGCGCGGGCCGCTTCCTGGCCGCGCGCCAGGCCTATGACGATGCCATGGAACTTGGCCTGGATGACGGCAAAGTGGCGTTGAGCCTGGCATTGACCGATATTGCGCTGGGCCACGGCGATGTCGCTCTCGATACGCTGGTTGCCCATCGCCAGCAGATTCCGGTGGCCGATTACGGGCTTGCCCTCGCCCTTGCCGGCCAGGCCGATCAGGCGGTGGCTCTGTTGAGCAACGCGGTGCGCGCCGGTGACGACACGCCCAAGCTGCGCCAGAACCTGGCCTATGCCCTGGCCATGGCTGGCCATTGGCGCGAAGCGCGCGAAATGGCGGCGCAAGATGTTCCGGCCGACCAGGTTCCCGGTCGCATGGCGCAGTGGGCGCAATTGAGCGATCCGGGCAACATGCGCCTGCGCGTGGCCAGCGTGCTGGGCGTGCCGGTGCGCATGGACGACGAAGGCCAGCCCATTGCGTTGGCCTTGGTCAATTCCCCCGCGCCCGGCACGGCCGGCAAGCCGGTTGAGCAGGCGGTCGAAGCAGCTACCGCCCAGGCCGGCGCCGCACCCATGCTGGCCCAATTCGCTGCGCAGGAACTGCCCGCCATCGACAATGGCGCTGCGCAACCGCAAATGGCCGATGCCAGCGCCGCATCCTCTGTGGAAAAGCTGGCGGCGATCGACATGCCCCCATCTGCCGCCGCTGGCGCCACGGCGCCGGCCGGATCTTCTCCGGCCCTGGCACCGGCGCCGCGTGCCGGCATTGCCGCGGTCCCCGCTCCGCTGCTTCTGCGCAAGCCCGCCAAGGCGGACCGTGCGCCCGCCCTGGTGGCCCGCGCCGCTCAAGTCCGCGCTGCCAGCCTGGCTGCGCGCCCCGACGCACGGCCCGCTGGCACGCATCTGGTACAGCTTGGCGCCTTCTCCACCCAGGAAGGCGCACACCGCGCCTGGCGCCACTATCTGGCGATGAACCCCGCGCTCAAGAGCTACCGCCTGGTCATCACCCCGGCAACGGTCAACGGCAAGCAATTCTGGCGTACCCAGGCCGCGGGCTTTGCCAGCGCCGATCCGGCGCGGTCGCTGTGCGGCTCGGTCAAGGCCAAGGGCGGTGCGTGCATCGTGCTCGACAGCCCGGTCACCGGCCGGCCCGGGGCGGCGCCGGCCGTGCGTTTCGCCAGCAACCGCCGCTGATCAGGACCGCGATTGAAGCCGGGGCGGGGAAGCCTATCCACTCCCCCGCCATGAACCGGCACGCCAGGCGTTACTCGGCGGCGATGCCGGCGGCGCCGAACATGTCCACGTCCGCCTCGGCCGGTTCGGCCGTGGTATTGGCGGCCTTGGCCATGCGGCGGTTGTCGAAATTGGACCACACGTCGTTCCAGTTGCCGCGCGTGGCGGCCTTGGAATATTCGGTGGCGCGGGTTTCGAAGAAGTTGGCATGCTCTACCCCGTTGAGCAGCGGGGCAAGCCAGGGCAGGGGGTGTTCCTCGATCATGTAGATCGGGTCAAAGCCCAGCTGGCCCAGCCGCCAGTCGGCGATGTAGCGGATGTACCGCTTGATTTCCTTGGGGCTCATTCCCGGCACCGGGCCTTGTTCGAATGCCAGATCGATAAAGGCGTCTTCGAGCCGCACGGTCTTCTGGCAGCAATCGAGAATATCTTCCTTCACGGCCTTGGTCAGGCAATGGCGCTCGGCACAGAATTCCTTGAACAGCCGCGTTATGCCCTCGCAATGCAGCGATTCGTCGCGCACCGACCAGCTTACGATCTGGCCCATGCCTTTCATCTTGTTGAAGCGCGGGAAATTCATCAGCATCGCGAACGAAGCGAACAGTTGCAGCCCTTCGGTAAAGCCGCCGAACATGGCCAGCGTGCGGGCGATATCCTCGTCGTTCTCCACGCCAAACTGCTGCATGTAATCATGCTTGTCGCGCATTTCGGCATATTCGAGGAACATGCCGTATTCGCTTTCGGGCATGCCGATCGTGTCGAGCAGGTGCGAATAGGCGGCGATGTGGATCGTTTCCATGTTGGAGAACGAGGCCAGCATCATTTTCACTTCGGTGGGCTTGAACACCCGGCCATACTTTTCGTGATAGCAATCCTGTACTTCCACGTCGGCCTGGGTGAAAAAGCGGAAGATCTGCGTCAGCAAATTGCGTTCGTGGTCCGACAGTTTCTGGGCCCAGTCGCGGCAATCCTCGCCCAGCGGCACTTCCTCGGGCATCCAGTGGATCTGTTGCTGGCGCTTCCAGTACTCGTAGGCCCAGGGATATTCAAAGGGCTTGTAGGTTTTGCGGGCTTCGAGAAGAGGCATGGCGGCTGTCCTGTTGGATCGGCTGATATAGGAGGCTTCAAGCGGCGGGAAAGGTCTGGGAAGCGACGGCGGTATCGGGGCCGGGCGGTGCCGGTCGACCCGGCAGAAAGAGCAGGTGCGGAACACGGGAACGGCCCGCCCGGCGCGGCATTGTTCGGAAAAGGGCATCCGGGCGAAAGACACCCGCGTTTCCCTTGCCAGACAATCGAGGAGGCTGGGCATGACCGGCAACGACAGCAATCCCGTCGCAAGCCAGATTCGCGAACACATGGCCGTCATCGGCGCCGACGGTGCCCCGGTGGGCACGGTCGATCATGTCGACGGGCACCACATCAAGCTGACCAGGGCCGAAAGCGGCGCCCATGCCGGGCACCATCACTACATTTCGCTGGGCCTTGTGGCGGGTGTGGAGGATGACATCGTGCGCCTTTCGGCCAATGCCGATGTCGCTATCACGTTCGAAGAAGAGGAAGGGGAGCAATAGCGCATCACGCCCCGTCCCGATCACGGTTTCCCGCAAAGCCGCGTCCCCTTCGCGGCCAGGTCGTCCCTGGCGACCGGAAGGCGTCCCGCTCCACGTCGTACGTTGCGGGACGCTTTTTCCGTCCACGGCCGCCCCAACCGCGGCGCGGACCGGGAACCTGACACTCAGTCCCAGAACCAGCCCGGCTTCAGGCCGCGATTCTTGCGGTTGCGCCACATCTGAACATACATCCAGAGGCCCGAAACGCCGAAGAAAATCATGGCGAAGCCCGATAGCGTGCTGATCGCCACGCCCACCGGGCCAAAGCTTTCCCCCGAATGCAGGTGATGCAGCAGGCCGACGACCGACCGGCCGCCGGTCGGCTTGGGCCGGCATATGTAGTTCGCCGGACAGACGAAGGCCGGTACGGGCGGCGGACCGGCCATGAGCGCTTCCTTGCCCGGGGGCGCCTTGCGTTCGCCACCGCTGAGCAGCGGCACGATCTGGCTGAGCGTGCCGGTCACGGCGATCCACAACAGGAAAATTCCGAAAAACACCGAAATCCAGCGATGCCACTTGCGCATTGGTCGATCCCCTATGGCTGATGCGCCCCATGCCGCCGTCCGTGCAGGCCTCCGGGCCGACATCGACGCCGGCCGGGCGAGGCCGGGCGCCGTTGTGCCGCTGCCCCGCCCCCGGGGGCAAGGCGCGAAATGTCGCCATATGTAACATGATCAGGCAGGTGGTCCGGTCCGGCATGGGGGCTACGCTGGCAAAAGGGCGAAACGAATGGGCCGGGCGGTGCCCATGGCGATGCGGCCACTGGATGTCCACCGAAAGGGTTCGGCGCGACATCCGATGCCC
Source organism: Novosphingobium sp. DS6-6 (assembly GCF_057784975.1). Taxonomy (NCBI): domain Bacteria; kingdom Pseudomonadati; phylum Pseudomonadota; class Alphaproteobacteria; order Sphingomonadales; family Sphingomonadaceae; genus Novosphingobium; species Novosphingobium sp. DS6-6. Next base: position 53,365 of record NZ_JBYNTS010000006.1, on the reverse strand, counting down.
ACGGTTACTGGCAGGCCAGGCATTCCTCGTAATCGGTCTGCTTCACGTCCAGTTCGATGCGCCGCGCCTCGGCGGTGTTGTCCGCTTCCACCCCGCCGGCGAAACCGGCTCGCTGGACCGATTTGGAACGCAGGTAATAGAGCGACTTGATACCCTTCTCCCAGGCCTGGAAGTGCAGCATCAGCAGATCCCACTTGTCGACGTCGGCAGGGATGTAGAGGTTCAGTGACTGTGCCTGATCGATATAGGGCGTCCGGTCTGCCGCAAATTCGAGCAGCCAGCGCTGGTCGATTTCGAAGCTGGTCTTGAACACCGCCTTCTCGTCGGCCGACAGGAACTCCAGATGCTGGACGGAACCGCCCCGCTCCAGAATCGAATTCCACACGTTGGTGGAATCCTTGGCTTTCTCGCGCAGCAGTTTTTCCAGATAGGGATTCTTGACCACGAACGAGCCGGATAGTGTCTTGTGCGTATAGATGTTGGCCGGAATCGGTTCGATGCAGGCTGACGTGCCGCCGCAGATGATCGAGATCGATGCCGTGGGGGCAATCGCCATCTTGCACGAAAAACGCTGCATCACGCCCATGTCGGCCGCATCGGGGCAGGGGCCGCGTTCCTGGGCCAGCAGCAGCGAGGCTTCGTCGGCTTTGGCGGCGATGTGGCGGAACATCTTGAGGTTCCACGCCTTGGCCATGGCGGATTCGAACCCGATGCCCTTCTTCTGCAGGAATGAATGGAAGCCCATCACCCCCATGCCGACCGAACGCTCGCGTGCGGCGGAATACTTGGCGCGGGCCATCTCGTCAGGGGCGCGATCGATGAAATCCTGCAGCACGTTGTCGAGGAAGCGCAGCACGTCCTCGACAAAATGCTTGTCGCCCTGCCATTCGTCCCAGGTTTCCAGGTTCAGCGAGGAAAGGCAGCACACTGCCGTGCGATCGTTGCCGAGGTGATCGATGCCCGTCGGCAACGTGATTTCCGAACAGAGGTTCGAGGTGGAAACCTTGAGGCCCAGATCGCGATGATGCCGGGGCATCATGCGGTTCACCGTGTCGGAAAAGACGATATAGGGCTCGCCCGTGGCCAGACGCACTTCCACCAGTTTCTGGAACAGCGAGCGGGCATCGACCTTGCCGCGCACCGAATTGTCCTTGGGGCTCCGCAGGGTGAATTCGGTGCCGTCGCGCACGGCTTCCATGAACGCGTCGGACAACAGTACGCCGTGGTGCAGGTTGAGTGCCTTGCGGTTGAAATCGCCCGACGATTTGCGGATTTCGAGAAATTCCTCGATTTCGGGATGCGAAATATCGAGATAGCAGGCGGCCGAGCCGCGGCGCAGCGAACCCTGGCTGATCGCCAGCGTCAGGCTGTCCATCACGCGCACGAACGGGATGATGCCGCTGGTCTTGCCGTTGAGGCCGACGTTCTCGCCGATTCCCCGCACGTTGCCCCAGTAGGTGCCGATGCCGCCCCCGCGCGAGGCGAGCCACACGTTCTCGTTCCAGGTCTTGACGATGCCCTCGAGGCTGTCTTCCACCGAATTGAGATAGCACGAAATGGGCAGGCCCCGGCCAGTGCCCCCGTTCGACAGCACCGGCGTTGCCGGCATGAACCACAGGTTGGAAATGTAATCGTAAAGCCGCTGGGCGTGATCCTTATCATCGGCATAGGCATCGGCCACGCGCGCAAACAGATCCTGATAGGATTCGCCGGGCAGCAGATAGCGATCGTCGAGCGTTTCCTTGCCGAACGCGGTCAGCTTGGCATCACGGGCCGCATCGGTGACGATGGCAAAGCGGCGCGGGTTGACTGACTTGGAATCGAGCGGGGCCTTGACCGCGGCCGCGCGCGCCGCATCCGCTGCAATCGCCGTGGCAACGGCTGCGAAAGGGGCTCCCGGCGGGGCCGTCACCGGGTCCGCAGCAGCATCCGCATTGTGCTTGTCGTCTGCCTGCATGTCCTGCGTCCTTGCTGCAAGTGTGGCCAGCCCACCTTCCAGTCCCAGTTCGTCCTGCGCCATCAACGCCGTCCCATCGCTCAGTTCCCCGGTCCTGAAATTCACGCTCGTTCCCCAGCTTGCCATCAACGAAACAGAAAGGGAACAAAATCCCGCCCTGTTCGATCATCGTGCCAGTCGCGACACCAAAAACGCCAGCAACGTCAAAGGGTCCGCTCGATATCGAACGGCGCGCGACCCGATATGGGTACCGCTTGACGATAACTAGGTTTGGTTGCCCCCGGTCAACGCGACCACAACCCATAGTGCTTGAACCGCGAGTGGCAGGCAAGTGGGGCATTGCGGTAGGAGGCATGCGATTCGTCGCAAGCACGATTCGCTTCGTCGCTAAAACGCCACGTTGCAGCGCAGCGACGCGCGAGGTTTCCATGGGTTCAAGAGGCAAAGTGCCGCGGCATGGATTTTTTTGCCCTTGCCGGCTTTGCTGTGGACAACGAAATGTCCAGCCACGGTTGGCGCGATATCCCCGGTTGTTCGACACGCCGCGCGGGGGCTGCGCTGCTGGCGCGAAATCAAGGAATTCTGGTCATGGGCTATGTTTTCTCGATGCTGTTGTTGGGCTTGATGGTAGGCATCGCTGCCCGGTTTTTCTATCCCGGGGCCGTGGAAATGGGGCTGATGCGGACGATCCTTCTTGGCATCGGCGGGGCATTGGTGGCAGGCTTCGCGGCGAGCCTGGCCGGCCGTGGCAGTGTGCGCGACGGGTTCGACCGCGCTGGGTGCCTGGCCTCGACCGTGGGCGCGATGCTGCTGATCTTCCTTGGCCGGCATGTCTGGTAAGCCGGTGGCGCCGCTTCGAGCCTAGCCGCTTCGAGCCTAGTCGCTTCAAGCTTAGTCCGGGACCAGGATCGTTTCGCGCGCAGCCGGCTGGGCCTGCGGAAAATCCTGGTTGTAGTGCAGCCCACGGCTCTCGCGGCGCGCCCTGGCGCTCTGCACGATAAGATCCGCCGCTTCGAGCAGATTGCGCAACTCGATCAGATCGGCCGTGACGCGCACGTTGCCGTAATATTCGTGGATTTCGCTTTTGAGCATGGCGATGCGGTGAGCGGCGCGTTCCAGCCGCTTGTTGGTTCGCACGATGCCTACGTAATTCCACATGAACCGGCGCAGTTCGGTCCAGTTCTGCTTGATCACCACGTCCTCGTCGGAATCCGATACGCGGCTTTCGTCCCACACGCGCACGGCGGGCGGCAGGGAAAACGCGTCCCAGCGATCGATAATGTTGCGCGCGGCGGCGTCGCCGAAGACGAAGCATTCGAGCAGGCTGTTCGAAGCCAGGCGATTGGCGCCGTGCAGCCCGCTTTCGGAACATTCGCCCACCGCATAGAGCCCGGCCAGATCGGTGCGCCCGGCCAGATCCACCAGCACGCCGCCACAGGTATAATGCTGCGCCGGCACCACCGGGATCGGCTCGCGCGTCATGTCGATGCCGAGCCCCAGCAGTCGCTCGTAGATGTTGGGAAAGTGGCCGCGGACGAACTCGGGATCCTGATGGCTGATGTCGAGATGGACGTAATCGAGCCCCAGCCGCTTGATCTCGTGGTCGATCGCGCGGGCCACCACATCGCGCGGGGCCAGTTCTTCGCGCGGGTCGAAGCGCGGCATGAAGCGCTTGCCTCCACCAGGAAAACCCGGGGGGATTTTCAGATGGCCGCCTTCGCCGCGCACCGCCTCGGTGATCAGGAAGTTCTTGACCTCGAGATTGTAAAGGCACGTGGGGTGGAATTGCATGAATTCCATGTTGGAAATGCGGCAGCCCGCGCGCCAGGCCATGGCGATGCCGTCGCCAGTGGCGCCGCGCGGAGCGGTGCTGAACAGATAGGTGCGCCCGGCACCGCCGGTGGCCAGGATCGTGGCCCGCGCCGTCAGGCACTCCACCTTGCCGGTCGCGGCATTGAGCGCATAGACGCCCCATACCCGCCGATCGCCTTTGGGGTGGGAACGATGGCGGTCGGTAACCAGGTCGATCGCCACCATATCGGGCTTCAAAGTGATGTTGGGATGCGCCATCGCGGCACGGATCAGCGCATTTTGCACGGCAGCGCCCGTGGCATCGTCCACATGCACGATGCGCCGATGCGAATGGCCGCCTTCGCGCGTCAGATGCAGGCTGCCGGCGTCTTCGTTGAACGGCACCCCGATCTGGGCCAGCCGGGCGATCGCCTCGGGCGCATGCTCGACGACATGTTCCACCGTTTCCCGGCGATTGAGGCCGCACCCCGCGATCATCGTATCGCGCACGTGATCTTCGAACGTGTCGCCTTCGTCGAGCACGGCGGCAATGCCCCCCTGCGCCCAGGCCGTGGATCCACCGTCGAGGCGGCCTTTGGCCAGGACCAGCACCCGGCAGCGCTCGGCCAGAACCAGCGCCGCCGTAAGGCCTGCGGCACCCGAGCCGACGATAACCACATCCTGCCCGCTCATGGCCGGGTCCTGCGAAAAAGAGGCGGAATCTTCACGCGGGTCTCTTTGCCCGGGCGGCTGCCGTTTGAAAAGCCATTTGGCAATCGGCCGGCTTGGGCAAGGGGGCGTTCCGCCCACAGAGGCATAACTTAAGTTATATGACGATAGCTGATTCCTCTTCAGATTTGATCTACAGATTGTTAAATTGATCTGTCTCGTACGCGAACGAGGGAGTCGGGGGATGAAATGATGTTCGGTCGTTTTCTGTGCCTGTTCAACCGCCATCGCCCCCAGCGTGACAAAGTCACTTGGGACGGCCTTAACTACCATGCCGAATGCATCCATTGCGGCCGGCCGGTCTACCGCCTCCATGGCGGCGGATGGCGTCTGCGCCGTATCGCGGTTGCAGCTGAAAAAAGCAGCTAAAACAGAAAATTAATTTGAACTGACGGGATCGGATGGAAACACGGACGGGCGCGGTCGCAAAAGACCGCGCCCTTTTCCTTTCGGAATGTTGCCGTCCAGGACCCAGCGCTGTTTCAGGCCGAGGCTGTCAGGCTCACGAACACGTCTTCGAGATCGGCTTCGCGGGTCGATACATCGAGAATGTCGACACCCAGGGTTTGGATCAGGCTTAACACTTCGCCCGCATTGCTGCGATCCTTGTCATAGGTGATCTCGACCTGTCTTTCGTTAAGGATGGACCGGACGAAGGCAGGGTGCTGCGGCGCCTGTTCCAGCGGCCGGTCGAGCGTCAGCACCACGACCTTTTCGCGCGCCATGCCCACCAGTTCGCGCGTCGGCTTGTTGGCGATCAGCCGCCCATGGTTGATGATGGCGATGCGGTCGCACAGTTGTTCCGCCTCTTCGAGGTAATGGGTGGTGAGCACCACGGTAACGCCGCCGGCGTTGAGTTCGCTCACCAGTTCCCACAGCTGGCGCCGCAATTCCACGTCCACCCCGGCAGTCGGCTCGTCCAGCACCAGCACGGGCGGCGTGTGGACCATGGCTTTGGCGATCAGCAGACGGCGTTTCATGCCGCCTGAAAGCGAACGGGAATAGGCCTTGGCCTTGTCGGCCAGATGAACCGCGCGCAGCAGTTCCATCGAGCGGCGCAGATGCCTGGGCACGCCATAAAGCCCGGCCTGAATATCGAGGACCTCGATCGGGGTGAAAAACGGATCGAACACGATTTCCTGCGGTACGATGCCGATCGCGGCCTTGGCATTGCGCCGATCGGCATCGATGTCGTGCCCCCAGATTTCCACCGTGCCCGAGGTTTTCAGCACCAGGCCAGCCAGGGTATTGATCAGCGTGGATTTGCCCGCGCCATTGGGGCCGAGCAGGCCGAAGATTTCCCCGCGCGGCACATCGAAGCTGACCCCTTCGAGCGCAAGCTTGGCCGGCGCCTTGCCGGCAGCGGCATAACGCTTGACCAGATCGCGGATGCGAATGGCGGGGGGAGCGGCGGTTTCGCGCAAGGCGGCAGGCGTATTCATGGCCCGCTTCCTGCCCCCAGTTGCGGGCCAGGTAAAGGCTTCAATCGGCAAAACGGCAATTGTGCGGTGCGGTCGCATTTGCTAGGCGGCGGGCATGATCCAGCCACCCGAAACGATCTTCACCGATGCCACCCGCGTGAGCTGCGACGGGTCGACCGGCATTCGCACTACCGGCGCTTTCAAGCCTTCGGCGCTCGGCCATCCACGCGTGTGGATGGAAATCGACGAACGGGGCTATGCCGAGTGCGGCTATTGCGACAAGCGCTTCGTGCTCAAGGGTGGCCCGGCCGATATCTCGGCCGGCACTGGCGAGAACCAGGCCGCCTGAAGAATAGGGCTGCCCGAAGAACCAGGCCGCCTGACAGTCCGGTTTCCGCATTGGCTGGCGCGCGGGCCGGTGGGTGCCTATATCGGTGCGATGACGCCTTCCACCGACACCCGCTCGCTGCTTTATCGCCCCGGCCTGCTGACGCCCGATGACGCGCAACGCCTCGTTCGCACGGCTCTCGGGGCTTGCGACGATGGCGAGCTTTTCCTGCAATTCGTGGCGAGCGAGAGTTTCGGCTTCGATGACGGCCGCCTCAAGACTGCCGACTATTCGCGTGACGCCGGTTTTGGCCTGCGCGGCGTTTCGGGCGAAATGACCGGGTTTGCCCATGCTAACGAGATTTCCGCCGCCGCCATTGCCCGCGCGGGAGAAACGCTCAAGTTGCTCGATCCGGCCAAGAGCCGTGCCGCGCCACCTCCACGGCGCAACAACCGTCATCTTTATACCGATGCCTCGCCGCTCGATGGCGTGCCGTTCGAGGCCAAGGTGCGCCTTCTGGAACAGATCGATTCTGCCGCGCGCGCCCGCGATCCGCGGGTGGTGCAGGTATCCGCCTCGCTTGTCGCGTCGTGGTCGATCGTTGAAGTGGTACGGGCCGACGGTTTTGTCGCGCATGACGTGCGCCCGCTCGTGCGGCTCAACGTGGCAGTGGTGGTCGAGGAGAACGGACGGCGCGAAACCGGCTCGTTCGGCATCGGGGGGCGGCGGCTTTACGATGATCTGTTCCGGCCTGAAACCTGGAACCGAGGCATCGACCAGGCGCTGCACCAGGCGCTGACCAATCTTGCGGCGGTGGCCGCTCCGGCAGGCGAGATGACCGTGCTGGTCGGCCCCGGCTGGCCTGGCGTCCTGCTGCACGAGGCAGTGGGCCACGGGCTGGAAGGTGATTTCAACCGCAAGGGCACCAGCGCCTTTTCCGGCCGCATCGGCCAGCGCGTGGCGGCGCCGGGCGTAACCGTGGTGGACGACGGCACCCTGCTGGATACAGGGGGACAGGGGCGGCGCGGTTCCCTTTCCATCGACGACGAAGGCACGCCAACTCAGGAAAACGTGCTGATCGAGGACGGCATTCTGAAAGGTTATATCCATGACCGGCTCAATGCCCGGCTGATGGGCGTTGCCCCCACCGGCAACGGCCGCCGCGAAAGCTATGCCCACGCGCCTCTGCCGCGGATGACCAATACTTTCATGCGTGGCGGCAACGACGATCCGGCCGAGCTGTTGTCGCGGATCAAGGACGGCATCTTCGCCAAATCGTTTGGCGGCGGGCAGGTCGACATTACCAGCGGCAAGTTCGTGTTCACCTGCACCGAAGCCTATCGCGTCAAGGATGGCAAGCTGGGCGATCCGGTCAAGGGCGCCACTCTGATCGGCGACGGCCCCACGGTGCTGACCCGCGTGACCTGCATTGGCAACGATTTCGCGCTGGACGAAGGCATCGGCGTGTGCGGCAAAGCCGGGCAGAGCGTGCCGGCGGGGGTAGGGCAACCCAGCGTGCTGGTCGATGGATTGACGGTCGGGGGAACGGCCTGACGCCACCTTTCAGGCGCAGTTCAGACCGAAGGCCGTATCGCTGCGTGCGGTCGACGTCGCATACAGGAGACGTCGTATCCAGGAAAAGAGGCAAATCATGATGAAGCAGGCTGAAGTGCTGGCTGTTTCGCTCGCCCTTGGCGGCATGATGCTGGCTGGAACCATGGCCCAGGCCAAATCGAAGCCGACCCCGCAGGAACAACTGGACAAGCGCCTTGACGGTCGCGTGCCGGGCAAGCCGGTGAACTGCATCAGCCTGCCCAGGGTTTCCAGCTCGCAAGTCTATGACAAGACCGCGATCGTTTATGATGCCGGCAACACGCTATACGTGCAGAAGCCGCGCACCGGGGCGGAATGGCTGCGCAGCGACGATGTGCTGGTGACCCGACTGCCCAATGCGCAGCTTTGCGCGATCGATACGGTGCAACTGCACGACAGGGTCAGCGGGTTCTGGCGCGGCTTCGTCGGCCTCGATCAGTTCGTGCCGTATACCCGGCCGAACAAGGCAGCTCAGGCCGGCTGAACGGCAGCACAGTGGGCACGCCACGCGTCTGGGCGCAGGATCTTTTGCATCTCTGGTTCCACCGGCTTTCGCCGAAGGCACGCTTTGCCGTCGATCCCGCGCTCGATGCCTTGCTGGCAGCGCGTTACGGGCGCTGGCTGGCGGCGCTGGCGGCCCGGCCCGTGAGCAGCCTGGCCAGAGACCGTGACACGCTGCGAGCCGCCGTCCTGCTGTTCGACCAGGTACCACGCAACATGTTCCGGGGCACGGCGCGGGCTTTTGCCCATGATGTCCGTGCAGTTGCCCTGGCGCGGCTTGCGCTGCGGCGCGGCTGGGACCGGGGGCTCGATACCCAAGCGCGCCAATTCCTTCTGCTGCCGCTGATGCACAGCGAACACCGTGCCGATCAGCGTGAGAGCCTGCGGCGCTTTACCGCGCTTGGCAGCAGCGAGGTTCGCCGTTTCGCCGTGGCCCATGCGCGCATGGTCATGCGATTCGGGCGCTTTCCCCATCGCAATGCGGTGCTGGGCCGGGTCAGTACCGCGGCCGAACGGCGCGCCCTGGCCGCCGGCAACCGGTGGTAGAAATTTCCGCCCGCCGACCCTATTGACCCGGCATGACCATCCTGCGCCTTGCCCGTCCCGAAGACGCAGTGCCGCTCGCCGCCCTGGCCCATCGCGCCCTTTCCGCCAAGTTCGCGCATCTCTACGCGCCCGAGGACTTTGCCGCGTTCCTGGCCGAGGCGCATAGCGACGCGGTCACCGCGCGCCAGATCGTCGATCCGGGCATGCGCGTGGCGGTGATCGAAGAAGACGGGCGCCTGATTGCGTTCTGCAAACTGGTGCTCGACAGCACGCTGCCCCGCCAGTTCAGCAATCCGCAGCGGCCGATCGAGCTGAAACAGCTCTATACCGATCCCGACCGCATCGGCGGGGGCCTGGGCCGCCGGTTGATGGATTGGGCACTCGCGGTCGCCCGCGATCGTGGTGCAGACGAGATGCAACTGACCGTCTATAGCGACAACCCCGGGGCACAGCGCTTCTACCATCGTTTCGGCTTTGAAAAGATCGCCGATATCGAATTCTGGGTGGGCAATCACTGCGATCCCGAATTTCTTTTTGCCTGCAAACTCTGACGGTCTTTCGTGCCGGGTGGCGCTATGCCTGTGCAGCAGGTATAAGCCGTTGCCATGAGCGAAATCCGTCCATGGCGCACGATCGTGCGCCGCAAGAGCCGCCAGATCATGGTGGGCAGCGTACCTGTCGGGGGCGATGCCCCGATCACGGTCCAGACCATGACCAACACGCCCACATCCGACGCGGTGGCGACGATCGACCAGATCCGCCGCTGCGAGGACGCCGGGGCGGATCTTATCCGTGTGTCCTGCCCCGATGTGGAAAGCACGGCCGCTTTCGGCAAGATCGCCAAGGCGGCGCGCATTCCCGTCATCGCGGACATCCATTTTCACTACAAGCGCGCGCTTGAAGCGGCCGATGCCGGCGCGGCCTGCCTGCGCATCAATCCCGGCAACATCGGTTCTCCCGATCGCGTCGCCGAAGTGGTGCGTGCGGCCAAGGCCAACGGCTGTGCCATCCGCATCGGCGTCAATGGCGGCAGCCTGGAAAAGCACCTTCTCGAAAAGTATGGCGAGCCGTGCCCGGAGGCGCTGGTGGAATCGGCGCTCGACCACATCAAGCTTCTGCAGGATCACGATTTCCACGAATACAAGGTCGCGGTTAAGGCCTCTGACGTGTTTCTCGCGGTTTCGGCTTACATGGCGCTGGCCGAGGCGGTGGATTGCCCGCTGCACCTGGGGATCACCGAGGCCGGAGGCCTTATCGGCGGTACGGTCAAATCGGCGATCGGCATCGGCAATCTGCTGTGGGCCGGCATCGGCGATACGGTGCGCGTTTCGCTTTCGGCCGAGCCGGAAGAGGAAGTGCGGGTCGGTTTCGAGATTCTGAAAAGCCTGGGCCTGCGCACGCGCGGGGTGCGCGTGGTCTCGTGCCCCAGTTGTGCCCGGCAGGGTTTCGACGTGATCCGCACGGTCGAAGCGCTGGAGGCAAGGCTTCAGCATATCAAGACGCCGCTGTCGCTTTCGGTGCTCGGCTGCGTGGTCAATGGCCCGGGCGAAGCGCGTGAGACCGACATCGGCCTTACCGGCGGTGGCAACGGCAAGCACATGGTCTATCTTTCGGGCGTCACCGATCACACCGTGCAATCCGAAGAGATGCTCGATCACATCGTCGCGCTGGTCGAGGCCAAGGCAGCCGAAATGGAAGCCGCGGCACAGGCCGCTGCGCTACCCAAAGTGGGCGAACCGGCCGAGTGAGACGCGCTGTCGCGTCGATTGTCACCTCGGTCATGCTCGTGGCCGGCGCCGCCCGGGCGCAGAGCCCCGGCACCGTCGGCGATCAGGCGTTTCAGGCTGCTCTTGCCCGGTTCGAACAGGGCGATACCAGCATCGATGCCCGTGCGCTGCGCTGGCAGAATCGGGCGCGGCTGGGGGGCGCCGTGCCGGAATGGGTCGATGCGCGGGCGGCCTGGGCGCGGGTCGAGCGCGATCCGGCAGGCAGCCTGGACCTGGCGCAAGCGCACCGCTCGATCGATCCGCTCAATCTCAACGCGCTCTATCTCGAAGAGCAGGCTTTGCCCCGGCTGGGCCGCGCCGATGAAGCGCGCCTGCGCCATGCCCAGATCCTGATCCTGTTGCGCGGTATCACCGGGGGGCAGGACGGCACGACGCGCGACAAGGCGTGGAACGTGGTCAGCGCCGCGGAAAAGGACAGTGCCCTTGCCCTGCTGGGTTTCAAAGTCACTGCCGAAACCGTCCGTCGCGATGCCGGTCATGCCTTTGCCGTGGTCACCGCCGCGCCGCCGACGGGAGGCGCGGCGGTGACCATCTGGATCGGCATCGATGCGCTGGTGGCCCCGCAGGCGGCGCCGGGCGGGCCGCAATGATGGCGAACATCCGTTCCGCCACGCGCGCGGATCTGCCGCTCATCGCCGCGCTGATCCGCGATCTGGCGGCCTATGAAAAGCTGAGCCATGACGTGCGCTTTGACGAGGCCGTTCTGGCTGATCACTTGTTTGGCCCGCGCCCCATGGCCGAGGTCCTGGTGGCCGAAGTGGACGGGACCGGGCAGGGCTTTGCTTTGTTCTTCCACAATTTTTCCACGTTCGAAGGCCGCCCGGGCCTCTATCTGGAAGACCTTTACGTGCGGCCCGAGGCGCGCGGCGCCGGGTTGGGCAAGGCCTTGTTGCAGCGCCTGGCCGCGCTTGCGGTGGAGCGGGGCTGCGCGCGGCTGGAATGGTCGGTGCTGGACTGGAATGCGCCGTCCATTGCCTTTTATCGCGCGCTGGGCGCGCGGATGATGGATGCGTGGCGGATCATGCGCGTGGATGGCGTTGCGTTGCAGCAACTGGGCACTGTGGCATAAGGATATTTCATGCTAATGCTATTCAGCTTTTGACCATGAAGCCGATGGCATGATCGGGATTATGACGCGGAACCGGGCACGCTTTTCTTTCGCCACGCTGCAGGCGTCTTTCGGAACGCCACAGGCGTCTTTCGGAACGCCACAGGCGTCTTTCGGAACGCCACAGGCGATCGCCGCTGCGGGGCTGTCCCGCCGCGGCCTGTTGCGCGGGGCCATGGCCACGGGCGCGGCGCTGACCGGCGCCCTGGCAGCGCCGCGCGTTTTTGCCCAGGCCTGGTCGATGCCGGCGCAGCACCGTCGCGTGCTGGATCTGGCGGCGCAGCAAAGGGACCGCGTGGCCAATCTGCTGTGGCATACCGATGTGGTGGGCATTGCTGATTTCGGACTGCCTTCAGCGCTGCCGCGTTTCCATTTCGCCGATCTGGAAGCGGGGCGGGTCGATTCGGTCCTGGTCGCCCACGGGCGGGGATCAGACCCCGAGCATGATGGATTTCTGAAGTTGTTTTCGAATCAGATCAACAGCCTGGCTACATCGCGCGGGGCCTTCGTGACCAACGAATGGTATCGCGGCAAATATGGCAGCTCGATTCGCTTGACCGGGGTGGATCCGGATAACAACCTGGCCCAGGATCGCGCCATCGTGGTGCACCCGGCCTGGTATGCCAATCCCGACATGCTGGAAAAGTGGGGCAAGCTTGGGCGCAGCGATGGCTGTTTTGCCATGCCCGAGGCCGATTTCGGCAAGGCCTTGTGGCGCCTCGCGGCCGGGCGCCTGATCTATGCCGATCGGTTGAGCTTTGCTTGAGCCCGCGGCGCGCTCGTTCAGAAATCGATTGCGATACCGTTCTTTTCCCAGTCGCCATAGCGGGTGGGGTCGATCCCGTCGGGGTCGTCACCCCGTTCCACCGCGCGCGGCGGCGGGGCAGGGGCATCTGTCCAGTGGGCGGGCTTGGCAAAAGGCGCCGGGCGCTGCGTCGCGCGTTGCCGATTGGCGGGAAGCGGCTTGTCCATCCCCCAGCCATGCGCCTTTGCCGCCGTGCGCGCAATTGCCAAATGGGACATAAGCAGCGATAGGCGCGGGGATGGCAAGACCGCACCAGGCAACCCCGCAAGCAACGGCGCAGGTAGAGGAATCGCCCGGCGTGCCCGCGCGCCGCGCCTCGCTGCGCCTGCTCGATGCCGTGCTGCGGCGGGGCGAGTCGCTGGATCAGGCCGCGCCCCCGGTTCTGCGCGCGATCGCACGGGCCGATGATCGTGCCCTGACCATGGCGACAGTGCAGGAGGCTTTGCGCTGGCTGCCCGATCTCGACGCGCTGATCGACAGCGCCACGCGGACCGTGCTGCCGGAAGACGCCAAAGCGCGGGCGGTTTTGCAACTGATGCTGGCGCAGGCCTTGCGGCTTGACCTGCCGCCCCATGCGGTGATCGCCACCGGCCTGCCGCTGCTTGCCGGCGGGCCGCGCCGTTTGGCCCATGGTGTGTTTTCCGCCCTGCTAAAGCGGCACGCCGCCCTGCCTGACGTGCCCACCCTGCCCGCCGCGGTTGCCGCCCGCTGGGATGCGGCCTGGCCCGGCCGACTTGGCGCGATAGCCGCCGGCATCGCCACGCCGCCGCCGCTCGATCTTGCCCTGCGCGATCCGGCGCAGACGGCGGAATGGGCCGAGCGGCTGGGCGGCGTTTCGCTGATGCCGGGCCATGTGCGCGTGCCGCGCGGGCAGGCGGTGGAAAGCCTGCCCGGTTTCGCGCAAGGGTCCTGGTGGGTGCAGGACCTGGCGGCCGGCCTGCCCGCCCGGTTGCTCGGCGCAGGGAACGGACGCCGCGTGCTGGATCTGTGCGCTGCGCCGGGCGGCAAGACCATGCAACTGGCGGCGGCCGGCTGGCGGGTCACCGCCCTCGACAAATCCGCCCGCCGGCTCGAGCGGCTGTCCGCCAACCTTGCCCGGACGGGGCTTGCCGCAGAGGTGGTGCAGGGCGCCATTCTGCAATGGCAGCCCGAAGCGCCTTTTGATGCCGTGCTGCTCGATGCGCCGTGCAGCGCCACGGGCACGTGCCGGCGTCATCCCGACGTGCTGCACCGCCCGGCCGCGATCGACGAACTGGCGCAACTGCAGGCGCAGATGCTGGCTCGCGCCGGGGAATGGCTCCAACCGGGCGGCACTCTGGTATACGCCACGTGTTCGCTCGAACCGGAAGAGGGCGAGGCGCGGGCCGCCGCCTTTGCCGCCTTGGCGCCCGCGCCGGTCACGCCCGGCGAATTGCCGGCCGGCATTGTCCCCACGGCGCAAGGCTGGCTGCGCAGCGACCCGGGCATGCTGGCCGAGGCGGGCGGGATCGACGGGTTCTTTGCCGCGCGATGGGCCAGGGTCTGATCGGCGTGTCCGGCAATTCGTTTTGCCTGAAGGCCGTTTCCCGGTAAGCCCGCGTCATGTCTGCCCACCGCCATCACCATCATGATCACGTTTCGCATGCTCACGCCCATCATGATCATGCGGGCGATCATGGGCATAACGATCATGGACATCATCACCACGGGCCGGGCCATTCGCACGCCCCGGCAAGCTTTGGCCGCGCGTTTGCCCTTGGTATTGCGCTCAATGCGGGGTTCGTGCTGATCGAGGGCGGCTATGGCATCGCCAGCGGGTCCATGGCCCTGGTAGCCGATGCCGGGCACAACCTGTCGGATGTGCTCAGCCTGGCCATGGCCTGGGGCGCCAGCCTGCTTTCGGCTCGTCCGCCCCGGGGACGCTTCACATATGGCTTCAAGTCCAGCTCCATCCTGGCGGCGCTGGGCAATGCGGCGCTGCTGCTGGTGGCATTGGGCGCCATCCTGGTGGAAAGCGTGCGCCGGCTGCTGCAACCCGAAGCGGTCGAACCGGGCATGGTGATGATCGTGGCCGCGATCGGCATCGTCATCAACACGTTTACCGCGCTCTTGTTCATGCGCGGCAGCAAGCACGACATCAACCTGCGCGGCGCCTATCTGCACATGGCCGCCGATGCCGCCGTTTCGGCCGGAGTCGTGCTGGCGGGCCTTGCCATCGCGCTTACCGGCTGGGTCTGGATCGATCCGGTCACCAGTCTGGCGATCGTGGTGGTAATCGCGGTGGGCACCTGGGGCCTGGCACGCGATTCGCTGAAACTGGGGCTCCAGGCCGTGCCACCCGGAATCGATCCGGCCAGCGTAGCAGCCGTGCTTGCCGCGATGCCGGGCGTCGCCCGCGTCCACGATCTGCACATCTGGCCGATGAGTACCGTCGAAACGGCACTGACCGCTCACCTCGTCATGCCTAGAGGCCACCCCGGCGATGCTTTTCTGGGCGAACTGGCGCACCGCCTGGATCACGAATTCGGCATCGGCCATGTCACCATTCAGGTGGAAACCGACGATTGCGGGGGCTGTTCGCTCCGGGCCTGAACGTTCAGGGTGCGGCTTGGGTCTCCTCGGCCGGTGCCGTGGCATCGACCAGCGGCGGCGGCGCCGGGCGGCTGTCGAGCATGGCGGCCGCTTCGTCCAGCGCGCGTGCTTCGCCGCGGGTCACCCCGCCGGGGCCCGGGTCGCTGTCCTGCTGGCAGGCGCCAAGCAACAGCGGCAGCGCAAGGATCAGGAAGTTGCGCATGATCGGGGGCGCGAAAGGGCCGGGGCCGTCTTTCGCGCCGCGTTCCTTTTACATCTTGGGGTTGGTCGCGGCGGCGCCATTGGCACCATCGGCCTCGGCCGCAGCCGCGGCAGCCTTGGCCGCATCGGCGGCAGCGGCGGCATTGTCAGCCGCGCTGCGGGCGGCGTCTTCGGGCGTCTGGGCGGCGGCGCTGGTATCGGCTGCCGGGGCATCGACCGGCGCTGGCGCGGCGGCAGAAACGTCGGTGGCCGGCAGATCGTCGGCCGGCATTTCCACGTTGTCGGGCGTCGCTTCCGTCGAGGCATCGTCCGAACGGCCGCAGGCGGCAAGCGAAAGTGCGGCGGCGCCCAGAACGGCGATGGGGAAGAGCTTCTTCATCGTGGGTTTCCTTGTTCTTTCCATTGGCGCATGGCCGATCCTACTTTGCCGGTATTATCGGCGTGCCCGCGCCAAGCCAATCGCAAACTTGGCGGGGCCTTGGTATCCTGCGATAAGACAGCATCGATCCGGGACATCCGTCGGATGAAGCTGGCCTATCATATAAAGAAGTCTTTATACGAATTGACCTATATAAAGAATTCTTTATATCTGAATGTCGATGAACCTGCTCGAATCCCTTCGCGCCCTGGCGGATCCCACCCGTCTGCGCATCATGCGGCTTTTGGCCAGCATGGAACTGGCCGTGGGGGAACTGGCGCAGGTCTTGGGGCAAAGCCAGCCGCGGGTTTCGCGCCATGTCAAGATCCTTTGCGATGCTGCGCTGGCCAAGCGCAGGCGCGAGGGGGGATGGGTGTTCCTGCGCGCAGCGATTGCCGAAGAGACGGCCCAGCGCGGCAGGCCGTCGGCGCTCGGCACCGCGCTGGCCCGCGCGCTTGCCGCGGCAGAGGCGGAAGACGATGATTTTGCCCGGCAGGTGCGCGAAGATCGCCAGCATCTGGATGCGATCCGCGCCGCGCGCGAAGCCAGTGCGGCCGAATATTTCGCCCGTCATGCCGCCGATTGGGATCGGTTGCGCAGCCTGCATATTGCGGACGGGCCGGTGGAAGCGGCGCTGCTCGCCATGCTCGATCACACGGGCCAAGATAACACAGGCCAAAATAACACAGGCCAGGACGACACGGGCCAGAATGACATGGGCGGGGGCGCGGCGCTGGGCCAGCTGCTGGACGTCGGCACCGGCACCGGGCGCATTGCCGAATTGCTGGCCCCGCGGGCCGCGCATGTGACGGCGCTGGACAAGAGCCCCGAGATGCTGCGCCTGGCCCGCGCCCGGCTTCAGGGCCTGCCCGCCGGTCAGGTCGATCTGGTACAGGCCGATTTCCTGTCCTTGCCCTTTGCCGCCGGCGCTTTCGATACGGTGCTGTTCCACCAGGTTCTGCACTATGCCCTGGCCCCCGAAGCCGTGCTGGCCGAAGCAGCCCGCGTCACCGCGCCGGGCGGGCGCATCGCGGTGGTCGATTTCGCCGCCCACGACCGGGAAGACTTGCGCCTGGCGCATGCCCACGCGCGTCTCGGCTTTTCCGACGCGCAGATGGCCAAGCTGCTGGCCGATGCCGGCTTTGCCCCGCTGGCCGAACGCGCGCTGGCCGGGCATGAACTGATCGTCAAGCTGTGGATCGCGCGCCGTGGCGAAGCCGCCGCACGCGCACCGCTTGTTTCCGCCCTTGCCAAGAGTTGAAAACCATGACCGGCTATGACCAGCTGCGCGAGGCGCGCACGGCACTCGATACCCCGCTTTTCGCCGGCCTGCCCGGGGACATCCGGGTAAGCTTCGAATTCTTCCCGCCCAAGACCGAAACCTTGATGGCGCAGCTGTGGGACGTGGTGCAGACGCTGGCACCGCTGCAGCCCGAATTCGTTTCGGTCACTTATGGCGCGGGCGGCTCCACGCGCGATCGCACGCACGATACGGTGGCTCGCATCATCCGCGAAGCACGCCTGCCGGCTGCCGCGCATCTCACCTGCGTCGATGCCGCCAAGCGGGAAATCCAGGCCGTGGCCGAGGCTTATTGGGAAGCGGGCGTGCGCCACATCGTGGCTTTGCGCGGCGACATGGGCGCGCCCGGCGTTCCCTTTACCCCGCATCCCGATGGCTATGCCAATGCTGCCGAACTGGTTGCCGGGCTCAAGGCAATTGCCCCGTTCGATATTTCCGTGGCCGCCTATCCCGAATCTCATCCGGATTCGCCCGATAGCCAGGCCGATATCGACAATCTCAAGCGCAAGCTTGACGCAGGCGCATCGCGCGCGATCACGCAGTTCTTTTTCGAACCCGAAACGTTCTTCCGTTTCCAGGACAGGCTGGCCGCCGCCGGGATCGATGCGCCCGTGCTGCCGGGCATCCTGCCGGTTTCGAACTTTGCCCAGACGCGCAAGTTTGCCCAGGCTTGTGGCGCGGCCCTGCCGGGCTGGCTGGAAAGCCTGTTCGCCGGGCTGGACACGCATCCGGCCTCGCGCCAGCTGGTGGCGGCGACGGTGGCAGCCGAGTTCTGCCGCCGCCTCTATGCCGGGGGGGTGCGCGATTTCCATTTCTATACGCTCAACCGTGCAGAGCTGAGCTATGCGATCTGCCACTTGCTGGGCCGCCGCCCGCAAGGCGCGGCCGGGCTGGAGAACGCGGCATGACCGTGCCGGCCCCCAGTGTCGCACGCATCGCGCTGCTCGAGGCCGCCCGGCAGCGCATTCTCGTCACCGATGGCGCATTCGGCACGGAAATCCAGAACCGCAAGCTGACGGAAAGCGACTATGCCGGCAGCCTTGGCCTGACTCACGATCAAAAGGGCAACAACGACATTCTCGCGCTGACCCGGCCCGACGTACCCGAGGCGATTCACCGCGCTTACTTCGCGGCCGGCGCCGACATTGCGGAAACCAATACCTTTTCGGCCAATCGCATCAGCCAGGCCGATTACGGTGCAGAGCACCTGGTACACGCGATCAACCTCGAGTCCGCGCGCCTCGCCCGCCGCGTGGCCGATGAGTTCGCCGCCGCCGACGGGCGCCCCCGGTTCGTCGCAGGCGCCATCGGCCCCACCAACAAGACCCTGTCGCTGTCACCCGATGTCAACGATCCCGGCTATCGGGAGATTGACTGGGATTTCCTGGTCGATGTCTATCGCGAGCAGGCCGAGGCCCTGGTCGAAGGCGGCGCCGATTTCATCCTCGTGGAAACGGTGTTCGACACTCTCAATTGCAAGGCCGCGATCATGGCGGTCAAGCAGCTGGAACGGCAGCTGGGCCGCGAAGTGCCGATCATGCTGTCGATGACTCTGACCGATCTTTCCGGCCGCAATCTTTCCGGTCATACGGTGGAAGCATTCTGGTATGCCGTCCGCCATGCCCGGCCGGTGACGGTGGGGCTCAACTGCTCGTTCGGCGCCACCCAGTTGCGCCCTCATGTCAAGGCGCTGGCCGAAATCGCCGATACGCTGATCATGGTCTATCCCAATGCGGGCCTGCCCAACGAGTTGGGCCAGTATGACGAAGAACCCGATACCACCGCCGCTCTGGTGGGCGAATGGGCCGTTGCCGGCCAGGTCAACGTTCTCGGTGGCTGCTGCGGCTCCACCCCGGCGCATATCGCGGCAATGGCGCGCAAGGTGGCGGGTCTGCCACCGCGCCGGATAGCACGGCCCGATCCGCTTACCCGCCTTGCCGGGCTCGAACCTTTTGTGATGACAAGGTAATGACTGACACCAGCAATTCCGGCGCCCGCTTCGTCAACGTGGGCGAGCGCACCAACGTCACCGGCTCGGCCGCGTTCAAGAAGCTGATCCTGGCGGGCGATTATGCCAAAGCGGTGGAAGTGGCCCGCCAGCAGGTGGAAAACGGCGCTCAGGTGATCGACGTCAACATGGACGAAGGCCTGCTCGACGCGGTCGAGGCCATGACCACCTATCTCAAGCTGATCGCCGCCGAGCCCGACATCGCCCGCGTGCCGGTGATGATCGACAGTTCCAAGTGGGACGTGATCGAGGCCGGCCTCAAGTGCGTTTCGGGCAAGCCGATCGTCAATTCGATCTCGATGAAAGAAGGCGAGGACGCTTTTCTGCACTATGCGCGCCTGTGCATGGATTATGGCGCCGCCGTGGTGGTCATGGCGTTCGACGAAAAGGGCCAGGCCGATACCCGCGATCGCAAGGTGGATATCTGCTGCCGGGCCTATGATCTCCTGATGGGCATCGGCTTTCCGCCGGAAGACGTCATTTTCGATCCCAACGTCTTTGCCGTTGCCACGGGCATCGAAGAACATGATCGCTACGCACTCGATTTCATCGAGGCGACGCGCGAAATCAAGGCGCGCTGCCCGCACGTGCATATCTCGGGCGGCCTGTCCAACCTGTCATTCAGTTTCCGCGGCAACGAGATCGTTCGCCGGGCGATGCATTCGGTGTTCCTCTATCACGCGATTCCCGCCGGGATGGACATGGCCATCGTCAACGCCGGCCAACTCGACATCTACGACCAGATCGACCCGGTCTTGCGCGAAGCGTGCGAGGATGTGCTGCTGATGCGCCATCCCGACGCGACCGAACGCCTCATCGGGCTGGCCGAAAGCTTCAAAGGCAAGGATAAAGCGGCCGAAAAGGCGGCGGAGGAATGGCGCGGGTGGGACGTCGTGCGCCGCCTTGAACATGCGCTCGTCAAAGGCCTCGATCAGCACATCGTCGACGATACGGAGGAAGCCCGCGCGATGATCGCGGCACGCGGGGGGCGCCCGATCGAAGTGATCGAAGGCCCGCTGATGCAGGGCATGAACACGGTGGGCGACCTTTTCGGCTCGGGCAAGATGTTCCTGCCGCAGGTGGTCAAATCGGCGCGGGTGATGAAAAAGGCCGTGGCCCATCTCATTCCCTTTATCGAGGCGGGCAAGGACGCGGGCGCCAAGGCCAAGGGCCGTATCGTGATGGCTACGGTCAAGGGCGACGTCCATGATATCGGCAAGAATATCGTCGGCGTCGTGCTGCAATGCAACGGCTATGAAGTGATCGACCTGGGCGTCATGGTGCCCTGGGCCACGATTCTCGATGTCGCGCAAAAGGAAGGGGCCGACATGATCGGTCTTTCCGGCCTGATCACGCCTTCGCTTGACGAGATGGTGACGGTGGCCGAGGAGATGCAGCGCGCGGAAATGGCCATTCCGCTGCTGATCGGGGGGGCTACCACCAGCAAGGTGCACACCGCGCTGCGCATCGATCCTGCCTATGACGGGCCGGTCGTGCATGTGCTTGACGCCAGCCGCGCGGTGGGCGTCGCTAGCCAGCTCTTGTCCGATACCCAGGCCGAAGGCTTCATCGCCGCCACGGCGGACGAATACCAGCACATCCGCGAAGCGCGCGCGGGCAAAGGCGGGTCAAAGCTGCTGTCGATCGAAGAGGCCCGCGCCAACGCCTTCGTGGCGGAATTCGCGCACAAGCCGGCACCGCCGGCGCAGCCGGGGTTGCATGTATTCCCGCATTGGGACCTGGCCGATCTGGTATCGTGTTTCGACTGGACACCGTTCTTCCGCGCCTGGGAACTGGCCGGCACCTATCCAGCTATTCTCGATGATGCCGTGGTTGGCGAAAGTGCGCGCGGGCTTTTTGCCGATGCCCAGGCGATGCTGGAGAAAATCGTTGCCGAAAAGTGGCTGACGGCCAGGGGCGTCTGCAGCTTCTGGCCGGTCGCGCGCCATGGCGACGACGTGGTGCTGCATCCCGGCGATGGCGCGCGCATGGTCCGCCTGCCGTTCCTGCGCCAGCAATTCGCCAAGAGCCGGGGCCGCGCCAACTTCTGCCTGGCCGATTTCATTGATCCGGCAGGCGATTGGCTGGGCGGCTTTGCCGTGGCGATCCATGGCATCGAGCCGCATCTGGCCCGCTTCAAGGCCGGCCACGACGATTATGCCGACATTCTGCTCAAAGCGCTCGCCGACCGTTTTGCCGAAGCTTTCGCCGAACGGCTGCATCAACACGTGCGCACCACGTTGTGGGGCTATGCTCCTGGCGAACAGTTGACCAACGAAGCGCTGATCCGCGAGGAATATCGCGGCATTCGCCCGGCGCCGGGCTATCCCGCCTGCCCGGACCACAGCCTCAAGCCGATCCTGTTCGATCTGCTGGATGCCCCGGGCAACGCCGGGATCACACTGACCGAAAGCCAGGCCATGCTGCCCACCGCGGCCGTATCGGGCTTTTACTTCGCCCACCCCGACAGCCAGTACTTCGGTGTCGCCACGATCGGGCGCGACCAGTTGGTCGATTATGCCATGCGGCGCGGGATCGACGTCGCTGCCGCCGAACGCTGGCTGCGCCCCAATCTGGATTGAGATCGGTTTCGGGAGGTTCTTCGTCCGCATCCCTGCCGCCACCCCGGGTCAGCCCCGGGTGGCGAAGGGAGTGACGGATTTGTTATTGCGCCAAATTCCGGAAGCGACACCATCAAGGATGGACCGGCTGCTCGTCGGCATAGATCGCCACTTCGGGCGGCTGCTTGCTGCTGATCGAACCGCGGAACATGCCCGCGGTGTTGAGGGCAAAGCCGACATGGCCCTCGCGGTCCATGGCGATCAACCCGCCGTCCCCACCGATCTCGCCGATGGCGTCGATCGTGTTCTGCGCTGCGTCGGCCACGTTCTCGCCGTGCCAGGCAATGCGGTCGCAGACCTGGCGGCCGGCCGATTGGCGGATGAAATATTCGCCGGTGCCGGTGGCCGAAACCGCGCAATCGCCATCGATGGCATAGGTGCCGGCGCCGATGATCGGCGAATCGCCGATCCGGCCCCAGCGCTTG
The DNA here is from genome assembly GCF_057784975.1 of Novosphingobium sp. DS6-6. Classification (NCBI taxonomy): domain Bacteria; kingdom Pseudomonadati; phylum Pseudomonadota; class Alphaproteobacteria; order Sphingomonadales; family Sphingomonadaceae; genus Novosphingobium; species Novosphingobium sp. DS6-6. The sequence continues at coordinate 31,255 of NZ_JBYNTS010000006.1, read as the reverse complement.
CCGGTCAGCCCGCCGGTTGACGTGGCGGCGGCCAGGTGCCCGTGCACGTCGCGTGCGACCGCGCCCACCGTGCCATAGCGGTGTTCGGGCCGGGGCGTCGCGTCGAGCACGCGCGGTGACAGCGCGCCGACGTGCTCCTTCTTCCAATCGAGATAATCCTGCCAGCGCTTCTGCGTGAAGAAATAGGCGGGATCGACCTGTTCGATGCCTTGTTCCCGGGCAAACTGGTCCGCCCCGGCGCCGGCCAGCAGCACGTGGCGTGAATGCTCCATCACGGCGCGGGCCACGCGGACCGGATTCCGGGTGGTGGTCAGCGCCGCCACGGCGCCCGCTTCCCCGGTGCTGCCGTCCATGATCGCCGCATCGAGCTGGTTCTTACCCTCCGCGTCGAACACGGCGCCACGCCCGGCATTGAACTGGGGATCGTCTTCCAGCACGCGCACGGCTGCTTCCACCGCGTCAAGGCTCGATCCGCCGGCGCGCAACACGGCCGAACCCGCCGCCAGCGCGGCTTTGAGCCCGGCACGATAAGCCGCGTCCTCGGCCGGGGTGGTTTCCCCCCGCGGCGCGGCGCCGGCGCCCCCGTGAATCGCGAGGGACCAGCCGGCACCCGCCGAATAAGGCACGTTGGCCAGCCTGCCGGCCTTGACCGTGGCCGTGCCGGCAAATGCCGGGGCAGACACGGCGAACGTGGTCAGATCCAGCGTGCTGGCCGGGCCTATGGCGGTGATTTGAACGGCGGGCCAGTCCAGCGGCTGGCCCGGTCGGGCGCCCGGCTGCCCCTGGGGCTGCACCAGCCAGGCATAAGTGCCGGCCGGACCTTTCAGTCGCGCAACGCCGTGTCCGTCGACGATCAGCGCGGCCCCTTCGTCAACGCCCAGGCCAAGGGCTGCGGTGTCGGCGGTGGAGGCTCTGGTCTTGGCAACGAAAGCGATCAGCCGGCCCAGCCGGTCTCGCCCGGTGAAATGGGTATCGGTGATCACGTGGGCCATGCGCGGCAGATGCAGAAAATCATCCACCATGGTCACGCCGGCGCCCAGCGGATCGCGCAGCGCGGCGCCCGAGGTGATGCTGCCGGCATCCAGCGCGCCATAGGCATGGCCGCCCAGAATGGCGAGGCCGGCGCTGGTGCCGCCGATCGGGCGGCCGCTGGCAACGTGCCTGTCGAGCGCGGCGGACAGCGGCGTGCCCTGCCAGAACCGGACATAGCGGGCCTGATCGCCCCCGGCGATATAGATGCCGTCGGCCTGGGCCACGGCCTTGAGCACCGCCGGATCGCTGGCCGCCTTGCGATCGTCGAACACGAAGGTTTCGACCGAGACGAGGCCGCCGATGCGACGCATGAATTCGTCGCCGGTTTCCCCCGCACCCGATGCACGCAAGACAACGATATGGCCGTTTCCGGCCTGCGCGGCGAACCAGCGAAAGGCCTCGCTATCCCATTCGCCACCGCCAGCCAGCAGCATGCCGGGGGAAACCTTGCCGGGTGTCGGCGCCGTCGGGTTGCCTGCCACATAGCGCGTATAGCCCGCTGGCGTTGCCCAAGCCATTCCACCCGCCGTTGCGAGCATGCCGGCGACCGCGATCAAACCCTTGCGCCAAAAATGCATTCTATCTGCCTTGGTTGTCCGTTCTTTCGGCCAAGCTAGCCGCTAATGGGCCATCGCGCCATGGCTGTCTGTCCGGCGGCGCAGGTTCCTCTGACGGGTGGACCCCGTCAGCCGCACTGCCCGCGATGCAGCAGTTTCTGGTCGGCAAGCACCAGCCCCATCATCGCCTCGACCACGGGCACGCCGCGAATGCCCACGCAAGGATCGTGGCGGCCTTTCGTCAGCAGGTCCGTCGCCTCGCCTGTGCGGGTTACCGTGGGCATGGGGGTGAGGATGGACGAGGTCGGCTTGAACGCGACCCGCACGGTCACCGGCTGGCCGGTGGAAATGCCTCCGGTAATGCCCCCGGCGTGATTGGTCAGGAAAACAGGCCCGTCATTGCCGCCATCGGTGCGCGGGCGCATCGGATCGGCATTGCCTTCGCCGGTGTTGGCCGCGGCGGCAAACCCGTCGCCGATCTCCACGCCCTTGACCGCGTTGATCCCCATCATCGCGTGGGCCAGTTCCGCGTCCAGCTTGGCATAGAGCGGCGCGCCCCATCCGGCCGGCACGCCCGTGGCGACGCATTCGACCACCGCGCCCAGCGAGGAGCCGGACTTGCGCGCCTCGTCCACCAGGCTCTCCCAGCGTGCCGCGGCCTGGGCGTCGGGGCAGAAGAACGGGTTCTGCCCGATCTGTGCGGCATCGAAACGGGCCCTGTCGATGGCATCGCCGCCGATCGCGCTGACCCAGGCCAGAATCGTCACTTCGGGAATCACCAGCCGCGCCACCGCGCCCGCCGCCACCCGCGCGGCGGTTTCGCGGGCCGAAGAACGCCCACCGCCGCGATAGTCGCGAAAGCCGTACTTGGCATCATAGGCATAGTCGGCATGGCCGGGACGATAGGCCTTGGCGACCTCGGAATAGTCCTTCGATCGCTGGTCGGTGTTCTCGATCATCAGGCTGATCGGCGTGCCGGTGGTGCGCCCCTCGAACACGCCCGAAAGGATCCTCACCTGGTCGGGTTCCCGCCGCTGCGTGGTAAAGCGCGATTGGCCCGGCCGCCGCGCATCCAGATAGGGCTGGATCACCCCTTCATCGATCGCCAGCCCCGGCGGGCAGCCATCGACCACCGCGCCCAGCGCCGGCCCGTGGCTTTCCCCCCAGGTGGTGAAACGGAACAGATGTCCGAAGGAATTGATGCTCATGGGCCAAGCGCTCTGTCGCATGGCGGGGCAAATGTCCACTGGCCGATGGCGGTGCGCGGCTTTATGGCGGCGCCATGTATCTCGTCGTCTTTCGCAATCGCAAGCATCCCGGCATCGATGCCGCCGCCTATGCCGCCGATGCCCAGGCGATGGAGGACCTGGCCCGCCGCCAGCCCGGTTTCCGCAGCTTCAAATCCTATGCGGCCGAAGATGGCGAAGTGATTGCCCTTTCGGAATGGGACAGCGAAGCGGCCGCCCGCGCCTGGCGCGCCCAGGCCGATCACGCCCAGGTGCAGGGCCGCGGTCGGGCGGAATACTATGAAAGTTACACCCTCTTTGCCGGCACCCCGAGCCGCATCCATCATTTCATGCGAAAAGAGGCCTGAGCCGGGGGGGTATCCCAGATTGCGAGAAATCTGGCAGGGTGTTGGCGCAGAAATCAATTGGATGACCGCTTGCGGAGAGATTTGCCGAGATCGGGAATGGCTGGGATCGGGTGGATTCCGGTCAGGCAGTGACACTGGCGAGAAAGCTGGCGACCTGCTCATTCAGCTCGCTATAGGCCGGCTGCTCGATAGGTAGGTGGGAACCGTTACTCAGCTCCAAAAATCGCTTCTTCGCGTCAATCCGGTCGAAGGTGGCAAGGCTCATGGCAGTCGGAGTCCAAGCATCCGCACCGGGATGGATAAGCAGCAATGGGCAATCAAGCCTGAGCGACGGCGGCTCGTAGTCGCGCACTGTCCTGAAGAACCGGATCGGCTTCCAACTGGTGCCTATGAGCGGATCGGCAGAAAAATATTCTGCCATATGCCGGTTCGCACTCATTGTATCGAGCGGCGCTGCAAGGCTTAGCGGGAGCTTGATGCGGTCCACCAGACCCGGCACGAGCACCATACCCAACAAGCTGACGCGGCCAAGCCAGGGCCAACGGGCGACCTTTACGAAGTGCCGATCCACTGAAGCGTCGAGCAGGGTTGTCGCGACGACCCCGGCAACGTTGTCGCTATGCTGGGCTGCAAAGACCGCCGTCAGTCCGCCGAGTGAGAGACCCATGAGAACGACTGGTGCGTCCTGTGCATTGGCAAGTTCGGCAATGACCCGCGGCCACTCCGCATAGTTCCAATCGAAGGTTGGCGAGGGTTCGGTCAAGCCGAACCCTGGAAGGTCCGGGGCCAGGACACGCCATCCCTGCCTTGCAATCGGTTCGGCGAAAGGGGCGAGGATTCGCCCGTTGCCACCGCCGCCATGCACAAGAATGACGGTTCCGCGAGTTGACCCCGAGGCAGGCCATTCGTCTGTCCGCAGGCGGTGTCCACGGATTTGCATGAGGCGCTCCGCCGGGGTCGTCTCCAATCGGATGCTGAATTCTTCGGCGAGGATGGCTCGGTAGGTCTTCCAGGAATCGAGTTCGGAAAAGGTCTGCATGAGGCAATTATTGAATATTTGCTGAGTTTATGAAACTCGGGTTAGCATGAAGGCGGAATGCAACTTCAGAAGCCGGAAGAAGGTCCCGCGACAGGCTATTCAGGTGCGTTCCCGAAACACCGTCGAGACCATCATTGAGGCCGCTACTCGGATTTTAGCGGACGGGGGATGGGCTGCCCTTAACACCAACGCGATCGCGCGGGTGGCGGGCGTGTCGATCGGATCGGTCTACGAGTATTTCGGGAACAAGCAGGCGATCCTTGACGTGATTCTAGACCGTCACCTTTCGAATGGTGAGGCGCGATTGGCAGGATTGGCCGGGCTCGCGTCCGAAAGCCTTGCGCTTGAAGAAATCGTCCGGCTGTTGGTCGACGGCTTCGTCGCCGTTCATTGCGACAGCCCTAGATTGCACCGGGTCCTTTCGGGAGAAGTGCCCCTTTCAGAGCGGCAACGTGACCGGATCGCTCAAATCCGCGCCCGGGCGATTGCGGTGCTTGCTGCTGTGCTGCAAGGGAAGGCGGAGCGCCCCGAACTCAAAGCCACGATGATGATCGATGCGGCTGATGCGCTGACCCACAGATGGTTCGTTGACGAGCATGGTAAGCCCGCACGACCAGATGATATGACGCGGGAGCTGCAAAAGATGCTGAGCTACTATATCTCCGCATGAGGCAGGTTCGGCGCCTCCAATTGCGGATGTCCAAGGCATAATAAGGTTTTACAATGTCTTATATCAAACTTTATGGCATTCCCAACTGCGATACCGTGAAAAAGGCGCGTGCCTGGCTCGATGGGCAAGGACTGGCCCATACGTTTCATGATTACAAGAAGCAGGGCGCCGATGCCGCGCAGGTGGCGGGCTGGGTGGCGCAGGCGGGGGTGGACATGGTGCTGAACAAGGCCGGCACCACGTTCCGCAAGCTGCCCGACGAGGACAAGGCTAATCTGACCGCCGACAAGGCCGTCGCGTTGATGGTGGCGCAGCCGTCGCTGATCCGGCGGCCGATCGTGGAGCACCCAAGCGGCCTGCTCGTGGGGTTCAAGCAGGCCGCTTGGGAAGCGTCGCTCAAGCCCGCGTGACAGTGACGATATAGTTCAGCGCCAGATCGTCGGACAGGTGCAGGCCTTTGGCAGGATGCCAGGCGATGCCCTGCGGGTTGCCCATCGTGAGGCCCGCCGCCTGGAGCAGATCGTGCAGTTCGAGCGGCATGACGAAATCGGCCCAATGGTGCGTGCCGCGTGGCACCATGCCCAGCCGCTCGGCCGCTTCCACCATCAGCAGGCGCGAGGCCGGGGTGCGGTTGGGGGTGGAAACGATCATCAGCCCGCCTTTGTCCAGCGTCGCGGCGAGGGCGGCAATGAATGCGGCCTTGTCGGCCACGTGCTCGATCACTTCGAGCGCGGTGACGAGATCGAACCCGGCAAGGCCCAGCGCTGCCAGCTCGCCATGGCGATAATCGATCGTCAGGCCCGCGCCGGCGGCATGATCACGCGCTGCGGCGACGTTTTCGGCCGCTGCGTCCACCGCCGTCACGCTGGCCCCCATCCGGCACAGCGGCTCGGCCAGAAGGCCGGCGCCGCAGCCCACGTCGAGCGCGCGGCGGCCCGCCAGCGGCCTGATCGCGCGCGGATCGGCGCCGAAATGGGCATCGATCGCGGCGCGGATGAACGTGAGGCGCACCGGATTGAGCCGGTGGAGCATGGCCGAACGGCCTTTCGGGTCCCACCAGTCGGCGGCCAGGCGCCCGAAATGGGCGGCTTCCCCGGGGCGGATCGTCGCGGCGTTCAAGGTGGTTGCATTGCTCATGCCACCTTTCTAAAGCGCCGCATCCGCGTGGTCCATGGGGCATGCGGGCAAGATTCTTTCTTTCGGCAGGCGAACAGGAGCACACGCGTTGGCCCGGATCGTGATGAAATTCGGCGGCACCTCGATGGCCGGAACCGAGCGAATCCGTCGGGTCGCGCGGATCGTCCAGCGCCAGCAGGCGGCGGGGCACGAAGTGGCCGTGGTCGTTTCGGCCATGGCGGGCGAGACTGATCGTCTGGTTAACTTCTGCCGCGAAGCCAGCGCGCTTTACGATCCGGCCGAATACGACGTGGTGGTGGCCAGCGGCGAACAGGTGACTTCGGGCCTTTTGGCCATGCATCTTCAGGCGCTGGGCAGCAAGGCCCGCTCGTGGCTGGGCTGGCAACTGCCGGTTCGCACCGACGATGCCTTTTCCAAGGCGCGCATCGAAAGCATCGATTCGGCCGAGCTGCTGGCGAGCATGGCCTCAGGCGAGATTGCCGTCATTCCCGGCTTCCAGGGCCTGGCCGAAGGCAACCGCGTCACCACCCTGGGGCGGGGCGGTTCGGATACCTCGGCGGTAGCGGTGGCGGCGGCGATCGGGGCCGATCGCTGCGACATCTATACCGACGTGGACGGCGTCTATACCACCGATCCGCGCATCGTGGCCAAGGCCCGCAAGCTCAAGGCCGTGACTTACGAAGAAATGCTGGAGCTGGCCTCGGTCGGCTCCAAGGTCCTGCAAACCCGCTCGGTCTCGCTCGCGATGAAAGAGAACGTGCGGGTGCAGGTGTTGTCATCGTTCATCGACGACGATGCCCCGGCGGCGGACACGATCCCGGGCACGATGATCGTCGCGGACGAGGAACTGGAAGGGTATGAAATGGAACGCCAGCTGATCACCGGCATCGCCGCCGACAAGAACGAGGCCAAGGTCACGCTGACCAGGATCGCCGATCGCCCCGGTGCCGTCGCTTCGATCTTTGCGCCGCTGGCCGACGCCAACATCAATGTTGACATGATCATCCAGAACATCGCCAAGGACAAGGGCGAGACGGATGTGACTTTTACCTGCCCGCAGGCAGACCTGGCCCGCACCCAGGCCTTGCTGGAAGACTGCAAGGACCAGATCGGCTGGTATCGCATGATCGCCGACAGCAAGGTGGCCAAAGTGTCCGTGGTGGGCGTGGGCATGCGCAGCCATGCCGGCGTTGCCAGCACGATGTTCAAGGCGCTGGCCGATCGCGGTATCAATATCCAGGCGATTTCCACCAGCGAAATCAAGGTTTCGGTGCTGATCGATGCCGACGAGGTGGAGCTGGCCGTGCGCATCCTCCACACTGCCTATGGGTTGGACGCGCAGTAAAAGGCGCATGATGGCCGGCAGGCGCCGTCGTTGGCAAGGGAAGGCGTCAGAGCGGGTTCAGCGCCCTTTCCTGGTGACCGTTGCAGTGAAGTCCGGGTCCTTGTTCGCCACCCAGTCCACGAACTTGCGGATCGGCGGATAGGCCAGTAGCGGCGCAACGTCGAGCCCGGCCCGCTGCAATTCGGAATTGGTGAAATTGGCGATCAGCGTCTGCTGGCAGATGCCGTGCATCGGCACAACGTCACGCCCGCCCCGGCTTTTGGGCACGGGGTGATGCCATACGATCACCGCGCCGGTCGGCCTGCCGCATAGCCAGCACGGGACGGCCGGGGGCGCTTCCGCGTCGGCCTCGGGCTCGTCGGCCCAACCGCCGCGCTTGGCATGCTTGCGGGCCATCAGAGGCTCAGCCGTTCCCAGTCCTGCATCAGGTCGGCGCAGTCCTTGATGTCTCCGGCAATGGCATCGTGCAGGCCCTGCTCGTCACCCTTGGCGATGGCCTTGGCCGCGGCCTGGTGATGATCGACCAGGAATGCAGTGCCATAACGGCCATAGACCACGCGCATGAACGGGCCGAACTGCATCCACAGGCTTTCGATCATGCGGTTGGCCAGCGGCATGGGGGCGGCGCCATAGATCAGCGAATGGAAGCGGAAGTTCGATTCCATGTAGGCGTTGACGTCGCCTTCGCCCAGGGCGGTGTCGGTCGCTTCGTCCGCCGCGCGGATTTCGCGCAGGCGCTCGGCATGGATGTGCGGCAGGGCGGCCACGGCGGCCACGGGTTCGAGCAAGGTGCGCAGGCGCATGATCTCGTCAAAGCGCTCCAGCGTCATCCTGGGCACCATCACCGCGCGTTTCGAGCGGATGTCGACCGCGCCTTCGGCGGCAATGCGGCTGAGCGCGTCGCGCACCGGCATCTGGCTGACGCCCATCTGCTGGGCCAGGCCGCGCGTGGAAATGCCCACGCCCGGCGCGATCTTGCCGGTGATAAGGCGATAGCGCAGGTCTTCATAGACCTGTTCGCGCAGTGACGAGCTGACTTCCGCTTCGTCCGCCTTGGCCGCGACCGCCATCGTCCTGGCAGCGCGAACCGTGCGCGCGGGCGATGCCTTGCCCGTGACAGCCTTGCCCGTCGCAGCCTTGCCCGTCGCAGCTTTGGCCGTCGCAGCCTTGCCGGCCGCCGCCTTTATCTGGCCCTTGGCGGTGGTGACGCCGATCTTCATGCCTGTCTTTTCCAAATCAACCTGTCGTCGTGCGGGCACATGGCGTGAAAGGGCAAAACCGTGATCTTGGATCAAGCCGTGCTGCTGGCAACCGTGATGAACGTTTTGCGCGCCAACGCCAAGGGTTTTCATTGACGCCTGTTACGCGCAGCCATATCTGTGATCTTAGAATTCGCCGGGACTGCCGCATGACTCTTGTCCGCAACCACGACATCGCCACGTTGCGCCAGCTCGATCTGGCTCATCACCTTCCCGCGCAATCCAGCTATGCCCTGCAGCAGCAGCTGGGCGGCAGCCGGGTCATCACCCATGCCAGGGGATGCACGATTACCGATGGCGACGGGCACAGCCTGCTCGACGGCATGGCCGGCCTGTGGTGCGTGAACGTGGGCTATGGCCGGGAGGAGCTGGCCGACGTGGCGCGCGCGCAGATGCTTGAGCTGCCGTTCTACAACACCTTTTTCCGCACGGCGACGCCGCCGCCGATCGAACTTGCCGCCCGTCTTGCCGGCCTGCTTGGCGGCGAATTGCAGCACGTTTTCTTCAACAACAGTGGCTCTGAATCCAATGACACCGTCTTTCGCCTGGTGCGCACCTACTGGGCTCTGAAAGGACAGCCCCGACGCACGACATTCATCAGCCGGCATAACGCCTATCACGGCTCCACCGTCGCTTCGGCCAGCCTGGGCGGCATGGATTTCATGCACGTTCAGGGCGGCCTGCCCATTCCAGGCGTGGAACACGTGATGCAGCCCTATGCTTTTGGCGAAGGCTTCGGCGAGGACCCTGACCGTTTCGCCACCCGCGCCGCGGCGGCGATCGAAGAACGCATTCTCGCGGTCGGGCCGGAAAACGTCGCTGCTTTCATCGGCGAGCCGGTGCAGGGTGCGGGCGGAGTTGTCATACCGCCGCCCGGCTATTGGCGCCAGGTCGAGGCGATCTGCCGCAAGTATGGCATTCTGCTGGTGGCCGACGAAGTGATCTGCGGCTTTGGCCGGCTGGGCGCCTGGTTCGGGTTTCAGCATTTCGGCTTCACGCCCGATATCGTCTCGATGGCCAAGGGGCTGTCATCGGGCTACCTGCCGATTTCAGCCACGGCAGTCAGCCGGGACATCGTCGCGACACTGCGCGCTTCGGGCGAGGAATTCGCCCACGGCTATACCTATTCGGGCCATCCCGTCTGCGCGGCGGTGGCGCTGCGCAATCTCGACATTCTCGAGCGGGAGGATCTGGTGGGTCGCACCGCGCGCGACACCGGGCCTTATCTGGCCGCTGCCCTGGCCGAACGGCTGGCGCCGCATCCGCTGGTGGGGGAAACCCGGTCGCTGGGCCTGATCGGCGCGGTGGAGATCGTGGCTGAAAAAGGCACCAACCGGCGGCATGGCAAAGGCGGCCAGGCCGCGCCGATCGTCCGCGATCACTGCATCGCGCGCGGGCTGATGGTGCGTGCGGTGCGCGATGCCATCGTAATGAGCCCGCCATTGATCATCACCCATGCCGAAATCGATCAACTGGTCGATACGATCCGCGCTGCGCTCGATGCGGCGCAAGGCGAACTGGCACTGCTCTGACCGGCGCAGGACGAGGAGGCGATCCGGCGTTCAGGCGGGGCGGCGTGCGGCCAGCAGCGCTGCGGCTCGCGCCAGATCATCGGGACGATCGATGTCGAGTGCCTGCTCCGGCGTGAGAGGCAGCATGGGCGCACCGCGCAGCAAAGCCCCGGCGCCGCGATCGCCGGTCAAGGCCATGAGCGCGGGAAAATGCCGCGCGCCGATCAGTGCCGGGGGCATTGGCTGCCCGCCGCATGCGCTTGCCAGGCGATCACCATCGAACGCTTCGATCAGGGCGACGAAATGCATTGCGGGCACCAGGGGCATATCGGCAAGGGCAATCAAGGCCGCATCCGCGCCGGCCCCGTGTCGCACCGCCGCGATGCCCTGCGCTACCGAGCGCGAGAGCGGGGCGCCTGGCGGATCGAGCGCGATGCGGATGAACCCGGGCATGTCAGGCACCCCGGGCGCGGCGACCACGATGCGCCGGGCAAGGGAAAGCGCGGCCGTGTTGGCGGCAACATGCGCGATCACCGGTTTTCCCGCGAGCAAGGCAGCCAGCTTGTCACCGCCGAACCGGGTGCCCCGACCGCTGGCGAGCACTACCAGCGCAATGCGCGGAGGCTTTTGCGGCGCACCGTTCATCGCGCGCGCCGCACGCGGCTTTCGCTGATCAGGGGCGCGGGGCGGTTGATGAACGTTTTCAGGGCAAAGCTGCTTTGCACATGGGCAACGCCGGGAATCTGCGTAAGGCGTTCGAGCAATTCGCGATAGTGATCGAGATCGCGCACCACACAGCGCAGCAGGAAGTCCGATCCGCCGGACATCAGGAAGCCGCTCATGATCTCGGGCAGTTCGCTTACCTGCGCTTCGAACCCGTCGATCGCCTCACGCTGCTGGCGTTCGAGAGTCACGGAGATGAACACGCTCATTTTGCCGGCCAGGGCGCGCTCGTCCAGCCGGGCGAAATAGCCGGTGATCAGCCCGGCTGCTTCCAGTTGCCGGACCCGGCGGATCGTGGGGGTGAGCGACAGGCCGATTTCTTCGGCCAGATCCCGCCACGACATCCGCCCGTCGCGTGTCAGGCACTGCAGAATGCGAATATCCCATGAATCGAGTTCGGGCGGCGTGGCGGTTTCCGTCATGGGCGTGTAAATGCACTATGAAGAAAGCCGTTCATAGTGCAAATTACCGCAAACCTGTTTTCCTGCTGTTGCAATTGGCAACCCTTCCCAACCTTTTGGGTTTATACTGTCCGTCCATATCGACGGCTTGGGAGACGAAAGCCCGTGGCAGATTTGCCCAATCAGCAGCCCCTGGCACTTCACGTGCCCGAGCCCAAAGCCCGCCCCGGTGCAGAGCCGGACTGGAGCCATCTGCAATTACCCGCCGCCGGTGCCCAGCCGCGCCCCGACGAAACCTGCTCCCCCGCGCAGACCTGGCCGCTGTGCAACGACCTGATCCGCGTGCTGGACGACCAGGGCCAGGCGCAAGGCCCGTGGAACCCGCGGCTCGATCCCCAAACATTGCGCACCATGCTGCGCAACATGGCGCTGACGCGCGCGTTCGACGAACGCATGTTTCGCAGCCAGCGCCAGGGCAAGACCAGCTTCTACATGAAAAGCACCGGCGAAGAGGCGACCTCGGTCGCGCCGGCGATGGCCCTGGCGGCCGACGACATGACTTTTCCCACTTATCGTCAGCAGGGCATCCTGATTACCCGCGGCTATCCGCTGGTGGAGATGATCAACCAGATCTATTCCAACAAGGGTGACCGCCTTAAAGGGCGACAGTTGCCGGTCATGTATTCGGCGCGGGACTATGGTTTCTTCACCATTTCGGGCAATCTTGCCACGCAATTGCCGCAGGCGGTGGGTTGGGCAATGGCCAGCGCGATTTCCGCAGGCACGCGCATCGCCGCGGCCTGGGTGGGCGAAGGATCGACTGCCGAAGGCGATTTCCATTCGGCGATGACCTTCGCCACGGTCTACAACGTTCCGGTGGTGCTGAACGTGGTGAACAATCAGTGGGCGATCTCCAGCTTTTCGGGCTTTGCCGGGGGCGAGCGCCAGACGTTTGCGGCGCGCGCGATCGGCTATGGCGTGGCGGGACTGCGGGTGGACGGCAACGATCCGCTGGCTGTCTATGCGGCTACGCGCTGGGCCGCGAACCGTGCGCGCAGCAATGCAGGGCCAACGCTGATCGAACATTTCACCTATCGTGCCGAGGGGCATTCGACGTCCGACGATCCGTCCCAGTACCGCAGCGCCATGGAGCGCAGCACCTGGCCGCTGGGCGATCCGATCGTACGGTTGAAGGATCATCTGATCGCGCTGGGGGAATGGGATGAAGCGCGCCAGGCGGCAATGGACCAGGCCCTGGCCGAAGAGGTAAAGGCCGCCACGCGCGCGGCCGAAGCCAACGGCGTGCTGGGCCACGGGCTGCATCATCCGTTCCACACCATGTTCGAAGACGTGTTCGAAACCTTGCCCTGGCACCTTCGGGAACAGAGCGAGCAGGCGATGCGCGAGCGCCGGATCAAGTGGCCCGACTGGCGACCCGAAAATGGGGAGGACATGCCATGAGCCGCCGCCTGACGATGATCGAGGCGATCAACGACGCGCTCGACGTGATGATGGAACGCGATCCCAGCGTAGTGATCCTGGGCGAGGACGTGGGGTATTTCGGCGGGGTGTTCCGCGCCACGGCCGGCTTGCAGAAGAAATACGGCAAGAACCGCGTGTTCGACACGCCGATCAGCGAGAACGGGATCATCGGCGTGGCCGTGGGCATGGGTGCCTATGGCCTTCGCCCCGTGCCCGAAATCCAATTTGCCGATTATATCTATCCCGGTCTCGACCAGTTGGTTTCGGAAGCGGCCAGGCTGCGCTATCGCTCCGCCGGCGAATTCATTGCGCCGCTCACGGTGCGTTCGCCTTTTGGCGGGGGCATTTTCGGCGGGCAGACCCACAGTCAGAGCCCTGAAGCCCTGTTTGCCCATGTGGCCGGGCTGAAAACCGTGATCCCTTCCACGCCCTACGACGCCAAGGGGCTGTTGATCGCGGCGATCGAAGACAACGATCCGGTGATCTTTTTCGAGCCCAAGCGCATCTACAACGGGCCGTTCACCGGTGCCTATGACCGGCCGGTGGAGCCGTGGAGCAAACATCCCGACAGCGAAGTGCCCGAAGGCCATTATACCGTGCCGCTGGGCAAGGCGCGCGTGGTGCGCGATGGGGAGGCGGTGACCGTGCTGGCCTATGGCACGATGGTGCACGTGGCGCACGCGGTGTGCCTCGACAAGGGCGTCGATGCCGAAGTGATCGACCTGCGCACGCTCGTGCCGCTCGACATCGAGACGATCCAGGCTTCCGTGCAGAAGACCGGACGCTGCTTGATCGTGCACGAGGCGACCCGCACCGGCGGTTTTGGCGCAGAGCTTTCCGCCCTGGTGCAGGAGCGTTGCTTCCACCATCTGGAAGCGCCGATCGAGCGCGTGACCGGCTTTGACACGCCTTATCCCCACAGCCTGGAATGGGCTTATTTCCCGGGGGCCGTACGCATCGGCGAAGCCCTCGATCGCATTTGCAAGGATTGATCCCATGGCGCTTTACACATTCCGCCTGCCCGATATCGGCGAAGGCATCGCCGAGGCCGAGATCGTGGCCTGGCATGTGCAACCCGGCAGCATCGTTGCCGAAGACGGCCCCCTGGCCGACATGATGACCGACAAGGCCACGGTGGAGATGGAAAGCCCGGTTGCGGGGCGCATTGTGTCGATCGCGGGCGAAGTGGGCGATCGCATCCCGATCGGCTCGGTCCTGGTGGAAATCGAAATCGAAGGTGCCAGCGACGGCGCAGGTGCGGCAGGTGCCCCTGCGGCAGCGGCCAAGCCCGCGGAAACCGTCCCCGTTGCCGCCGCGCCGGTGGAAGCGGGCGCGGCCGCGGTGGAGCCGCCGGGTCCCGCCAGTGTGCCTGCGGCCGATGCGGCACCGGCAACGATGCCCGCCGCTCGCCCCGCGCCGGCCGCAACGCCGCAAGGTGCCGCCGTATTGGCCAGCCCTGCGGTACGCGCGCGGGCGCGCGATCTGGGCATCGATCTGGCCCAGGTCCGCCCTTCGCAGGATGGCCGCGTGCGGCATGGCGATCTGGACCAGTTCCTGGCCTATAACCGTGGCTATGCCCCCGTTGGCACCGCGCGCCCGGATGAACTGGTGAAAGTGATCGGCCTGCGCCGCCGCATTGCCGAAAACATGGCCGCATCCAAGCGCGCGATCCCGCATTTTTCCTATGTCGAGGAATGCGATGTCACCGCGCTTGAAGATCTGCGCGGCCAATTGAACGCCGCCGGGCTAGACCGGCCGCGGCTGACCATGCTGCCGCTGCTGATCGTCGCGATCTGCCGCACGCTGCCGCAATATCCGATGCTCAACGCGCGCTTCGACGACGAAGCAGGCGTCGTCACCCGCCATGGCGCAGTGCATCTGGGCATGGCCACGCAGACGCCGGCTGGCCTGATGGTGCCGGTGATCCGCAATGCCGAAAGCAGGAATCCCTGGGCTCTGGCACAGGAGATCGCCCGCCTGGCCGATGCGGCGCGCAATGGAACGGCGCGGGCGGACGAACTTTCCGGCTCGACCATCACCGTCACCTCGCTGGGGCCGCTTGGCGGCATCGCGACGACGCCGGTGATCAACCGGCCCGAAGTGGCGATCATCGGCCCCAACCGCATTATCGAGCGGCCGATGTTCGTGCCCGACGGGATGGGCGGCGAACGGATCGTCAAGCGCAAGCTGATGAATATCTCGATCAGTTGCGATCATCGCGTCGTCGACGGCTGGGATGCGGCAAGTTTCGTCCAGGCCCTCAAGAAGCTGATCGAAACCCCTGCGCTGCTTCTCGCATGAGGTAAAAGCAACCACGCATTGCTGAGGGGCCGGCTGGGCCGCGTTACTTCACGACGTCGGCCGCGTGCCAGACCACCGCCTGAGCCACCTTGATGCAATCCATGCCTCCGTCATACGTGATCGAAGGGGACCCATAGAGGCGCCAGCCCTGGGCCAGCGCCTCGGACACGCGCTCGCAGAAGGCGCGGTCGTCCTTGCCGGTCAGCAGGCGGTAGATCGGGCGGTCGTCAGGCGTTTCGTGCATGCCCGGCCTCTATCATGCCGGGCGGCCGCTGTGCCAGACCCGCCATCAGAGCCAGACCCGCCATCAGAGAATGTACTTCGACAGATCGGCATTGCCGGCCAGGCCTGCAAGGCGCGCGGCAACATAGGCCTCGTCGACGGTGACAGTCGTGCCCTGGCGGTCTTCCGCATCGAAACTGACCTCTTCGAGCAGCTTTTCCATCACTGTCTGCAGCCGGCGGGCACCGATGTTCTCCACGCTTTCGTTCACTTGCGCGGCGGTGCGGGCGATCGCGCGGACCGCCTGCGGGGTGAAATCCAGGATCACCTGCTCGGTGCCCAGCAAGGCGCGGTACTGTTCCACCAGATTGGCCCGGGTTTCAGCCAGAATGCGGACGAAATCGTCCTCGCTCAACGCCTTGAGCTCTACCCGGATGGGCAGGCGGCCCTGCAGTTCCGGCAGCATGTCCGACGGTTTGGCCACGTGAAACGCGCCAGAGGCGATGAACAGCACGTGGTCTGTCTTCATCGGGCCATATTTGGTGGCGACGGTGGTGCCCTCGATCAAAGGCAGCAGATCGCGCTGCACACCTTCACGGCTTACGCTGCCGCCGCGCACGTCGGAGACGGCGATCTTGTCGATCTCGTCGATGAACACGATGCCGTTGGTCTCCGCGTTCTGCAGCGCCACGCGGGCAACGTCGTCCTGATCCATGCGCTTTTCGGACTCTTCGTCCACCAGCTTGTCCCAGGCATCGGCCACCCGCATCTTGCGTCGCTTGAGCGGCTGGCGGCCGAAGGCCTTGCCCATCATGTCAGACAGGTTGATCATGCCTACGCTGCCGCCAAGACCGGGGATCTCCATCGGGGCGGCCGGGGCATCCTCCACCTCGATTTCCACTTCCACCTCGTTCATCGCGCCTTCGCGCAACCGCTGGCGAAAGCTTTCGCGCGTCGCCTCGCTGGCGCCGTCGCCCACCAGCGCCTTGAGCAGGCGGTCCATCGCCGCCTTGCTGGCGGCTTCGCGCACCGCTTCGCGGCGGCGGTCCTTTTCCAGCCGGATCGCTTCTTCGGCCAGATCGCGGGCGATCTGTTCGACATCGCGGCCGACATAGCCCACCTCGGTGAATTTGGTCGCTTCCACTTTCACGAAGGGAGCATCGGCCAGCCGGGCCAGCCGGCGGCTTATTTCGGTCTTGCCGCAGCCGGTCGGCCCGATCATGAGGATGTTCTTGGGGCTTACCTCGTCACGCAGGTCGGCGGGCAGGCGCTGGCGCCGCCAGCGGTTGCGCAAGGCCACAGCCACCGCGCGCTTGGCGTCGGCCTGGCCGACGATGTGTTCGTCCAGCGCGCGGACGATGGCCTTGGGGGTCAGACTGTCAAGCATCAGATTTCTTCCACCGTCACGCGGTCGTTGGTGAATACGCAGATTTCGGCCGCCACCTGCATGGCGCGGCGCGCGATTTTTTCGGGATCGTCCTCATACAGGTCGAGCGCGCGCGCCGCCGACAAGGCATAGTTGCCGCCCGAACCGATGGCGGCGATGCCGCCTTCTGGTTCCAGCACGTCGCCATTGCCGGTCAGCACCAGCAGCGTGGTGGTATCGGCCACGATCATCAGCGCTTCCAGATTGCGCAGGTATTTGTCAGTGCGCCAGTCCTTGGCCAGCTCCACCGCTGCGCGCATCAACTGGCCGCGGTGCTGTTCCAGCTTGCGCTCAAGCCGTTCGAACAGGGTGAATGCATCGGCCGTCGCCCCGGCAAAGCCGGCGATCACCGATCCGTCGCCAATGCGCCGCACTTTGCGGGCATTGGGTTTCATCACGGTGTTGCCCATGGAAACCTGGCCGTCGCCCGCGATCACGGTACGGCCGTTCTTCTTCACCCCGATGATCGTGGTGCCGTGCCACTGGACCAGGCCGTGGCTCGCCTTGCTATCGTCCATGTCGGCGATATGGGATCGCCGCCCCGTGGTTCAAGCAGACCGGTTCAAGCAGGCGTGGTTCAAGCTAGCGGTCAGCTGCCGTTGGGGCCGGATCCGGTCGGGCCGCGGCCCTGGCCGCCCGGGCCACCGGCGCCGCCTGTCCCGCCCGGGATCGCGCCCACGGCGCCGATATTGCCGAACAGATCCTGGAAGAAGCTGCGGTTTCGGCCCAGCGTGGGGGTCGTCTCGCGCACCGGATGGATCGTGGGGACGCGTGTCAGGTTGAGGCGATCGACCGTTCTGACATTGCCGGCCGCGTCGAAATTCACTTTCAGCACCTGTTCGTTCACGGTGCGCGGGCGCTTGAACGGCTTTTGCCGGGTGTCGACGGAAACGTAATACCAGACCTGGGGCCCGAACTGGCTTTTGAACGTCGCCTGGCCCAACGCGCGTTCCACCGACATCCGGTTATCCACCCCGGGCTGCACCGAATCGGTCAGGGCCTTGTCCATCTGGAACCCGCGGTGATCGCGGATGCTGGCGCAACCGCCTGCCAACACGGCCAGCCCGGCCGCGAGCCCGGCCGCCCGCCCAGCCTTTGCCACGCTTTTCAGGGCCATCCGATTCTCGCGCATTCCGTCACTCCAAAACCCAGCTTCTGCGGGCATCCGGGCGCCATACTGCCCCGATGCCCGTCGGCACCACGCACAAAGGCCCACTTTGCCTTCGCGCTGCAGCACTCTATATCCGCGCAAGCCTTAGGGGCGAAACGGGTTGTCCGCAATGGCGGCGTGCCGGTTTGCGCCGCCGGCGGCAAATTCGCGGCGCCCGCCGCTTTCGCAACGCTGTAAAGGAAATCCGCGCCATGTCCCTGCTCGCCCGCCTTCTGGGGCAGACCCGCGACGATCGCGATGCGGCCCGCCCCCTGTGGCATCGCGTGGTCGAGATCGCCCGCGAAAAGGAATGGTATGCGACGTGCGGCGTGGTCGACAGCGTGGCCGGCCGGTTCGACATGATCACGCTGGTACTAAGCCTGGTGCTGGTGCGGATGGAGCGCGAGACGGCGCTGATTCAGCCTTCGGTCTGGCTGACCGAGTTGTTCGTTGACGACATGGACGGGCAGCTGCGCGAAAGCGGGGTCGGTGATCTGGTCGTGGGCAAGCATGTCGGCAGGCTGATGAGCACGCTGGGCGGCCGGCTGGGCGCTTACCGCGAGGGGCTGGCGGCCGGCGAGGACGTCTTTGCCGCGGCCCTTGCCCGCAACATGACACTGACGCCGGGCGCGGACCCGGTACCGCTCGCCCGCCGCGCTCGCGCCTTTGCCGCGGGACTGGCTCTGGTGCCGGCCGACCGGGTTCTGGCCGCAGAGATCGGCCGATGAGTGCAACGCCGGAATTTTCCCATCTGATCGACTTGCGCCAGATTGCCGAGGGACCCGTGGTGGTTGAGCCCGACGCGACCGCACGGCGCCGCCTGGCGGGCCGCTTCGGCTTGTCGGCCATTCATGCCATGCGGGCCGAGGTACGCCTGATCGCCGACGGCCCCGTCGTGCGTGCCGACGGGCGGCTGAAAGCCGCGATCGAACAGGCCTGTGCCATTTCGGGCGAAGACTTTCCGGTGGCGATCGACGAGCCGCTGCACTTGCGATTCGTGCCCGAAACCGAAGTCACGGTCGAACCGGACGAGGAGATCGAGCTTTCCGCCGACGATTGCGACGACATTCCCTACAGCGGGCTGACCTTCGATCTGGGCGAAGCGGTGGCGCAAAGCCTGGCGCTTGCCATCGATCCTTTTGCCGAAGGCCCGCTGGCCGACAGGGCACGGGCCGACCACAACCTCGCCGGCGATAACGCCGATGGGCCGTTTGCCGCGCTGTCGGCGTTGCGTCGCAAGGATTGAACGCATGGCAGGCCCGCAACGCAACACCGCCCCTGGCGGCCCCGGCACGCGCGACCTGACGCGCGGCCCCATTCTGAAAACGCTGCTGCTGTTTTCCCTGCCCACGCTGGCGGGCAACATCCTCCAGTCCCTGAACGGTTCGATCAACACGATCTGGGTGGGGCGGCTGATCGGCGCTTCTGCGTTGGCCGCAACCACCAACGCCAACGTGGTCATGTTCCTGGTCTTTGCCGCCGTGTTCGGGTTCGGGATGGCGGCCACGGTGAAAGTGGGCCAGTCGTTCGGCGCGGGCAATGTCGATGCCGCACGGCGCACGTTCGGTTCGGCCGTGGGGTTCTGCGTGGGGCTCTCGGTGATCGTCGCCACGGTCGGGTGGCTCAATGCCCCGGCGCTGCTGCGCGTCATGTCGACCCCCGACGATATCTTTGCCCTTGCCGAAGCCTATCTGCGGGTCATCTTCGTGGCGATGCCCGCGACGATGATCTCGGTGATGATCTCGATGGGGCTGCGCGGGGCGGGCGATGCCAAGACCAGCCTCTATCTCATGATCGTCTCGGTCGTGCTCGATTGCGGGCTCAACCCCGTGTTCATCGCCGGGCTGGGGCCGATCCCGGCCATGGGCATTGCCGGGTCAGCGCTGGCCACGGCGATTTCGTCCTATGTCGCGATGCTGGCACTGGTGATCTATGTCTATGCGCGCAATCTGCCGCTGCGGCTGCGGGGGGCGGAACTGGGCTATCTGGTGCCGCGCCTTGAAGAGCTGCGCTACATCGTTACCAAGGGCCTGCCGATGGGCGCGCAGATGCTGATCGTGTCGAGCGCGGGGATCGTGATGCTGGGGCTGGCCAACCGCGAAGGCTCCATCGCCAGTGCCGCCTATGGCGCCTCGCTTCAGGTGTGGACGTACCTGCAGATGCCGGCCATGGCCATTTCCGCCGGGCTCAGTGCAATGGCCGCGCAATCGATCGGGGCGGGCCTCATCGATCGGCTGGGGCGCATCACCCGCGCGGGCCTTGTTCTCAATCTGGCGATCACCGGCGTCATGACGGCGCTGCTCCTGGGGTTCGACCGGCCCGTGCTGGTGCTGTTTCTGGGATCGACCAGCCCGGCGGTGGACATGGCGCGCCACATCCAGTGGCTGGGCAGCTGGAGCTATATCCTGTTCGGCATGACGGTTGCGCTGTTCGGCACGATGCGCGCGGGTGGGGTCGTCCTGGCCCCGCTTATCGTGCTCAGCATCACCATGTTTCCGGTCCGGCTGGGGTTCTATTCCCTGGCCTATCCGTTCCTCGGCGCCGATGCGCTGTGGCTGACCTTTCCGGTGGGATCGTTTGCCGCGGTGATCCTGGCCGCGATCGCCTATTCGCAGCCCGGATGGCGCGAACGCGCCCGCGCGATAAGTGCCGCCCGGCGCCAGGAAACCGAAGCGGCCGCGGAATGCTCGTCCAAGACCGCCGCGGGATGAGGAAGACGGCCCGGACCGACGCAGAGATGGGGAAGGTGGGGGGATTTCTGTTGCCCGGCACCCCCCGGGCCGCTGGTATCACTTCTGTTGACCGGTGTGTCCGACCGCGCTTTCGCTTTGTAAGATCAGGCCGTTAGGCCGTCAGGTTACGCGGCGAGAGCAAGTGCTTCGTTGTCGTTGGCACTTGTGGGTTTTGAGCCTTTAACGGGTTACTCAGCCCGGGCGAAAACAGCGCTTTTCAACACACGTCGATCCTAGTTCGGCCCCGTCATCTTTCCCGCGCCGTAGCGGAAAACATGGTGGAGCCGCCGGGTACCGCCCCCGGGTCCGCTGCGCCTATTGCACGCCGCAGTTTATCGCCATATCCGGCCAAAGCCGGCAAATCCTCATATAGGCATTCGTGCGGCAATGGGAAGAGGCGGCGGCGACCGGCCGCTTCAGTTCCTTGCCTTGAGCGCGTCCCTGATTTCGATCAGCAGGTCCACCTCGCTCGGTCCCTTGGGTGCCGCCGGCTTTTCGGCTTCCTTGCGGATCAACGAGTTGGCCACTTTCACGATCAGGAAAATGATGAAGGCAACGATCAGGAAATTGACCGCCTGGGTGATGAAATCGCCATAGCCGACCATTGACACGCCGGCGGCCTTGAGTTGGGCATAGCTTTCCGGATCGCCCTTGAAAGTCGCGGGGATCGGCCCGAGGCGCACGAAAAAGCGCGTGAAATCGACACCCCCGGTGATGAAGCCCACCACCGGCATGATCACGCTTTCGGTGAGCGAGCTGACGATCTTGCCGAACGCGCCGCCGATGATGACGCCGACGGCCAGGTCCAGCACGTTGCCGCGGGCGATGAAAGTCTTGAACTCGTCGAGAATGGCCATGGCCCCGTTTCTCCTTGTTAACCAAGTCGTCGCGGATGATTGCCACTGCAACCGGCCGGCGGCAAGCCGGCTTGGAAAAGCCCGATCGTTCGACAAACGACGTGGCATGCCCTTGATCCGCAACAGGCGCGCGCTATGTCATCTGCGCATCTGCAACGAGGATCAACCCATGTCCCGCGCATTCCACCGCTTCGTTCCCCGCTTTGCCCTGGCTGCCGTTGCTGCCGGCAGCCTGGCCGGCTGCGGCGTCAACACCATTCCCACGGCCGAGGAGAATGCCAAGGCCAAGTGGGCCGATGTGCAGAACCAGTATCAGCGCCGCGCCGATCTCATTCCCAATCTGGTCGCCACGGTCAAAGGCTATGCCAAGCAGGAACAGGATACCCTGGTCAAAGTGACCGAGGCACGCGCCAAGGCCACATCGGTCCAGATCACTGCGGCCGATCTGACCGATCCTGCCAAGGTGGCCGCCTATCAGCAGGCGCAGGGCGCCCTTTCCCAGGGGCTTGGCCGCCTGATGGCCAATGTCGAAGCCTATCCCGATCTCAAGTCCAACGAGAATTTCCTGGCCCTGCAAAGTCAGCTCGAAGGCACCGAGAACCGCATTGCCGTGGCCCGGCGCGATTACAACGATGCCGTCCAGTCCTACAACACCACGATCCGCACGTTTCCGGCGGTGATCGGTGCCAAGGTGATCTATGGCGCCAAGCCGATGGTGCCGTTCCAGGCCACCACGCCGGGGGCCGATACCGCGCCCAAGATCAATTTCAACTAAGCGGGTGAAACGGCTCGCGCTCTTGTGCATGGTCGTGCTGGCATGGCTTGCTGGCCCGGCCATGGCGCAGACCTTTCCCGCGCTCACCGGCCGGGTGGTGGACGATGCCCATCTGCTTGATCCCCGGCAGATCGCCGTGCTCGATGCAAAGCTCGCGGCGCTGGAACAGCAATCGCAGCGCCAGCTGGTCGTGGCGACGGTACCCGATCTGCAGGGCTACGAGATCGAGGACTACGGCTATCGCCTGGGCCGCGCCTGGGGGCTGGGCGACAAGCAGCGCAACGACGGGGCGGTCCTGCTCGTCGCGCCAAGGGAGCGGAAGGTGAGGATCGAGGTCGGCTATGGCCTGGAAGGGATCCTGACCGACGCCCTTTCCGAAGTGATCATCCAGCGCGAGGTTCTGCCACGGTTCAAGGCGGGCGATTATCCCGGCGGCATCGCGGCCGCCACCGATCAGCTGATCGCCCAGCTCAAGCTGCCCGACGATCAGGCGCGGCAAGTGGCCAGCCAGGCCGAAAAAGCCCAGAAGCGGGCGCGCGAACCCCGTTTCGACGCCGGGACGGTGGTTTTCCTGATCATCTTCGGCCTGTTCTTCGTGGTTCCCTTCATCCGATCGATGCGCGGTGGCGGTCGGCGCTATGGCGGTGGCCCGGGGGTGTTCATCTTCCCGACCGGCGGCTGGGGCGGCGGTGGATCCGGCTTTGGCGGTGGATCGGACTGGGGCGGTGGCGGCGGCTTTTCGGGTGGCGGCGGCAGCTTCGGCGGCGGCGGCGCTTCGGGAGATTGGTGAGATGACGCTGAGCGAGGATGACCGTACCCGCATTGCCCAGGCCGTCGCCCAGGCCGAAGGGGAAACAGCCGGAGAGATCGTTACCGTCGTCACGCCGGCTTCGGACCCCTATACCGATGTCGCGCTGGCCTGGGCGGCGTTCGTGGCGTTCCTGGCACTGGCCGCACTGGAAACGGCGCCTGCCTTCTATGTTGCGCTGGTCGATCGCGTCCTGGGACTCTGGGCCACGGACTGGAGTGCGCGCGCTTACTTCGGGCTTGCCCTGACCGTCGCCGTGCTCAAGTTCGCAGGCATGCTTGCCATCCTGCAATGGCGGCCGCTGCGCCTGTGGCTGACACCCGCGCCGATCAAGCGCGCGCGGGTGCACGCCCGCGCTCTCACGGCCTTTCGCCTGGGGGCCGAAAGCCGCACGACCGGGCGTACCGGGGTGGTGCTCTATGTCTCGCTGGCCGAGCGCAAGGCCGAAATCATTGCGGACCAGGCAATCGCCCGGCAGGTCAGCCCCGACGTGTGGGGCGATGCCATGGCCGCGCTGCTGGCGCCGGTACGCGAGGGGCGCCTGGCAGACGGCATGGAAGCGGCCATCGTGCGAATTGGCGCCGTGCTGCGCCGGATCGCCCCGCGCCAGCGGAACGATGCCAACGAACTGCCCGACGGGCCGGTCATGCTGTGAGCCTGGAAGACGAATTCCGCGACAATCCCGAAGAAACCCGCTGGGAGGGGCGCTTCATCGCGGCCAAGACGCGAGGGCGGTGGGAATATGTCAGCCGCGCGCGCAATATTCGCGCGGCCGTGATCCTAGCGATCACCGATGCGCGCGAAGTGGTTCTGGTGGAGCAGTTCCGCGTGCCGCTGGGCCGCGCGTGCATCGAATTGCCGGCCGGCCTGATCGGTGACGACGACGGCAGCGCCAACGAGGACGCGGCGCGCGCCGCGCAGCGCGAGCTGGAAGAAGAAACCGGTTACCGGGCCACGCAGATGGAAGCGCTGGGGGAATTCTGGTCGAGCCCTGGCATGGTATCGGAAAGCTTCACCCTGTTCCGCGCCCGGGGCCTTGTCCGCGTCGCGGACGGCGGCGGTGTCGAGGGCGAGGGGATCACTGTGCATCATGTGCCGGTCGACGGCATTGCCGGCTATCTTGCCGCGCGCCGCGCGGAAGACATGGCGGTTGACGTCAAGCTCCTCGCCTTGCTGGGGCCGGGCCTGCTCGACTGAGTTATTCGGCGGCCTGGCCCAGCTCCTCGCTTTCGGCGGCCTGGCGTGCCCACATTTCGGCATAGAGGCCGGCGCGGCGCAGCAGTTCGGCATGGCTGCCCTGCTCCACCAGGCGGCCTTGCTCGATCACCAGGATCGTGTCGCTGTCCGCTATGGTCGACAGGCGATGAGCGATCGACAGCGTCGTGCGGTTGGCCGCAACATCGCGCAGCGTGCCCAGAATGTCCTGCTCCGTTCGGGTGTCGAGCGCGCTGGTCGCTTCGTCGAACAGCAGGATCGGCGGGTTCTTGACCAGCGTGCGGGCAATCGCCACGCGCTGCTTTTCGCCGCCCGACAGCTTCAGCCCGCGCTCGCCCACTTCGGTTTCGAGGCCCTGGGGCAGGCGCGCGATGAAATCGGCAATCGCGGCGCCGCGCACGGCAGCATCGACATCGGCCGGTGTCGCGCCTTCGCGGCCATAGGCGATGTTATAACCGATGGTATCGTTGAACAGTACCGAATCCTGCGGCACGATGCCGATCGCCGCGCGCAGCGATGCCTGGGTGACGGTGGCGATATCCTGCCCGTCGATCAGGATCCGCCCTGACAGGGGATCGTAAAAGCGGAACAGCAGCCGCGCGATCGTGGACTTGCCCGCGCCAGACGGGCCCACAATGGCCACCCGGTTGCCTGCCGGCACTTCGAACGAAAGGCCGTGCAGGATGGTGCGGTCGGGATCGTAACCGAAAACCACATTGTCGAACGTGACCGAAGGGCGCCGCACCACCAGCGCCGGAGCGCCGGGCGCATCGGCCACTTCCACCTGCGTATCGATCAGCCGGAACATCTCGGCCATGTCGATCAACCCCTGGCGGATAGTGCGATAGACCATGCCCAGCATGTCGAGCGGGCGGAACAGCTGGGTAAGATAGGTCTGCACGAAGATCAGCTGCCCGGCGGTGTATTGTCCGCGCCACCAGCCCCAGACGGTATAGGCCAGTGCCCCGGCCATCAGCAGGTTGACCACCAGAGCCTGCGCGATGTTGAGCAGGCCCAGGCTGTTTTCGCTGGTCACGGCGGCATCGGCATAGGCCCGCGTCGCCTGACCATAGCGGGCTTCCTCGCGCCGTTCCGCACCGAAATACTTCACCGTTTCATAGTTGAGCAGCGAGTCAACCGCCCGCGACAGTGCCTGGCCGTCCAGCCGGTTCATGCGCTCGCGCAAATGGGTGCGCCATTCGGTGATCGTGCGCGTCACCCAGATGTAGGCCGCCACCGCAACAGCCGTCGCCGCGACCAGACCCCAGCCGAAGCTGACCCAGAAAATCACCGCCACCACGATCAGTTGCAGGATCGTGGGGGCAATGTTGAACAGCATGAAATAGAGCATCGTGTCGATACTCTTGGTGCCGCGCTCGATCGTCTTGGTGACTTCGCCGGTGCGGCGCGCCAGGTGAAAGCGCAACGACAGGCGGTGAAGCTGGGCAAAGACATGTTCCGCGAGCGCGCGCGTGGCATCCTGACCCACCCGCTCGAACACGATGTTGCGCAGATTGTCGAACGCCACCCCGGCAAAGCGACCGGCGGCATAGCCAAGCACGGTCCACATCGCCAGCATGCCCAGGCGCGGCCCCGACACGTTCATGGCATCCACCGCCCATTTCAGCAGATAGGGCAGGTAGAGCTGAACCGCCGTGGACGCGACAATGAACAGGCACGCCACCACGATGCGCCGGCGCAGGGCCGGATTGTCCGCCGGCCAGAGATAGGGCGCAAATCGCTTGAGCGTGTGCCAGCCATCGTGGCGGGCGGCGGGATTGTCGGGTCGTTCGGGCGGCATTGCCACTCACATAGGCATTCTGACGCGCGATGCCACCCGAAACCCTTTTTCCCTTATCGCGCCGCCAGTGCGGGCGGCGCGGCCGGTGTGTAATCGAACAGGACTTTGCGCTTGGCAAAGTCTATGGCCACTTTCTGGAATGCGCTGAGATCGTGCATGCCCAGCAGCAGTGCGGGGCGGCGGTTGAGCTTGAGATGGGCAAAGGCCGGTGCGTCGGTAAACGCGAACGTCAGGTTCCTGATGTCCATCCCGCCGATCCGCATGGAGCGTGCATGGCCCACGTCGGCGATGATGCTCTGCCCCGTCACCGCCACCAGCTGTGCTTGCTGCTTGCCGCCGCGATGATCGAGAGCGCGTTGCAGCGCACGGTTGCCGATCGAGATATCCGAGCCTGTGTCGATCATCACGTCGGTACGGACACCATCGACCATAGCCTCGGTCATGATCAGTTGCCCCGACCGACGCCGCGCGGTCACGACGATATCGTAATTGTCGCCCTGCGGCGCTGCTGATGCAGCATCGCCGATCAACATGCGCTGCGCCGCGAAATCGATCGTGATCCGCTGGTTCTGCAGGCCATCAAGCCCCACGATCCCTTCCGCTTCCAGATTGGCGCCATCCACCAGCGGCGCCTCGAGCCCGGCGAACCGGCGCGTACCCAGAAAGAGTTCGTCGATCTTGACGAGCGGCACGTCCTCCAGGCCGGCAACGCTCACCAGCCTGGCGCTGCCGCTTGGCGTCAACCCGAGGGCCAGCGCTGTCTGCCGGGTCAGCACCGTGCGCTGCGCCCCGGTATCGACCATGAAAGCAAAGGGACCGGCCGCGCCGATCGACACGGGCACGGTCAGCCGGGCATAGGGGTCTCGCTTCAGGGCGATGGTTTCCATCTCGGCCGCATCGGGCGTTTCGCTACCGATATCTTGGCGTCCGGTATCTTGGCGCTCGGTATTTCGGCCCGCGATGCCCCGGCCATCGGGCATGGCAGCAGGTGTCAGGGTGGATTGCGCGGTCTGCGCCGACACGGGCAGGGCCACGCCAGTCAAAGCCAGCAGGCCCAGTGCGCCGGCAACCTTATGGGCCAGCATCGACATTGTTTTTTCCTCTCCGCTACGGAGCTTACGCCCCGTTATCGGGCAACGCTACCGAAAATTGCAATGCTGCACCGCGAATTTCATCCGGCTTCAACCCGGAACCGACTGCTTGCGCCCGGGCAGCGCGGCGACGATTTCGTGCAGCAGGGCCAGCATTTCGCCAAGCAGGGGATGACGTGTCAGCCGCAGCATGGCCAGCCAGCACAGCACGCCCGCCCCTATCATCGCTGCCGCCTGGGCAAGGCTGCATCGCGCGGGCCCCGCCAACAGGGCATAGCTTGCCAGCAGCGGCGTGATCGCGGCAATCGTGGCCAGAAGGCTCTGCGCATAGATCCTCACCAGATCGCGCCACGCGAAATCCAGCATGCCGCGCAGGAACGGGGCATAGATGGCAATCCACACGACGCCGTGAACGAAGCGCGACAAAGCCACCGCTACCAGGCCGAACGGGGCCGTAGCCAGGATCAGCCCCACCGAAAGTACGGTTTCGGCCACATTGCGACGGATCAACCCGCGTTTGCGGCCAAGCAGCAAAGGCAGATCGGCGTTGAGCGGCAGTGCAACATAGCACAGCTGCGCCAGCGCGACCCACAGCAGCAGGGGTGCCGCCGCCAGCCAGCGTCCACCATAGAGCGCCCCGATCAGCGGCTGGGCCAGTGCGGCGATTCCCGCCATTGCCGGCCAGGTCACGCCGGTATAGGCAGCCACCACGCGCAGATAGGGCGGCCCCAGCGGTTCACCGTTGTCGCGCACGCGGCGGAACGCGGGATAGAATACGCCCGTCACCGCGCCCGCCACCAGCATGCGCAGTTGCAGCGCCAGGCCCGAAGCCCGGGCGAAAAGGCCCACGGCGGTGTTGTCGATCAACCGGCCGATGATCAGTTCGGGCGCGCGCGCGGTGATCGAATAGCAGGTTGACAGCACGGAATTGGCGCCGCCCAGTTCCAGCATCGGCCGCGCCCCATGCAGTCTTAGCGGCCAGGGCACCATCGGCCCGGCGCGCCATTGGCTGACGACCAGGCGCGCGCCCTGCTGGGCAAAGGCGCCCCAGGCCAGGGCGAGCGCCCCGTGGCCCAGCACGGCCAGCGTCACCGCCGTCACGGCATTGGCGATGGAGGAGCCGACTTCGATCATGGTGTTGGACTTGTAGTCCATCCGCCGCTGGCAGGTGGCCTGCGGCACGATCGACAGCGGCACCAGCAGATAGGATGACGCCACGACGAGGAGCACGGGCAGCAGCGCCGGATCGCCATAGAAACGCGCCACCGGCACGGCACAGGCGAGCGCCAGAACGGCAATGCCCCAGGCAAAGACCACCGAAATGGTAAAAGCCGTCTGCAGCTTCTGGGGGGTCAGGTCGCGCTCCCCGTTGATATAGCGCGCGACGCCGAAATCCTGCAGGAACGCCACCACCGTGACGGCGGCAAAGGCGATGGAGAACAACCCCAGTTGCGCCGGGGTGATGAACCACCGGGCTAGCACCACGCTGGTCGCGAACTGGATCGCGAACGAGGCATACTGCGAAACCAGCGCCCACGCCGCCGCCGTGCGTACCGACATTTCGGGTGGCGGGCTGCCGGTCGCCGGATGGTGCCGGCGCGGGGCAGGGCTGTCCTCCGGTGCGCTCATCGCGCGTGCCTTGCGAGTTTGGCCATGGCCTGCACCGCGCGCACCGGATGCCCTGCCCGCAGCAGCCGCAGCGCCACGCGCCACAGCCGCGGTTGCGCGCCCGCGTCGGCAATGTGCCCGATCAGCACGTCCCACGCCTCGTCAACCAAGCGGTCGGGCGCATAGAGCAGGCGGTCGATCATCCGCCGCCGCACATAGGCCGCGCTGCCCGGCCCAAGCAGCGGATCGAGCCGGTCGATCGCCGGCAGTTGCGCCAGGCCCGCGGTCGGATCCAGCCCGGTGGTCTGCCGGGCGCGATGTGCGAGCCAGGCGATCGCGGCATTGCGGGCCTGGTCGACCAGATGGCGGGTGCTGACCTGGCCGGGGGTTATGCGATAGGCCAGCAGACATTCGGGCAGATTGGCCATACGGGTCCGCTCTGCCAGGCGCAGCCACAGGTCGTAATCCTCGGCATGGATATAGGCCTGGCGATAACCGCCAGCTTCGCGCACCAGATCGGCACGCACGGTAACGGCGCTGTGGCACAGGATCGGCCCTTGCTCCAGCCCAGCGATGATAGCGGCATGATCGCGCGGCCGGTAGATCGGCGTGTTGGACGCCGGGTGACCCCGGCTGTCGATGAAAGCCGTTTCGCAGGCCACCAGGCCATGGTCGGGGTTGGCGGCAAGGAAAGCCAGTTGCCGCTCAAGCCGTTCCGGCATGCAGATGTCGTCGGCATCGAACCGTGCGACCAGCGAGGCCCGCGCTTCGGCGAACAACTGGTTGAGACTGCGCACCAGCCCCTGCCGCGGCATGGCGATCAGGCGGATGCGCGCGTCGCGTGCGGCATAGGATTGCGCGATGGCCAGGCTGTCGTCGGTAGAACCGTCGTCCAGGATCAGGAATTCGAAATCGCCGAATGTCTGGCCCAGCACGCTTTCGATTGCCGGCGCCAGCGTCGCAGCCGCGTCGTACATGCTGGTAGCCACCGTGACGGCCGGGATGGCGACAGGTATCGTCAACGCTCGGTTTCCAGAAAGCTGGGTGATGGCGTGCCGCGCTTGGCGCCGCGCCGGTGGGTGTGCCGGCGCCAGCGCAGCATCGGCGCGGCAAGGCCGGGCAGCCAGTGCCACAGAGCCAGGGCCAGCTGCCATAGCGGTCCGTCCATGTGCCCTTTGATATGGTTGCCGATCTTGCGCAGGTCGGCCAGGCCCGGTCGCGTCTGTCCGGCCATTATCCGGTCGATCGCCTCTTCCAGCGCCAGGGCATCGCGCGTCTCGTTCATCAATCGCTCGATCGCGGCAATCTCCGGCGCGCCGGCGGGCAGGCGCGCCCGCGCCTTGGCCTGCACTTTCAGGCTTCCCCGTAACAGGCGCAGCGCCTGGGCCGAGGCGGAGCCGGCACGCACCCGGTACTCGCCCAGAACTTCGTCGACATAACGGGCATGGCCGCCCAGCGCCAGCAGGCGGACCCACAGGTCAAGGTCCTCGGCATGAGTCATGGCCTCGTCAAAGCTGCCTGCCGCCAGGAAATCCGCGCGGCGAAAGGTCGATCCGATATAGACGTTGAACGATCGGTCCAGCACTTCCACCCAGGTGCCGCAGGCCGGCTGGGGGTATTCCACGCAATGGCGTTCCCCGGCCACCGCGCCGAAGATTCGGGCGTTGCAGGTCGCCAGGCGCACCTCGGGCTCGTTTTCCAGCAACGGCACGGTGCGGGCCAGATAATCGGGCCGGAACAGATCGTCGCCATCGAGCAGTGCGATCAACGGCGCACGGGCCGCGGCGATCGCGGTATTGCGGGCCGCGGAAACGCCACGGTTGCCGGTCTCGATCAGGCGGATCCTGTGGTCGGCCAGGAACGGGGCCACGGCCGGCGCCACCGCCTTGTCCCCGTCGTCGATCACCACGGCTTCCCATGCCTCGAGGCTTTGCCGCTGCAGCGATGTCAACGCCTCGCCCAGGAACGGCGCGACACCGAAGCCGGGCACGATCACGCTGACGCGCGCGACTGTTGCACCGGGCAGAGGGGGTGGCGTGAATGCGGAAACCATCGATAGGGTGTAGCTAATGCGGGTTTAACGATTGGCTTACAAGGCGGTAAAAATTCAGGCGAATCATCGCCGGCGGCAAACGCTTCGGCGCTACCGCATGGTGGCCGGCGGGCTCATGTTCGCCTGGAAAAGCGAAGACCGTCAAATATTTACGCAAAAACTGAAACAAAAGTGCAAAGCCCCATTGACGCTTATGGGAGTGATTTATATATGGCGCTTCACCGACGCGGTTGTGCGGCTGGTTTTGGCTGGCTGCATGCGGGTTGCATCTTCGTTGGGTGCATCTGCGCGGGTTGCGTTGTGACTGTCGGATAGCTGGGGTTGGCATGGTTTCCGGTGAGAGCCGGGGATTGTTTGCCGGTCTTTGTTTTTGCTGTTTGCGGTTTGGTTCTTTGACATTGTTGATGAGATGAAGGGACATGCGGGCGACGGCGCCTGGTGCCGGGGGTCTTTGGGCTCCGGCGGC
>NZ_JBYNTS010000005.1:0-275226 GCF_057784975.1 Novosphingobium sp. DS6-6 | reverse complement strand
TGGATACGAAGACATGCAAAACAACGGCTTGATTGTTCTGGCCGCCGGAGCCCAAAGACCCCCGGCACCAGGCGCCGTCGCCCGCATGTCCCTTCATCTCATCAACAATGTCAAAGAACCAAACCGCAAACAGCAAAAACAAAGACCGGCAAACAATCCCCAGCTCTCACCGGAAACCATGCCAACCCCAGCTATCCGACAGTCACAACGCAACCCGCGCAGATGCACCCAACAAAGATGCAACCCGCATGCAACCAGCCAAAACCAGCCGCACAACCGCGTCGGTGAAGCGCCATATATAAATCACTCAAACTACCGTCAACCGTCATCCGACATAATTTTGTCCAATTGACAAAAACAACCACACATCAAACCCTTAACAACCATCCCCCCAACCCCGCAACACCAGGCAGCAACCAGCGCAGCAGCCCGTCATGGCGCCGGAGGGATTCGCGGTAGCGGGCAGGAAACATGACAAAGCCCCGCAGCGCAAGCTGCGGGGCTTTGTCATGTTGCGACGGATCGTGCGACGTCAGTGGTGATGCACGTCCTCGATCACCGGCAGCGTTTCGAACTGGTGGAACGGAGGCGGGCTGGACAGGGTCCATTCCAGCGTCGTGGCACCTTCACCCCAGTAGTTAGGCGCGGCCTTCTTGCCGGCGGCAAAGGCATAGACGAGATTGATGAAGAAGATCACCAGCGAGCCGGCCATGACCATGTAGCCGATCGTGGCGATATTGTTCCAATATTCGAACGCCGGGGCATAATCGGGATAACGGCGCGGCATGCCCTGCACGCCGAGAAAGTGCATCGGGAAGAAGATCAGGTTCACCCCGACAAAGAATACCCAGAACTGGAGATGGCTGAGAAACTCGGAGTGCATCCTCCCGCTCATCTTGGGGAACCAGTAGAAGAACCCGGCGAAAAGCGAAGTGACCGCCCCCAGCGACAGTACGTAGTGGAAGTGCGCCACGACGTAATAGGTATCCTGAAGGTTGTCGTCGATGCCTCCGTTCGCCAGGACCACACCGGTGACGCCGCCCATGGTGAACAGGAAGATGAAGCCGATGGCCCAGACCATTGGAGATTTGAACTCGATCGAACCGCCCCACATCGTGGCGATCCACGAGAAGATCTTGATACCCGTGGGTACGGCGATGACCATGGTGGCGGCCGTGAAATACATCTTGGTATTCACGTCGATACCGGTGGTGTACATGTGGTGCGCCCACACGATGAAGCCGACCAGCCCGATCGCGACCATGGCATAAGCCATGCCCAGATAGCCGAACACCGGCTTTCGCGAGAAGGTTGAGACGATCTGGCTGATGATGCCGAAGCCCGGCAGAATCATGATGTAGACTTCGGGGTGGCCGAAAAACCAGAACAGGTGCTGGTAGAGAATGGGATCACCGCCGCCGGCCGGATCGAAGAAGGTCGTGCCGAAGTTACGATCGGTAAGCAGCATGGTGATGGCTGCGGCCAGCACCGGCAGGGCGAGCAGCAGCAGGAACGCCGTGACCAGCACCGACCACACGAACAGCGGCATCTTGTGCAAAGTCATGCCCGGGGCGCGCATGTTGAAAATGGTCGTGATGAAATTGACCGCGCCAAGAATCGAGCCGGCGCCGGCAAGGTGCAGCGAGAAGATCGCGAAATCGACTGCCGGACCGACCGAACCAGAGGTGGAAAGCGGCGCATAGACCGTCCAGCCGGTACCCGCCCCATGCCCGGTGCCTCCGGGCACGAACGGCGAGATCATCAACGAGCAGAAGCCCGAGAAGGTCAGCCAGAACGAAATGTTGTTCATCCGCGGGAAGGCCATGTCGGGCGCGCCGATCATGATCGGCACGAACCAGTTGCCGAAACCGCCGATGATCGCGGGCATGACCATGAAAAAGACCATGATCAGGCCGTGCGCCGTGATCAGCACGTTCCACATGTGCAGCGTCTGGTTGAAATCGGCGCCGTCGCCACCGACGAACCTGGTCCAGAACGCAAGGTACTGAATCCCGGGATGCGCCAGTTCGGCCCGCATGATGCCCGAGATCGCACCGCCGACAACGCCGGCGAAAATTGCGAAGATCAGGTAGAGCGTGCCGATGTCCTTGTGGTTGGTGGACATGAACCACCGGGCGAAAAAGCCCGGCTTGTGATCGTGATCGTGAGCATGATCATGGTGCGCATCGAAGCTTTCATGATCGGCGGGAATGGTGGCCATGGCGGGCGGGTCCTCTTGAATTGATCAGGCGGCGGGCGCGGCTGCGCCGCCAACGGTGCCGCCCTGGCTCTTGATCCAGGCGTCGAACTGGGGCTTGGTCACGGCTTCGACCACGATCGGCATATAGCCGTGGCGCGCGCCGCACAGTTCGGAGCATTGGCCGTAATAGACGCCGGGCTTGTTGATCAGCAGCACCTTTTCATTGATGCGGCCCGGCACGGCGTCGAGCTTGAACCACAGCGAGGGCACGCCGAACGAATGGATCACGTCGGCCCCCGTGGTCTGCAGCCGGATCGGCACGCCGGCCGGAACGACCATGCGGTTGTCGACGGCCAGTTGCGGCTGTTCGCCATGCTTGATCGCATCTTCGGGCGACAGCATGTTCGAAATCACTTCGAACCCGCCGTTGTCTGGATAGGCATAGCCCCAGTACCACTGGTAGCCGGTGACCTTGACCGTCAGCGCGCCTTTGGGCGCGGGTTCGAACTGATGGGCAAGAAGGCGGATCGAAGGGACGGCGATCACCACGAGGATGAGCACCGGCACCAGCGTCCAGATTACCTCGATCACGGTGTTGTGACTGGTCTTGGAAGCGACCGGGTTCTTGCGGCGGTTGAACTTGGCCATCACCACGATCAGCAGGACGAGCACCAGGAGGGTGATCGCCGTGATCACCGGCATCAGCACGTAATCGTGCATTTTCAGCGCTTCCTGGCCGATCGGCGAATACTGGTCCTGGAATGTCCAGCCGCCGGGAACCGGCTGCCCCTTGCCAGGTACCGGCTTGGCCGGGACGTAAGTAGCCGCGGCGAGCGCCATTGAAGGCACCGCTGCTGCCGCACTTGCCGCAATGCCGGCCACGACAGGACCCGCGGTCCGGAACGCAGTGCCCGCCTGGCGGACGAATTCGAGTGGGCTCATCGTCGCTTGTTCCGCTCTTCCCCGTATGCACGCCGGCTTCAAAAACGCCGCGTGCAGTGATTGCACTTGCCTCTGTTCTGCCCGGCTATACGCGGCCTTGTCGCGCCCCACAAGTTGCCTCCTGCACCATCGCCGCACGAAACAATTGCCCCTTGGGCCAGCAGTGCCCGCCCGGTGCCCTGTCCCGGGCGAAAAACCCTTGCCCGCCGCCGCGCCAACGCCCATGGCAACCACACAGACATAGAAACACGATGCAGGGCCAGCGAACGAAAACCATGCAGGAAGACGACATCCTTTCCGAATTCCGTGCCTGCCAGGCGTTGCTCGAAGGGCATTTCCTGCTCTCTTCGGGCCGCCACAGCGCCCATTACTTGCAATGTGCCCGCGTGCTGATGGATCCGATGCGCGCATCACGCCTGGCCAGCGCGCTGGCCGCCAAGCTGCCGCGCGACGTGCGCCAGCAGATTTCAAAAGTGGTTTCGCCAGCCATGGGCGGCGTGATCTTCGGTCACGAGATGGGCCGCGCCCTGGGAGTGGAAGCCGTTTTCGTGGAACGGCCTACCGGCACGTTCGAACTGCGCCGCGGCTTTGCGCTGACGCCGGGCGAAAAGATCCTGATGGTGGAAGACGTGGTCACCACGGGCCTTTCCAGCCGCGAAGCGATCAAAGCGGTGCAGGACGCCGGCGGCGTGGTCGTTGCGGAGGCGGCACTGGTCGATCGGTCGGCCGGGACCGTGGATCTGGGCGTGCCGTTCTATCCGCTGGTCTCGCTGCATTTCCCGACATATGCCGCCGATGCGCTGCCGGCGGAACTGGCCGCGCTGCCCGCGGTCAAGCCGGGCAGCCGGGCGCAGCCATAAGCGGGGGGGCCAGACGGTGAGCGGACTGTTCGCACCGGCGCGGCTGCGGCTGGGAGTCAACATCGACCACGTGGCGACGATTCGCAACGCGCGCGGGGGCAATCATCCCGATCCCGTGCGCGCCGCAGAGATCGTTGCCGCCGTGGGCGGCGATGGCATCACCGCCCACCTGCGCGAGGATCGCCGCCATATCCGCGACGAGGACCTGGCGCGCATCCAGGCCGCGACCAGCCTGCCGCTGAACCTGGAAATGGCTGCCACCGAGGAAATGCTGGCCATCGCCTTGCGGCACAAGCCGCATGCCTGCTGCATCGTGCCCGAACGGCGCGAAGAGCGCACGACCGAAGGCGGGCTCGACGCCGCGGGCCAGCACAACCGGCTGGCACCGATCGTGGCGCGCCTGGCCGACGCGGGCATCCGCGTAAGCCTGTTCATCGCGCCCGAGGCGCGGCAGATCGAAGCCGCGATCAAACTGGGCGCGCCGGTGGTGGAACTGCACACCGGGGAATATGCCCACGCCGAAGGAGAAGCCCGCGCGGCGGAACTGCGGCGTCTGGCCGACATGGCCGCGCTGGCGGCCAGGAACGGGATCGAGCCGCATGTCGGACACGGGCTGACTTATGACAATGTGCAACCAGTGGCCGCCATTCCGCAGCTGGCCGAACTCAATATCGGCCATTATCTGATTGGCGAGGCGATTTTCGTGGGGCTTGATGCTGCCGTGCGCAGGATGCGCGGCTTGATGGACGAAGTGCGCTGAAGCCCCTGCGCACCAGGAAGGATCAAACCGCGTGATCATCGGCCTGGGTTCCGATCTGTGCAGTATCGAACGGATCCAGCAATCGCTGGACCGTTTCGGCGGCCGCTTCATCGAACGGGTGTTCACGCCCGTCGAACAGGCCAAGGCGGCACGGCGGCCGTTGACCCGCGCCGACACGCTGGCAAAGCGGTTTGCCGCCAAGGAAGCCTATTCCAAAGCGGTGGGCACCGGGTTCAGGGCCGGGGTTTTCATGAAGGACATCGGCGTGGTCAATGCGCCGTCGGGCGCGCCGACCCTGGCGCTGACGGGTGGAGCCGCTGCCCGGCTGGCCGCGATCACCCCGCCCGGCCACGAAGCCGTGGTACACCTGACAATGACCGACGATCACCCCTGGGCGCAGGCGTTCGTGGTGATAGAAGCCCTACCTCTGGCCGCGGAAGACGGACTATGAGCGAAGGCCTCGCCGGCACCCCGCCGGAAAAAGCCCAAGTGCAGCGCGCCGGGGTGAACTGGTGGGAGGAATTGCGCGGCCTGATAGGGATGCTGTTGGCGGTGCTGGTGTTCCACAGCCTGCTGGCCAAGCCGTTCTACATCCCATCGATGTCGATGATGCCCAACCTGCTGGTGGGCGACCGTCTGGTGGTTTCGAAGTATCCCTATGGCTGGTCATGGGTTTCGCCCTCGTTCCATGTCCTGCCGCGATCGGGTGCCCGGCTGTTTCCGGCAACGCCGCGCTATGGCGATATCGTGATCGTGGTGCCAAGGGGCAGCAACGAGGACTATATCAAGCGGGTCGTGGCCCTGCCGGGTGACCGCATCGCGGTGATCCACGGGCAGATCGTGCTGAACGGCCGCGCCGTGCCGCAGACCGTGGAAGCCCCGCTCGAGCTGCCGGTCGATGCCAACGAGCCTTGCCAGCCGGCCGATTTTCCCGGCCTGCGCTTTCGCAACGCGCTGGGCCGCGAATTCTGCGAGCTGCCGATCCTGCGGGAAACATTGCCCAACGGCGCGAGCTATCGCATTATCGATCACAAGCAGCAGCCGCTGGACGATTATGGCGAAATCACCGTGCCCCCGGGGCACGTTTTCCTGATGGGGGACAACCGCGATCATTCGGCAGACAGCCGCGAACCGCTGGCGCTCAAAGGGCTGGGCGGGCCGGTGGCCCTGGCCGATGTGGGCGGCCGGGCGGAGTTCGTGACCGTCTCGCTCGATGGCAGCGAAACGTGGAACCCGCTGACCTGGTGGCCCGCGGTGCGCCGTGCCCGCAGTGGAACCAGCCTGCGGCCGGAACGTGTTGTCGCAACGCCCGTTCCCGCTTCTTGAAATCCATGCCGAGGGGGCCCGACGCCATGCATCATCCTGCCCAGCCCGACAGTTCCGCCCAAACTGCCAGTTCCGCCACGCCGGCGGCGACCGCAGGCAAAGCCCATGCGCCTGGCCCAACCGACATTGCCGACCGAACCATTCGGCAGGAAGCCAAGAAGGCTTTCGTGTGGATCGGCATCGCGGCGCTGGTGGTGCTGGCGGTGTTCCTGGCCCAGCCGCTGCTTGTCATCTTCGGCGGGGTGGTCTTCGCCTCGCTGATCGAAGGCGGGCAACGCCTGCTAGGCCGGATCATGCCGGGGCCGCGCAGCCTGCGCATCGCCTTGGTCATGCTGGCCGCCGTCGGCTTTCTGGTGTGGCTGGGCTATTTCGCCGGAAACCAGATCGCCGCGCAGGCCGCCCAGTTTCCGCATATCATCGAAACGCAGGCCCAGCGCACGCTGGGCTGGCTGCATGGCCACGGCATCAACGTGGGCGAGGCCGACGTGTCCAAGATCGCCGAGCAGGTGATCGGCGGGGTCGGCCCGGTGACCCGGGCGCTGGGCGGCATTTTCGGCGGCTTCACCACATTCTTCCTGATCGTGATTCTGGGCATCTATTTCGTGCTCGAGCCCGATATCTATCGGCGCGGGTTCGCCTGGCTGTTGCCGCTGGAGAGCCGCGCCTTCTTCCAGGCCACGTTGCAGCGCATGGGCAAATCGCTGCGCATGCTGCTGCTGGGGCGGATGATCGGAATGTTCACCGAGGGGCTGGGGACCTGGCTGCTGCTGGCGATCTACGGCGTGCCGATGTCGGCCCTGCTGGGCATCCTTACCGGGCTGCTGGTGTTTCTGCCCAATATCGGCGCGCCCATCTCCGGCCTGCTGATGGTGCTCGTCGGGTTTTCCGGCGGCACCAGCATGGGCATCTACTGCATCATCGTCTATCTGGTGGTCCAGACCGTGGACGGCAACGTGATCGTGCCGATGGTGGCCAAGAAAACGGCGGATCTGGCGCCGGCGATGGTGCTGGGGGCGCAATTGGTCTTCGGCGTGCTGTTCGGCATTCTGGGACTGGCCCTGGCCGATCCGATCGTGGCGATGATCAAGATCGCGCTGGAACGCCAGGCCGAGCGCAACGATCACGAGGGCAGCGAAGACGCCAGACAGGTCCTATCGGCGTGACAGCCCTATCGACGTGACAGCATGATGATCAAGCGCGTGTGCCAGGCCGGCGCCCTCTTCGTGGCGCTGGCGCTTCTGTGCCTTGGCGCGCTGCGGCAATGTTCGGGCGAACTCGTACGCTATACCTTTGCTCCGACGCGCGCCTTTGAGCCGCTGGCATCGCTGCCGCGCGGGGCCTATCGCGATCCTGCCATGTGGATCGCGCGGCCGGGCCTGCCCAATGGCCCGGCGCAATGGCTGCCCCCCGGCGTGCGCCGCACCGCGGCCGGCGGCACCGCCGTATTTTTCGTCCATACCACCAGCTATCTCAGCCGCAATCACTGGAACGCCCCGTTGGACGATCGCGACTCGCGCCGCCGGGCCGACCTTCTGGTTGCCGCCACGGCCAGCGCGTTCAACGGCCTTGGCCCCGTGTGGGTGCCGCGTTACCGCCAGGCCGCCTTCGGCGCTTTCCTGGCCGGGGGCGCCGATCGCCAGCACGCCATCGATCTGGCCTATGCGGATGTACGCGCCGCCTTTTCTACGTTTCTGGCAATGCTGCCCCCGCGGACGCCGATCGTGCTGGCCGGGCACAGCCAGGGCGGCCTGATCGTGGCGCGCCTGCTGCGTGAAATGGTGCGGGGCAAACCTCTGGCTCAGCGGGTAGTGGCGGCTTACGCTATCGGATGGCCGATCGCGGCGAGGAACGCGGCGGCCGAAACCGGCCTGCCGCCCTGCACCGCGCCCGATCAGACCGGGTGTCTTGCCGGATGGGTATCCTTTGCCGATCCGGCCGACCCGGCCCTGTTGCTGGATATCTATCGTCCCTGGCCGGCGGCCGCGCCGGCTGGGGAGCCCCTGCTTTGCATAAACCCTCTGACCGGCACGCAAGGCAGCCAGGCACCGGCGACGGCCAACCGGGGGACGCTGCTGCCCGATCAAGACGACCAGGAAACCGAGCGCGCCGGCCCGCTGGTGGCAGGGCTGGTCTCGGCACGCTGCGACACGCGGGGCATCCTGATGATCGCTCCACCGCCGCCGATTGGCCCCTTCGTGCTGCCGGGCAACAACTATCACATCTATGACATCCCGCTGTTCTGGGCCAATCTGCGCGCCGATGCCCAACGGCGCAGCGCAGCCTGGCCGGGCACGCGCGAGGAACACAGGCCATGATCACGCAAAGCATCGCGGAACTGCGTGCTGCCCTGCCGACGGGCGGCGTGCTGATGGGGCTTGACCCCGGCACGAAGACGATCGGCGTGGCGCTGTGCGACGCCGGCTGGCGCTTTGCCACCGCCGGGCAGACGGTGATCCGCCGCAAGTTCTCGCAGGACAAGGCCGCATTGGCGGCCATCGTCGGCCAGCGTACGGTCAAGGGCCTGGTCATTGGGCTGCCGCTCAACATGGACGGCAGCGAAAGCCCGCGCAGCCAGTCCGCCCGCGCCATGGCGCGCAATCTGGCCGATTTCGGCCTGCCGATCCTGATGTGGGACGAGCGCTGGTCCACCCAGGCGGCCGAACGGGCGATGATCGAGCAGGATTTCAGCCGCGCGAAACGCGCTCGGCGCATCGATTCGCATGCGGCTGCGCTGATCCTGCAAGCCGCTATCGATGCTTTGGCCGGCGGCGTCCTGTGAAAGCGAACGTGCTGCTCAACATGCGGCTCGACAACGGCAACAGACCCAGCCGCCTTGGCGCCCGAACGCGATCCGGGCTGTTGAACCCTGCGCTGCATTGCGGCAAGGAGCCGGGATGGCAAACGACTTACCGATGGACTGGCGGCGCGAAAGTCCTTTTGATCCCGCCACGGCCGGCCTCAAAATGGGCCGCAGCGGGCATGGCGGGTTTCTTGGCCTGCGCCATGTCGATCACGGGTCGGACTGGTTCGAAGCCGAACTGCCGTGGCGCGAAGATCTGGTTGGCGCGGGCAACACCGGCATTCTGGCGTCCGGCCCGATAATCAGCCTGTTCGACACCTGCACCTCCTATGCGATCTGGACAAGGCGCCAGCGTTACATCCCCCAGGTAACGCTCGATCTGCGGATCGATTATGTGCGCGCGGCCGTTCCCGGGCGCAGCGTGATCGCGCGGGCGGAGTGCTATCAGGTGCGCGGCGATCTCGCATTCGTCCGCGCGCTCGCCCACGATGGCGATCGTACCGATCCCCTGGCCCACGCCACCGGCATCTTCATGGCCGTGGGAGAGGCCGAATGAGCGCACCGGTATCGCCCTTCGCGCTGCCCCCTTATGCGCTGGCCATGGGCATGGTGCTATCAGCGACGGATGGAGACAGCCCGATCGTGACCATGGAATTCGGCCCACAATCGATGGGGCGCCCCGGCTTCCTGCATGGCGGCGCGATCGGCGGGCTGCTGGAAATGGCCGGCTTTGCCGCGCTGCGCGCCGAGCTTGACCGGCGCGGCGTCATCACACGAATGAAGCCGATCAACATCTCGATCGAATATCTGCGCGCCGGCATGCCGCAGCCGATCCATGCCATGGGCCAGGTGCTGCGCGCCGGGCGGCGCGTGGCCAACGTGCGGGTGGAAGCGTGGCAGGCCGATCGCGCCGTTCCGGTGGCCAGTTGCTGGATGAACTTTCACCTTTCCGCGCCCAGGGCCTGAACGCCGCGGCCGATCAGGCCGGAAAGCGCAGTTCCACCGTAAGCCCCTGCGGCAGCGCGGCGC
The DNA here is from genome assembly GCF_057784975.1 of Novosphingobium sp. DS6-6. Classification (NCBI taxonomy): domain Bacteria; kingdom Pseudomonadati; phylum Pseudomonadota; class Alphaproteobacteria; order Sphingomonadales; family Sphingomonadaceae; genus Novosphingobium; species Novosphingobium sp. DS6-6. The sequence goes on along the minus strand of NZ_JBYNTS010000005.1, from coordinate 265,309 downwards.
CGGGCGGCAGGCGCCGTGCATCGGCGCGCGCGCGATCAAGGATCGCCGGCGGCACCGCGGCATCGGCTGCCACGGCATCGGCCATGCCCAGCAACCGCGCCTCGCGCAGGGTCAGATCTTCCGGATCGGCAGAGCGCAGCACGATGACATGATGCGCCACGGCCACGTCGGCCGCGTTGACCAGCCAGGCCCCAACCGCGCCCGCCGCGTGCGCCGCCAGGGGATCGAGCGGCCCGCCTTCGCCCAGCGCCGCATCCAGCGCCCGGCGCCGCTCCGCCCCGTCGGGGAAACGTGCCCGCAAGGCATCGCGGGCATCATGAAGCGCCTGCGCCAATGCTCCCAAACCTTGCGGCAATATGCGCTCGAGCCGCAGCCGTACATGCTTGGCAAGCCCGGCCGAGGCCCCGCCGGTGCCCACCGCCACGACCACGGGGCTGCGATCGATCAGCGATGGCGTGGTAAAATCGCACAGCGCCGGCCGGTCCACCACGTTGACCAGCAGGCCCGCCCCCCGCGCACGCAGCGCATCGGCAGTGCAGGCATCGGCATCGTCATGGGCGATGAAAGCCAGCCGCGCGCCGATATCGATGCCGTGGGCCAGGTCTTCCACCACCTGCCCCCCGGCCCGCTCCACCAGCCGCCGCTTGGCCTGCGCCGCCTCTCCGTGGCCCAGCACGATCACCGGCTGGCCCGCCAAGCGATGAAACAGGGGCAGCGCCGGCAGCATCAGGCGCCTATGCCAGCCACGCCGGCACACGCTCGGCTGCCAGGATCGTGGCTGGCTCGATGCGGTCGGCGACAACGGCCCACTTGTCGCCATCGACCATGACTTCGGGCACGAGCGGGCGCGAATTATAGGTATTGGCCATCGTCGCGCCATAGGCGCCGGCCGTGCGAAACACTGCCAGATCGCCGCGCGCCACCGTGTCGATCGTGCGGCCCATGGCAAACGTGTCGCTCGACTCGCAGATCGGGCCGACGATATTGGCCTGCATCGTCTCGCCCGTGGGCGTGACGGCGGCAAAATCGTGCCAGGCATCGTACAGCGCCGGCCGCGCCAGATCGTTCATCGCCGCATCGACCACCACCCAGGGCGCGCCCACGCCTTCCTTCACGCGAATCACCCGGGTCAGCAGCACGCCGGTGTTGCCGGTGATCACCCGGCCGGGTTCGAACATCGCGGTAACGTTCCAGTCGCGCGCCACCCGCGCCACCATCGCGGCATAGTCCGCAGGTTGGGGAAAGACCTCTCCCGCCTTGTAGGGCACGCCGATGCCGCCGCCGAAATCGATATGGGTGACGGCATGGCCGGCGGCCCGGATCGCATGCATCAGATCGCCGATCCTGAGGAACGCGGCCTCGAGCGGATCGAGCCGCGCAAGCTGGCTGCCGATGTGCAGTGCCAGGCCGCGCATGACCAGCCCCGGCGTTGCCGCCAGGCGCGTATAGATCGCGCCCGCCCGGTCATAAGGCACGCCGAACTTGTTTTCGGCCTTGCCGGTAGAAATCTTGCCGTGGGTGCCCGCGTCGACATCGGGGTTGACGCGCAGGGCGCAATAAGCGGTCTTGCCAAGGGCCGTGGCGATCTCCCCGAGCTCGAGCCCCTCTTCCTCGCTTTCCAGATTGAACTGGCCGATGCCGGCCTCAAGCGCACGGGCGAGCTCGGCATGGGTCTTGCCCACGCCCGAAAAGACGATGCTCTCGGCCGGCATTCCGGCAGCAAGCGCGCGCTCCATTTCTCCGCCCGAAACCACGTCGGCGCCGTAACCTTCGGCCGCCAGCACTTTGAGCACGGCAAGGTTCGGGTTTGACTTGACGGCAAAGGCCAGCTTCACCCGCGGCAGCACCTTGAGGCTGTCACGAAACACGCGGGCGTGGCGGGTCAACGTCGCGCGCGAATAGACATAGAGCGGCGTGCCCACGGCCTGTGCTAGAATGGGCAGGGCGATATTCTCGGCATGAAGCACGCCGTCTACCTGTTGGAAATGGTCCATCGAAACTCTCAGGGATCGGTTTGAAAACGCTTATTCTTCGGGCGGAAGATCAAAGGGATCGTCTTCCCGCTCCTGCGAACGGCTGCGCAACTCCACGTTGCGATCGGGCTTGGCCTGGATCGGCGCTTTCAAAAGCTCGTCCGCCCCGCGGCCCTGCACCCGGCCATAAGGCGCGGGCGGCAGGCCACGCCCCGGTGCCGGTTTCAGTTCGCGTCTGTTGCCACAGCCGGCCAGGGCCAGCACGGCAAGCGCAGCGAACACCAAGCCAGCGGCATTCGGGGCATTGGGACGGATCAAGCGACTACTCCTCCATGCCCAGAGCTTCGCGCGCCTGGGCCACGCGCTTTCTTACCTCGGCCGGCGCGGTTCCGCCATGGCTACAACGTGCCGCGACCGATGCTTCGACCGAAAGCGCGGCATAGATGCGATCGTCGATACGCGCGTCGATCGCCTTGAGATCTTCGAGCGGCAACTGATCGAGCGCGATGCCGCGGCTTTCTGCCAGCTTCACCGCGCTGCCGGTGATGTGATGCGCCTCGCGAAAGGGAATGTCGGCGCAGGTCACCAGCCAGTCGGCAAGGTCGGTCGCCGTGGCATAGCCCAGTTCGGCGGCACTGCGCATGCGGTCGGTGCGGAAGCGCGCCTCGGCCACCATGCCGGTCATCGCCGCGATCGACAAGGCGAGCAGGCCGGCCGCTTCGAACACCGGCGGCTTGTCGTCCTGCATGTCCTTGGAATAGGCCAGCGGCAAGCCTTTCATGGTGACCATCAGGCTGGTGAGGCAGCCCACGATCCGCCCGGCATGGCCGCGCACCAGTTCGGCCGCATCGGGATTTTTCTTCTGCGGCATGATCGAGCTGCCGGTGGACAGGCTGTCTGGCAGCGTGACGAAGCCGAACGGCTGGCTGGCCCAGATGATGAATTCCTCGGCCAGGCGCGAAAGGTGCAGCGAGCACTGCGCCGCGGCCATCAGGTAATCCAGCGCGAAATCGCGGTCTGATACCGAATCGAGGCTGTTGTCGGTCGGTCCGTCGAAACCCAGCGCCTCGGCCGTGCGGAAGCGGTCGATCGGGAAGCCGGTGCCGGCCAGCGCCGCGGCGCCCAGCGGCGAGCGGTTCATGCGCTGGCGGGCATCGGCAAAGCGCGAACGATCGCGCGCGATCATTTCGTAATAGGCCAGCAGGTGGTGGCCCAGCGTGACCGGCTGCGCCGTCTGCAGATGGGTAAAGCCCGGCATGATGCTGGCGGCATGTTCGCCCGCGCGGGCGACCAGCGCCGCTTGCAGGGCAAGCAGGCCCGAATCGACCTGGTCGATGGCATCGCGCACCCACAGGCGGAAATCGGTGGCGACCTGGTCATTGCGGCTGCGCGCGGTGTGCAGGCGCCCGGCAACCGGGCCGATCAATTCGGCCAGCCGGTTTTCGGTGGTCATGTGAATGTCTTCAAGGTCCCAGTTCTCGGGAACGCCCCCGGCTTCGTATTCCGCCGCAACCTGGTCCAGGCCTTGCGCGATCTGCGCGGCATCCTCTGCCGAAACGATCCCTTGCGCGCCGAGCATGCCCACATGGGCCTTTGACGCGGCGATATCCTGCCGCCACAGCGCCTTGTCGAAGGGAATGGAGGCGTTTATCTCGCGCATGATGGCCGAAGGGCCGGCGGCGAAACGCCCGCCCCACATCTGGTTGGAGCCCGAATTGCCGCTCATGTCCGCTCGTTCGCCCTGCCTGCCGTTGATCCTGGGGGCGCTGGCCAGCGCCGCGCTTGCCGGCTGCGATAGGCAAGCAAGCCCGCCGGCGCAACCATCGAGCGCCTCTTCGACAGCGGGGCCGGCAACGGCACCCGCCGGCAACGAGGCTGCGACCGGCAAGATCGATACCAGCCACAAGGGGGCGGCCATGCCTGCCTTTGCCCTGGCCGGGCCGGACGGCAAGCGGATTTCATCTGGCGATCTGCGCGGCAAGCCAGTGCTGATCAACCTCTGGGCCACGTGGTGCGGCCCCTGCGTGGCGGAAATGCCGACGCTCGACAAGCTGGCCGCCGGCGGCCTTCGCGTGCTGACCATATCGCAGGACAGCGCCGGCCAGGCCGACAAGGTCAAAGCGTTCGCCGCAGCCCATGGCCTGGGGGACGTGCAAATGCTGCTCGATCCCGACAACGACCTGTCGTTCCACTATAACACCGGGGTCCTGCCGACCACGGTGATCTATGACAGACAAGGGCGGGAAACGGGCCGGGTGGTAGGCGCGTTCGACTGGACGGGGCCGGAAGCGACCGCGCTGATCAAGGCGGCAGCCGGGTAAAGCCGCAACGGGAGACTTGCGGAAAACGCAAGGGCCAACGATGGTGGGCGGTAACGGGCTCGAACCGCTGACCCTCTCGGTGTAAACGAGATGCTCTACCAACTGAGCTAACCGCCCCCGTCCGGGGAAACCGCGCATTTACGGCATTTTGCGGGCAGGTCAACCACCGTTCCAAAGGAACGGGGCAGTCCAGTTAGGCAGGCACTTCGGCAAATGGATGGGCGCCATGCTTGAGCCGGCGGGGGCGCTCGCCTAAACGGGGGCATGGCACCGGCTACCCCGATCAGGATCAAGCTTCAGCTCTATTGCGGCGACGCCATTGCCATGGGGCCGGGCAAGGCGGACCTGCTCGACGCCATTGCGCGCGAAGGGTCGATTTCGGGCGCCGGGCGGGCCATGGGGATGAGCTATCGCCGCGCGTGGCAACTGGTCGACGTGATGAACCGGTGCTGGCAAAGCCCGCTGGTGGAAACCTTTCCCGGCAGCGGCCATGGCGGCGGCGCCAGGATCAGCGCAGCCGGGCAGGCGGTTCTTGCGCACTATCGCGCGTTGCAGGCCCGCCTGGGCGGCGAGGCGACCTGCGCCGATGCCCGGGCCCTGGCCACTCTGCTGCGTGCCGCACCGCTGGAACGGCAGGACGTGCGCGCAGGATAAGCGCGGCCTGGCTGCTTCAGCCCTCGCCGCGACGGGGGCCTTTGCGGTGCGGCGGGCGAGGACCCGATCCGCGCGGCGGAAAGCCCTCGCGCGGGCGGTTCGGGCCGTTGCCCTGGCGGGGGCGGTCTTGACGGGGACGGTCTTGACGGGGGCTGGTGCGGGCCATCTCGCGCGGGGGCTCGCCCGGAACGATGCGAATGCCGCTTTCGTCCTCGGCACCTTCGCGGCCCGTGCGTTGCAGCGCGGCGCGGAAGCGTTCTTCCAGTGCCTTCGGCACCTGGAAAAAGGTTTCGGCCGGACCGATGCGGATCGCCCCGATCTCGTTGCGGGTGATATGGCCGCGCCGGCACAGCAAAGGCAGCAGCCAGCGTGGATCGGCGTTGTGCCGACGGCCGATATCCATGCGGAACCATACCACATCGTCGAACCCGGGCCGGTGCGTGGCTTTGCGGCCCTCTTCCGACGAAAGATCGATCAGTTCTTCCGGCTGGGGCAGAGCCTGGCGATGGCTGCGCACCAGGGCCAGCGCGATGTCACGCGCGTCCATGCGTTCCATCAGCGTTTCGGCAAGCGCGACATCGTCTTCCAGCACGTCGTCCGGGTCGGCGGGAGCGAGCAGTTTTTCCAGCAGGCGGTCGCGATCGCGTGCGCGGATCTGCGCGGCGCCGGGGGCGGCCATCCATTCCGCCGCGATCCGTGCGCGGCGCAGCATCTCTTCCAGGCGGCGCCGGCGCGGATAGGGCACGACCAGAACCGCCGTGCCCTTGCGGCCGGCACGGCCCGTGCGGCCTGAACGGTGCTGCAGGGTTTCGGCATCCCGCGGCACTTCCACGTGGATCACCAGGCTGAGCGAGGGAATATCGATCCCGCGCGCGGCAACGTCGGTGGCGACGCAAATGCGCGCGCGCCCGTCGCGCAGCGCCTGGATGGCATGGTTGCGCTCGTTCTGGCTGTGCTCGCCCGAAAGCGCCACGGCCGCAAAACCACGCTCCACCAGCGCGGCGTGCAAGTGCCGCACGTTGTCGCGCGTGGCGCAGAACAGCATGGCCGTTTCCGCCTCGTGAAACCGCAGCAGGTTGATCACCGCGTTTTCGATGTCGTTGGGTGAGACGGCGACGGCCTGATAGCTGATATCGCCATGGCCCTGGCGCTCGTCGATCGTGGAAATGCGCAGGGCGTCGCGCTGATACTGCTTGGCGAGAGCCGCGATCGGGCGCGGCATGGTGGCAGAAAACAGCAAAGTGCGGCGCTGGGCCGGGGTGGCGTCGAGCAGTTCCTCGAGATCTTCGCGAAAGCCCATGTCGAGCATTTCGTCCGCCTCGTCCAAAACCACGAAGCGCAGGCCGGAAAGATCGAGCGCGCCGCGTTCGAGATGATCGCGCAGGCGGCCGGGCGTGCCCACCACGATATGCGCGCCGTGGTTGAGCGTGCGGCGTTCCTTGGACGGGTCCATGCCGCCAACGCAAGTGGCGATGCGCAGCCCGGCCTTTTCGTAAAGCCAGGCCAGTTCGCGGCTTACCTGCAGCGCCAGTTCGCGCGTCGGGGCAATGGCAAGGGCCAGCGGCGCGCCGGCGGGCGGTGTTCCCTCGCCCAACAGGTCTGCCGCCATGGCGACGCCGAAAGCCACGGTCTTGCCCGATCCGGTCTGCGCCGAAACGAGCAGATCGCGTCCAGCCGCCTCGGCCTGCAGGACGGCGGCCTGGACCGGAGTCGGCTCAAGATAGCCACGTGCGGCGAGCGATTGCGAAACGGCGGCGGGAAGCGAGGAAAAAGGCATGAAACTCAACAGGTCTGGCCGGGCCGCAGCGTGGGCGGAGACCGGCGGGGGAGCAGATACGCAGGGGTCTTGGATGCCACGGCCTCACCACGCGAGGCCCGATATATCATCGTTCGGCCCGTGCCCCCTAGCCGCTTGTTGCTTTTCCCGCCATGACCAAATGCGAAAAATCGGCGCTGGCCGTGCATGACGCTGGCAGGCAGGGCTATTTCGGCACGACGGTGAGCGGCGGCAGCGGATGCCAGCCCCAGGGATTGGGGGCGAATCCCGTCACCCCGCCGCGCACCAGCGACCAGCGCAGCGGCCGGGCAATCGGGATGAAAGCGTTGGCGGCGGTGATCGTTCGCTCCGCTTGCGCCAGAAGCGCATTGCGTTCCTGCAGGCCCTGCTCGGCCCGGGCCCGGGCAACGAGGGCGTCACCCTGCGGGCTGCAGGCGGCGGGGCTAACAGGGCAGGCCAACTGGTTGAGAAACCAGGCCGCGCGTGCATAGCGCGCAACGCTATCGACCAGGCGCAGATCAGCCGGCGCGCCTTGGTCCACGCGTTCCAGGCCGAGGCCGATCTTGGCAAGATCGGTCGCCAGATGCGCCAGTACCAGCCGCGAGCCCGGCCCGTCGGGTGCGGCCACGCGCAACAGCGGCGCGCTCTGTCCGGTAGCGATCCAGGCCCGCACACGCTGACGCGCCAGCGCCTGGCGCTGATCGAGGCTGCTGCCGGTCCACCGTTCGCCAACGCTGTCGTCGCCATCGGGCACTTCGGGCGAAACCAGCCGCGTCGTGCCGGCCCACCCGCCGACCCCGAACGCATTGACGAGCCGTTCGCGATCGATCGCCAGGGCCAGCGCCTCGCGTCGCAGGGGATCGGCCAGGAATCCCTGCGCGCGCAGCACCTGCAAGCCGAAGAGGCCCATGACCGGGTCAAGCTGCACATTCCCGCGCGACAGCACGGTGGTTCCCGCGAGGGGTAGCGAATCGATCGTTCCACCCAGCGCCACATCGACCAGCCCATCGTTGAACCGGCGGGCGGCAAGGGCCATCGGTTGCACCTCGACACTGAGCGGGCGCACGCCGGCCAGAAAACCGGCCTGCGCAGGCAGCCCCCGCTTTTCGGGCGGGATCGGCGAAAGGGCGACACGCTGCCCGTCGCGCCGCAAGCCCAGGGGGCCGGAGCCCAGCCGTCGGCGTGGCAGGCCCAGCTCCGGCTGGGCGAGCAAAGTCAGCAGATCGGGCAATGGCGCAGACAGATCGATTTCCACCACCCGGTCGGTCATCACCCGGATGTCCTCGATCGGGGCCAGATCCAGCCCCAGTGGCGTACCGGCCAGCGCATCGCGCGCGCGACGCAGCGCGGCGGCAACGCCGGGCGCATCGATCGCGGCACCATCGGGCCAGGTGCCATCGCGCAACCGGAAGATATAGCTGAGCCCGTCGTCGGTAACGATCCAGCGTTCGGCGATCGCAGGCACCACGCGCCCTTGGGCATCAAAGCCCACCAGCCCTTCCACCGTCGCGGCGCGCAGGACCTGCGCGGCCGGCGAAAGCCGCGCCGTAGCGGTCTGGAACACGGTGTCATCGCCCGCAAGGGCAACCGGCAGCGGGCCGCGCCGGTCGGCGCCGCAACCAGCGAGCGCGAAGACGCAAAGCGGCACGAGCGCGGCGACGACGCGGCGCGAATGGCAAAGCACCTGAGCCATGCCCCTGCCTAGCAGATCGACCGTATCAGGCCAGCACGGAACGGTGCGACGCAGCGCGGCCCGTGGTCAGAGCTTGCGCAGCCGTCGGGATTCCAACGGGGTCAGCGGCGGGCGCACATAACGCGGCGCATAAGTGTCGGCCATCGGGGGGGAAACCGGCTCACGTACCAGCTTGGGATCGATCTGTTCGATGAACGCGATGCCAAAGCGGTTGTCCTGCACCCAGGCCACGACGCCTTCCACCCAGCCTAGATGGCGCAGGTTCGCTTCCAGCCGGCTGCCCCGCGTCACGCGCACGGCCCCTTCGGCCATCATCCCGCCGGCTGAAAGATTGCGCACCCGCACGCGATGCTCGCCCTCGTGCCCTACCAGGCGCAGGTCGGCCATCAGAAAAAGGCTGTCGCGCTCCAGTTGCCGATGGTCGATGTCAGTCACCGTCAGGTTCCGTTTCCAGCAAGGATGGCCGGGAGGCACGCGGGTTTCCGTTGGTGGGTGCGCCGCACGTTTCCCCATGCGCTGCCATCCGTACCGCTTCTGTAAACGAAAACGGCAAAGAAATCTTTAACATCGGCATCGCCGCCACACCGTGCGCCAAAAAGCGGAAACAGGTGCGCCGCTGGCGTTTACCATGGCGTTCGGGCGGGCTTCGGGCAGGCGCCCGGCAATCCGCCCGGGCCTTCACATATCGCGCGAAATCTTTTCGCGGCGTTCGTGGGCTTCCTGGGCTTCGACCGTCATCGTGGCGATGGGGCGGGCGATCAGGCGGCCAAGGCCGATCGGTTCGCCGGTTACCTCGCAATATCCGTATTCGCCTTCGTCGATGCGGCGCATGGCCGAATCTATCTTGGCAATCAGCTTGCGCTGCCGGTCGCGCGTGCGCAGTTCGATGCCCCAATCGGTTTCGCTCGATGCCCGGTCGTTGAGATCGGGTTCGCGCAACGGGCCGTCCTGCAACGCCGAAAGCGTACCGGCCGAAGCCGACAGGATCGATTTCTTCCATTCGAGCAGAAGGCGGCGAAAATAATCGAGCTGCTGCTCGCTCATGTAGGGTTCGTCGTCGTGCGGAACGTAATCACCCGGCATGGCCCGTCGGGCCTTCGCCAACACGTCAATTTCGTCACCCAGAACCCCAGCCATCCGGCCCTCCGTTTGCGCCTTCCGACCACCGCGGCAGTCACGCACCGTATCGGCGCGGGCAGCCTCGGGGTGCCGCGCCTATAGGCAGGCATGAAAGGCCGCACAAGCACTTCCTGACGGCGGGAGCGCGCGGTCTGCGGCGCAGCGAAGACGGGGCTGACGCGGGCGGGCACAGTGCCGCCCGGCAGGCCGTAAACGCGGCATTCTATCGTTAACCGTTTGTTGACCTTAATTCGCAACCTTGGACATGCCGCCCATGGTTGGGCATGGCAGATTCGCAGGGGGAATTGTTCGATGCGCCAAATGCGAAGCAGGATGGCACTCGTGCCGACATCCGCGGCCGGCACGACCGGATGTTTCACGACCGATCGCGCGGATAGCCTGATCGCCGCGTGCCTTGCCGCCGCCGCGCTGGGTGATAGCCACGCCTTCTTCGACCTGGGCGTTGCGTTTTCCACCGGCAGTTATGGCGCCGATTGCGATCTGATCGAAGCGCACAAGTGGTTCAACCTTGCCGCCGTGGCCGGCCATGACGAAGCCGCGCAGGCCCGGGCGGACGTGGCCGAAGACCTGACCGCGCGCGAGATCGCCGAAGCACAGCGCCGTGCCCGCGAATGGCTGCGCACGTCGGCTCGCCGCGCCGCGTGAAACCCGTTCAGCCCTTGCGAAAAGGCGTGTGCCCCGCCAGCACCATCTGTCCCTGATCGATCCCGGCACGCTCGCGAACCAGGAAATCGGCCACCGCCTGGCGAAAGCCGCGATCGGCAATGTAATGCGCCGACCAAGTCTGCACCGGTTCATAGCCGCGCGCCAGCTTGTGCTGCCCTTGCGCCCCGGCTTCGACCCGTTTCAGCCCCATCGCGATCGCCGCATCGATCGCCTGATAATAGCACAGCTCGAAATGCAGGAACGGCTTGTCCACCAGCGCGCCCCAATAGCGGCCATAGAGCGCATCACGGCCGATGAAATTGAGCGCGCCGGCAACGGGCTTTCCGGCATGCAACGCCAGCACCAGCAAGACCTTGTCGGCCATGCGCCGACCGATCAGATCGAACGCGGCGCGGGTCAGATAGGGCCTGCCCCACTTGCGGGCGCCGGTATCCTGATAGAACAGCCAGAACGCGTCCCAGTGCGCGGGCTCGATCGCATCGCCGGTCAGGGCCATGATCTCCACCCCCTCCTGCGCGGCGGCGCGTTCCTTGCGCAGGTTTTTGCGTTTGGCCGACGATAGCGCGCCCAGAAAATCTTCGAACCCGGTGTAGCCACGGTTTTCCCAGTGGAATTGCAGGTCGGACCGCAACAGCCAGCCTGCCTCTTCGAAAAGGGAAACCTGATCGGGCGCGATGAACGTGGCATGCGCAGAGGACAGGCCATGCTGATCCACCACCGCCTCGGCGGCGCGCAGCAGCGGAAGCGCCAGGTCCGCGCGCTCCCCGCACAACAGGCGCGGGCCGGTCGCCGGGGTGAACGGCACGCTGATCTGCAGCTTGGGATAATAACGTCCGCCTGCGCGCTCCCAGGCATCCGCCCAGGCCTGGTCGAACACGTATTCGCCTTGGCTGTGCTGCTTGAGATAGGCCGGCAGGGCAGCGGCAGGCCGCCCGTCGGCATCCTCGATCACCAACGGCAACGGGGTCCATCCGCTGCGCCCGCCGACACTCTGGGATTCCTCGAGCAGAGCGAGAAAAGCGTGGCTGGTGAAAGGATTGTCCGCGCCTGCAAGCTGATCCCAGGCGTCGGCGGCAATGGCCCCGACCGCGCGTTCGACCCGTGCGGTAAGGCTCATGGCGCGCCCAGGGTCATCAGCACCGGCCCTTCGGCGATCGGCGCGTCGGCATGCGTTCCGGCGCGGCGGGCGTCCGCAGGGGTCCGCACGGTCCAGGTCAAGACCGGAACCCCGCGCCGCCGGGCCAGCCGCACCACGGGATTGGCAATATCGGCAATGTCATAGGCCAGGAACTGGGGTCGCGCGCGCCACAGCGCAAGGTGCCTTTTGAGGCGGGCCAGCAGCGTGCGCCGCCCGGCTTCGGTCACCACCAGGCCATGCACGACACGTGGCGAATAGCGGCGGAACCAGGCCGGCACACGCGGATCGAAACTCATTACCGCGACCGGCCCGCGATAGCCTTCGAGCAGGCGGCGGACCGCCAGGCAGAGCGGGGCGATGCGCTGCGTGCCGCGCGACTTGATCTCGATCAGCAAGGGCGCGCGCCCGTCGACGCGGTCGAGCAACTGGCGCAGGCCGGGGATCGCTTCGCCAGCCGCCGGCGCGCCGCTTTCGTCGCGCAGACCGATGTGCGCGAGATCTGCGGCGGTCAGTTCCGCCACGCTGCCGGGGCGGCCGGTCAGCCGGTTCAGCGTCCAGTCGTGAAACACGATGGCATGCCCGTCGCGGCTACGCTGGACATCGCATTCGATCCCGAAGCCCCGCGCGATCGCCGCATCGGCGGCGGCCAGCGAGTTTTCCGGCACGCCGGGGCCATGCAGGCCGCGATGGGCGTAGATCGCGCTTTTCAGCCAGCCGGCGCGCTCTGCAGCGCGCGCGGGCAGGAGAAAGCGGTCAATCAGCGCGAACAGCAAAGACAGCATCGATTTCCACCGCCACCCCGAAAGGCAGCACCGGCACGCCGACGGCGCTGCGGGCATGACGGCCGGCATCGCCGAAAACGGCCTGCATCACGTCCGACGCTCCGTTGGCCACTTTGGGCTGATCGGTGAAATCGCCGGTCGAATTGATGAAGGCGCCGAGCTTGACCACCCGCTCGATCCGGTCAAGCGTGCCAAGCGCTGCCTTGGCCTGGGCGAGCAGCATCAAGGCGCAGGCGCGCGCGGCAGCGGTGCCCTTTTCCAGCGTGACGTCGTCTCCCAGACGCCCGGTCACCAGTTGCCCATCGACGAACGGCAGCTGTCCCGAAACATGCAGCAGCCCCCCCGCGAGCACGGTGGGCACATAGGCTGCCGCCGGCGCCGCGGCCGCCGGCAGTTCCAGGCCCAGTTCGGCAAGACGGGCATCGATCGAAACGGTCATCGTAACCAACTCCACAAAACAGGGGCCAAATCAGACATCTTCGTCCAGCTGCGACAGGAGCCACGGCAGCGCATGGTCCCAGGTATCGATACGGGCATGGGCATGGCCGGCCTTGTGCGCGCAATCGATATACGGCGCCAGCAGCGGTTCGCCGCACAGGTGCAGGCGGATGACATGCGGTGTCAGTTCTGCCGCGGAATGGTGATGCAGCGGCAGATCATCGATGAACACCGCCCGGGTCGGTCGATATTCGTCGAGAATGGCTTTGAGCGCCGGACCTTTCGGCCCCTGGTTGGTGAAAACGCGCGCCTTGATGCCCACGCCTTCCAATTGCGCGGTTCGCGCATCGCGATAGGCATCGCCCAGATTGGTAAGGATCACGAAGTCGGCCCGTTCGGTCAGGGCACCCACGGCATCGACCGCGCCGGCAATGGCGGGCTGCGCGTGCATCTGCGTGTCGAAGAACAGGTTGAGCAGGCGCCAGATTTCGCCCGGCTCCACCGCGCGGCCATCCCCGGCATGGCGCATGGCCCTGCCGAAATCGCTGCTCTCCATTGCGAAATCGATAGCGTGATGGGCCTTCAGCCAGGCCTTGAAAGGGGCCACCATGTGCAACAGCACTTCATCGCAATCGCTGATCACCAGCGGGCGGGTCATGACAGATTCTCCCGTGCGGCGGCCAAGGATCCGGGGCTTATAGCGAGAGCGTGCGCCGCGGCAACAAGATCGGGCTCGTGCGCCATGAGGAAATCGAGCACGGCGCCCAGCACCGCCCCCGGCCCCGCCGGATCGGCCAGCCCGGTACGCAACATGTCGGGCGTAAGGCCGGTGATCGCCAGAAAGCGTTCGGCCCGGTGCCCTTCGGCCAGCACCCAGCCCAGCGCGGCAAGTGCCAGATCCTGCGGATCGGGAACGGGCGGTGCGGGTTCGCGGATGATTGTCAGAGCCTTTCCGGGTCAATAGAGCAGGACCCGTGACGGGGGCGCCACCTGCCTCTCGCGCCATAGAGGTGTTCCGTGGCAAAAAGAATTCTGGTTGTCGAGGACAACGACCTCAACCGCAAGCTGTTCTGCGATCTGCTCGTGGCCAACGGCTTTACCGTAGAGCCGGTGGCCGACGGGCGCGAAGCGCTGGATCGCGCGCGCCAGTTCGTGCCCGGGCTGGTCATCATGGACATCCAGCTTCCCAATGTTTCTGGCCTGGAACTGATCGAGGCGCTCAAAGCCGATCCCGTGCTGCGCCAGATCCCGGTGCTGGCCGTCACCGCCTATGCCGGCAAGGGCGACGAGGAGCGCATCCGCGAGGCGGGTGCCGAAGGCTATCTGGCCAAGCCCGTTTCGATCGGGCCGTTCATGCAGGCGGTGATGAAGCTGGTGTAACCACCCGTTCAGGCTTGACAGGACCGGCCCCGGGCCGCTTTTCCGCCGCAATGTTCTGGCAGGGGCACGACCCTGCCTCACGGAGATAGAGACGAAATGGACCGTACTGCCACTGCCGCCAGAATTGCCGAGCTGATCGAGCCCTTCAACAAGAAGGGCGTGACGATCACCGAGGCGACCACGTTTGCCGGCGATCTGGAATGGGACAGCCTCACCGTGATGGATTTCGTCGCCGCGATCGAGGACGAGTTCGACATCATCATCAGCATGAACCAGCAGGCCGAGATCGAAAACTACGGCCAGTTGATCGACGCGGTGACCAGGCTGCAAGGGTAAGGCCCGTGATGACCGATCTGTTTTCCAAGTTCGACCCCCTGATCGAACAGCGCCGCGCCCTGCTGTCCACCGGGGTTACCGATCCGTTCAACCTGGTGATGGAAAAAGTGATTTCGCCTACCGTTGCGATCTGCAACGGGCGCGAAACGATTTTGCTGGGCACGTACAACTACATGGGCATGACGTTCGATCCCGACGTCATCGCCGCAGGCAAGCGGGCGCTGGACGATTTCGGTTCGGGCACCACGGGCAGCCGCGTGCTGAATGGCACCTATGCCGGGCATCGCGCCGTGGAAGACGCGCTCAAGGACTTTTACGGCATGGACCATGCCATGGTCTTTTCCACCGGCTACCAGGCGAACCTGGGCATCATCAGCACCGTGGCCGGCAAAGGCGACTACATCGTGCTCGACATCGACAGCCACGCCTCGATCTGGGACGGGTGCAAGATGGGCGATGCCGAAGTCGTGCCGTTCAGGCACAACGATATCGAGGCGATGGAAAAGCGCCTGAGGCGTATTCCCAAGGGCGCGGGCAAGCTCGTCGTGCTTGAAGGTGTCTATTCGATGCTGGGGGATATCGCGCCGCTCAAGGAGATGATCGGCATCGCCAAGGCCCATGGCGCGATGGTGCTGGTCGACGAAGCGCACTCGATGGGCTTTATCGGCCCCAACGGGCGGGGCGTGGCCGAGGACCAGGGCGTGCTGGACCAGGTCGATTTCGTCATCGGCACTTTTTCCAAGTCGGTCGGCACCGTGGGCGGCTTCTGCGTTTCGAACCATCCCAAGTTCGAGATCCTGCGCCTGGTATGCCGCCCTTACGTGTTCACCGCTTCGCTGCCGCCCAGCGTGGTGCACACCGCCAGTACCTCGATCCGCAAGCTGATGCACGCGGCCGACAAGCGCGCCCACCTGTGGGACAATTCGCGAACGCTGCACGCCGGGCTGATCCAGCGCGGCTTCGCGCTGGGCACGCAGACGCCGCAAAGCGCGATCATCTCGGTCATCATGCCGGATCTGGAACGCGGCGCGGCAATGTGGGAAGCGCTGCTGCACGAGGGGCTTTACGTCAACCTTGCGCGGCCGCCGGCAACCCCGGCCGGCATGACCCTGTTGCGCTGCTCGCTTTGCGCGGGCCACAGCGCCGATCAGGTGCAGACTATCATCGGGATGTTCGAACGCGCCGGCAAGGCGGTGGGCATCATCTGATGCGCAGCCTGCGCCTGGGCCTTGCCATGACCGGGACGATGGCGACCGCCATGGCCTTGACTGTCGCGACCGCGGCTCGCGCAGCCGCACCGCAGGCGGCAGTGGCTCAGACGCCCAGCGTGCAGGTGATCGTCACGCCCGCCGGGCCGACCGCGATGGTGCCCGAACCGTGCACGCCGGCCCGCGTGGGCGGTTATGACTGGGCCAACCTGTGCCGCTATCAGAAAGCCGATCGTCAGGTGCCGCAACCGGTGCGCGCGGTGTTCATCGGCGATTCGATCACCGAATTCTGGCTGACGACGGCCCCGGCGATGTTTGCCGGCGGGATCATCGACCGCGGCATCGCGGGCCAGACCAGCCCGCAGATCCTCCTGCGGTTTTACCAGGACGTGGTGCGCCTGCGCCCGCGCGTGGTCCATATCCTGTGCGGGACGAACGACGTGGCCGGCAACACCGGGCCGACCAGTCCCGACGAATATGCCGCCAATGTCATGGCCATGGCCGATCTGGCAAAAGCCAACGGCATTGCCGTGGTCCTGGGCAGCGTGCTGCCGGCGGGTGGTTTCAACTGGCGCACCGAAATGAAGCCTGCAGCACAGATCGCCGCACTGAATGCCTGGCTCAAGGAGCTCGCACGGGCACGCGGCTTTGCCTATGCCGATTACTACAGCGCCATGGCCACGCCTGACGGCGCAATGCGGCCGGGCCTCTCCAGCGATGGCGTGCATCCCAACGCGGCCGGCTATGCCGTGATGGAGCCGATCGCGCGCGCTGCCCTGGCCGAGGCGGAAAAAGCCCGCTGATCCGACTTTCAATTGATCGTGATCACGCCGTTCACCGCGCGGTATTCCTGCGGGCCGATCAGATGGCGGTGGGCGATCCGCACGGAATGCAGCGCCGCGTCGATCTCCCGCCGCCAGTGATCGAGAAAGCCGCCGAGACGCGGAAATCGCGGCGCAAGATCGTATTGCTGGAACGCAAACATCTGCAACAACGCGGGATGGTCGGGCATGTAATAATGCACTTCGATCGTGGTCAGGCCATAGCCTGCAAGTTGATTCACCAAATCGCTGTCGATGCGACCAGTATTCACATCAGCGTGCGCCATGCCGTCCTCCGTCCGAAAACGGGGCCTGGCCCGACGCAAAACGGTCAGGCCCCGTGAAAGCCTGAAAATTTCAGGCGCTCAGCTTCGCACGTTGCAGCGCACAGTCAAGCCGTGGCGTTAACCGGACCGGCGTTTACATTCGGGTCATCATTACCTGCTCGCAGCGCTCGACGCTGGCGCTTTTGCTGTCGCCGCCGGTCAGCAAGGTTGCAGCTGCGAACCCGGCAATCACCAGAACGACGAAGCCGGCGGCAACGAGGCCCAGATAGGCGTCGATGAAGCGCTTGATGGGGGCACCGAACAGGCGGAACAGCACGCCCACGATCATGAAGCTGATCGAGCGAGACACGACGCTGGCCAGGAAGAACGGCACCAGCGGCATGCCGATGAACCCGGCGGTGATCGTAAGCAGCTTGAAAGGAATGGGGGTAGCGCCCTTGAGCACGATGATTTCCACCCCGTACTCGCGCAAGTAGCAGGCCGCCTTGGGAAATCCTTCCTCGAGATGCAACAGGGCCAGCAATTCCGCCCCGACGGTATCGTAAAGGAAATGGCCGATCGCATAGCCCAGAAGACCGCCCAGCACCGATCCGGCCGTGGCGAAGGCCGCATGGCGCACGGCCTTCTTCGGTTCCGCCAGGCACATCAGACCGAGCAGCGGATGGGGCGGAACCGGAAAGAAGCTCGCCTCCATGAACGCGAACAGAAACAGCCACCAATGCGCCTGCGGATGAGCGGCCTTGGCCATGGTCCAGTCGTAAAGGCGGCGCAACATGGTCTGGTCTCGTGCTCCTGGTCGCTGGCAACAGGTATTGTCTGCCGTTCTCTAGTGCAGTGCACAAGATCGCGCCAGCCATGTCGCACAGCCAGCCGGCCCGAGAAGCCCCGAAGCGTTTGGGTCCAGTTTGGTACTCTGCCAACCGTGCCGCAGCGCCATATCGCACCGCTGGTCGCCATAAAAATGCGGTTCGTCGGCATTTTTTGGCATGGCGTCGGGAACCGCCATGCGCTTGCCGCATTGGAGGGGGCACATGAGGGTGGTTTCAACCGGGAAATTGCTGCGCTGGCAACTGTTATAGTTGTTTTTAGGCAACAGTTCACGCGTGTGTCCGCTTGCATGAACATAACAGAACCGGTAGACAACTGCCACGACGTGGCATGATCTCGTAATTAAGGGGAAACGTAATGCGGAAACTGATCCTTGGCATTGCCTTGGCATCAAGCGCAATGGCGACGCCCGCGCTTGCCAAGAGCAAGAGCTGGTATGTGGAAGGCGACGGCGGCGTGATGCTGCTCGAGGATGCCGATCACAACGTCAACGGCACGGACAACGCGCTCACGGTCAATTCCAAGACCGGCTATGATTTCGGTGCCATTGTCGGCTACGATTTCGGTGGCTTCCGCCTCGAAACCGAAGCCAGCTATCGTCGTGCTCGCAACGACAAGCTTCGCGACAACACCACCGGCGTGGAATACACCCGCGAAGCCGGCCAGATCGGCGGCAACAGCAGCGCGTTGAGCTTCATGGTTAACGGCCTGCTCGATTTCGGACCCGACGATGGCCTTCAGGGCTTTGTCGGCGGTGGTGCCGGTGTCGCCCGCGTCAAGTACTTCCTTCCCACGCCGCTCGGCACGCTCGATGACTCGCAGACCAAGTTTGCCTGGCAAGTCGTTGCCGGCGTGCGCGCGCCGCTGACAAGCCATGTCGACGTTGGCCTGAAGTATCGCTTCTTCAACGTCAGCGACGTTAACCTGGTGGGCACCACAGGCGATATCGCCGGCTCCAACTTCTCCACCCGTTGGCGCTCGCACTCGATCCTGGGCACGCTGAGCTACAACTTCGGTGGTGAAGAGCCGGCCGCTCCGCCGCCTCCTCCGCCGCCGCCCCCGCCTCCGCCGCCTCCGCCGCCCCCTCCTCCGCCGCCGCCGCCTCCGGCGCCTGTGTGCAACAAGGGCCCGTACATCGTGTTCTTCGACTGGAACAAGTCGGACATCACGCCTGAAGCGGCAACCATTCTGGACAACGCCATCTCGCAGTATGGCAACTGCCAGACGGTTCCGATCATGCTGGCCGGCTACACCGACCGTTCGGGCTCGCCCAAGTACAACCTTGGTCTGTCCACCCGTCGTAACGCTTCGGTCCAGAGCTACCTGACGTCGCACGGCATCCCCGCTTCGACGATCACGACTCAGGCCTTTGGTGAAGCCAACCCGCGCGTTCCGACAGCGGATGGTGTGCGCGAACTGCAGAACCGTCGCGTGGAAATCACCTACGGTCCGGGTTCGGGCAACTAAGTCTCACGGCCCCACCTGGTGGGGCCGTGATACGGACACCGACACGAACGAGGGGCCGGAGCAATCCGGCCCCTTTTTCGTTGGTGGAAGCACAGGCCGGCAAGTCCTTTGCCCGGCAAGGAGATCTGCAATGCCCTTCCCCGCTCTTTCCCATCGTCGGCGCGGTTCCATTTCAACCGCTGTACTGGCTCTCGCCGTTCCCCTGACGCTGGCGGCCTGTACTCAGGGAACCATGTCGGGCATGCACAGTGCTTCGGCCGCAAAGGCCCAGGTCGTGGCCAACGCTTCGCTGATGCTCGCCAGCGGGGGCAGCGCCGGCACGGCCGAAGTGCTTCAGGGTGCTGATGGCTTTCGGGTGCATGTCGATGCCAAAGGGCTGACGCCGGGCGTCCATGGCATTCACCTGCACACCGTGGGTAAGTGCGACGCGCCGGGCTTCACCACGGCAGGCGCGCACCTCAATCCCGACGGGCACCAGCACGGTTCGGACAATCCGGCCGGATCCCATCTGGGCGATATAGCCAATCTCACCGTCAACGCCGATGGCACCGGCGCGCTGGACTTTGCTCTGCGCGGCGCAGCCGATGCGACCGGCCCGGCGCTGTTCGATGCCGATGGCACATCCCTCGTGATTCACGCCGCGCCCGACGATTACAAGACCGACCCCAGCGGCAACAGCGGCGCGCGGCTGGCTTGTGGCGTGTTCGTACGGCAATGATCCCGTGACGGCAAAGGAACGGGCAGGCAATCAGGCCTGTCCTGTCCGTTTGTCGCAGGCTGTGCGGAAAAGGCGGTCAGGCCCCGTATGGGGTGCTGTCGACCAGGCCCGCTTCGGCAAACCCGGCCTTGCGCAGGCGGCAGCTATCACATTGGCCGCAGGCGCGACCGTCGGGCAACGGGTCATAGCATGACCAGCTTTCCCCCGGCTCAAGGCCCAGCCGCGCCGCTTCCTGCGCGATCTCTGCCTTTCGCAGATGCTGGAGCGGGGCGTGCACGGTTACCGTGCCGCCCTGGCTGCCGACCTTGGTGGCAATTCGCGCCAGACCTTCAAATCCGTGGATGAATTCGGGACGGCAATCGGGATAGCCGGAATAATCGAGCGCGTTGACCCCGATGAAGAGATCCCCGGCGCCTGCCGCTTCGGCCCAGGCGAGGGCCAGCGACAGGAACACCAGATTGCGTGCCGGCACATAAGTGACCGGAATGTCGTTGCTCAGCCCGTCCTTGGGCACGTCGATAGCCGCAGTCAAAGCCGACCCGCCGAACTGACGCAGATCGAGCGGCAGGATCACGTGACGCTCCACCCCAAGACGGGCGGCGATAGCGCGCGCCGCCTCAAGCTCGATGCGGTGGCGCTGGTTGTAATCGATCGTCAGCGCGAGAACGCGAAAACCCTGCTCTTGCGCCAGTGCGGTGCAAACCATGGAATCGAGCCCGCCCGAGAGCAGGACCACGGCAAGCGGCGGCAGGGGCGCACCGGGCGACGAAGGCAGTACAGGGTCGTTCATGGTTTTGCGGGCTAGCCCTGTCTCCCCTGGCAGGCAAGCCCCGGCACGCGTGGCCTGTTCAGCGCGGGCAACGGCCGAGGTGGCGCGCTTCTGCATTGAAAGCAAACGGCAGGCCCTGGGCAATCCCCTGCGCCTCGATCTGCAGCAGCCGGTCGTTTTCGAAACGGATGCGCGTCAGGCCTGAACCGGCAGCGCCGCAGACATAGCTGACCGAGATCGCGTTCGCCTCGTCCTGGACCACGAACTGGCGGCATGCCTGGCCAGGATGACGCAACTGGATCAACGCGCGCCCGCCGTCGAGACATAGGCGCCCATCGAAACCGCCGGTCTGGCGCGCATGCACTTGCCACTGCCCGGGGGCAATGCGATCGAGCATGGCCAGGCTGGCCGGGGTTCGTTCGGCACCGGCGGGGGCTACCCAGGCCAGTGTCGGTGCAAGGATCGCCACCGCGCAGGCGCGGCGCAACGCAACACGGTACGTCATCAACCCCATTTCCCACCCTGTGACGTGCAATGCGACAGGCCCGCAGCAATATAGCGCAACGCGGGCCTGTTTGAAGACCTGCGCCTTTACGCGCTCAATCGAAACGAAGCGGAAACTCCCTGGAGCAGAACGCGCAGTCCACCACGATCACGCCCTCGTCATTTGCCATTTCCGCACGCTCCGCCGCACCGAACCGGCCAAGCAGATCGCGGTAGTGCTCCGCCGTGCAGCGGCAGCCCCGGGCAAGGGGCAGGCCGCGCGCGACACGCACTTCGGTTTCCTCGTGAAACAGCCGCCAGACCAGGCTTTCCAGCCCCAGGCGCGGATCTGTCAGTTCCGCTTCCGTCAGGGAACCGGCCAAGGCCGCCACATTCTCCCACTCGGGATGGTCGAGCCGGGCATGGAGCCGTTCGCGTCCCTCCTCGCCATCGGGCAGGTGCTGCACCAGCAGGCCCCCGGCCACGGTATGCCCGTTCTCGCTGCGCACCCCCACGCGGATCAGTGTAGGCACTTGTTCCGACTGAAAGAAATAGCTTTCGCAGGCGCGCGACAGGCTTTCGCCTTCCAGCGGCACGATCCCCTGATACCGCTCGTCGCTACTGGCCAGATCGAACGTGATCGCCAGATAGCCGTCGCCGAACAGGGCATGGAGCGAGGGATGCGGTCCCAGTTCATCCAGCCGAGCGCGATCGTGCCGCACATAACCGCGCAGTTCGCCGGCGCGGTAATCGCACACCAGCAGGTCTACCACCCCGTCCTGGGTCTGGGCCTGCATGGTAAGCTGGCCATCGTCTTCCTTGAGCAGCGCCCCCAGAAGAGCGGTCAGCGCCAGCGCCTCGGCCAAGAGATTGCGGATCGGCCCCGGATAGGCATGGGCAGACAGGATTGTGTCGAGCACCGGCCCCAGCCGCACGACGCGGCCCCGCGCATCGCGCCCGGGAACGGTGAATTGCAACACCTGGTCGAAACCGGTTTCGGCTTGGTCGGTCATGGCAGCTTCCGTCGCGCGATCGTTATCTTTTCAAATCTGGCCAAATACCCAGCGCAGCACCGATTTTTGCGCATGGACACGGTTTTCGGCTTCGTCCCACACCACCGAACGGGACCCGTCGATCACCGCGTCGGTCACCTCTTCGTTGCGGTGCGCCGGCAGGCAATGGAGAAACAGCGCGTCGCTTTTGGCCCTGGCCATCAGCGCCTCGTTCACCTGGAACGGCGTCATGGCCGCCAGTTTGGCCTCGGCGTGGGCCTGGCCCATGGATATCCAGGTGTCGGTCACCACCACATCTGCCCCGGCGACCGCCGTGGCAGCCTCGCGATGGACGGTGACGACCGCGCCCGTGGCCTGCGCCCGGGCGATGAAGGCCGGATCGGAATCATAGCCTTCGGGCACGCCGATGCGTACGTTGAATTTCATCAGGCCGGCCGCCTCGACGATGGAATTCAGCACATTGTTGCCATCGCCGAGCCAAGCCACTTCCAGCCCGGGCAGCCCCTTGCCGTGTTCGATCACGGTGAGCAGATCGGCCATGATCTGGCAGGGGTGGGAAAGGTCGGTAAGGCCATTGATCACCGGAACGCTGGCATGACGGGCCAGTTCCTCCACCTTGGCGTGATCGTCGGTGCGCAGCATGATCGCGTCGGCCATGCGGCTGAGCACGCGGGCGGTATCGGCAATGCTCTCCCCCCGCCCGAGTTGCGCGGTGCCGGCATCGAGCACCAAGGCCGCGCCGCCCAGCTGGCGCATCGCCACGTCGAACGACACGCGGGTGCGGGTGGAATTCTTTTCGAACACCATGGCCAGCACGTGGCCGGCCAGCGGCGCATCGGCATCGGCGCGCCCTTTGGGATAGCCGGCGCGCATTGCCTTGCGATCGAGCGCGTCGGCCAGCATCGCCGCCACCGCGTTACCGCCGGCATCGGAAAGATTGAGAAAATGCCTGATCATATCTGCCTGCCTCACGCCGCAGGAGCCGGGGGAACATAGCTGGCCGCGGCGGCCGAAAGCTTGTCCATGAATTCGTCGATGTGGCTGTCGTCGATCACCAGCGGG
The DNA here is from genome assembly GCF_057784975.1 of Novosphingobium sp. DS6-6. Classification (NCBI taxonomy): domain Bacteria; kingdom Pseudomonadati; phylum Pseudomonadota; class Alphaproteobacteria; order Sphingomonadales; family Sphingomonadaceae; genus Novosphingobium; species Novosphingobium sp. DS6-6. The sequence continues at coordinate 242,355 of NZ_JBYNTS010000005.1, read as the reverse complement.
GGCAGGATGCGGAACGTCATGTCACCGGCCGACACTGTCAGCAGCTGGTGATTGTCGCGCATGTGGGCAACGAAGGGGCGCGGTTCCATCCTGCACTTGACCCCCAGCATCAGGCCGCGCCCGCGCACCAGTTCGAACAGATCGGGGTAGTTGCCGATGAACTGCTCGAGCCGGGCCTTGAGCCGGTCGCCCGTCGCGCGGACCTGGGCCAGGAATTCCGGATTGGCGACCACGTCGAGCACGGCATTGCCGGCGGCCATGGCCAGGGGATTGCCGCCATAGGTACTGCCGTGGGTGCCGAACACCATGCCGCGCGCGGCCTTTTCGGTGGCAAGGCAGCCGCCGAGCGGGAAACCGCCGCCGATGCCTTTGGCAATCGCCATGATATCGGGCGTCACGCCGTACTGTTCATGGGCGAATAGCGTGCCGGCGCGGGCCACGCCGCACTGGACCTCGTCGAAGATCAGCATCAGATCGTGCGCGTCGCACAAAGCGCGCAGGCCCTCGATGAACGCCGGGTCGCCTTCGCGAATGCCGCCCTCGCCCTGGATCGGCTCGATCAGGATACCCGCTGTGTGCGGGCCGATCAGCGCTTCGGTCGCTGCCAGATCGTTGAAATCGACATAGTGGAATCCCGGCAGCATGGGCAGGAATCCCTTGTGCATTTTCTCCTGATCCGACGCGCTGATCGTGCCCATCGTGCGGCCGTGAAACGCGTTGCGATAAGTGATGATCTCGAACCGGTCCGGGCTTTGCCCGTGGTACTGGTGATAGGCGCGCGCCGTCTTGATCGCGCATTCCACCGCTTCGGCGCCGGAATTGGTGAAAAACACCGTATCGGCAAAAGTCAGGTCCACCAGTCGCTGGGCCAGCCGTTCGCCCTGCGGGCTGCCATAGAGATTGGAAACGTGCATCAGCGTTTCGGCCTGGCGCTGGATCGCGCCGATCAGGTGCGGGTGCGAATGCCCGAGCAGATTGACCGCGATGCCGCTGGCAAAATCGAGATAGCGCGTGCCGTCTTCCGAAATCAGATGGCAATGTTCGCCTCGCACCGGGCGCACGCCACACCGGGGATAGACGGGCATGAGCGGGGTGATCGACATGGCAGGACTCCTGAAAATCGAAAAACGGGTTGCTGGGCAAAGAGCTGCAAAACGACAAATGGCGGCCCAGCGGACCGCCATCTGCACGCGTATGTCATGATGCAAGGCCCGGGATCAACCGACCCTACGGGCATGCGGCCGGGATCAATCCTGGCGCGGCACCAGGTTGACCGCCGAATACTTGCCTCGTCGATCAACTTCGAGATCGAATTCCAGCTTGTCGCCTTCGTTCAACTCGCGCAAGCCAGAACGCTCGACCGCACTGATATGCACGAACGCGTCGGGCTGCCCGTCATCGCGGGTGATGAAGCCGAAGCCTTTCATGCTGTTGAAGAACTTGACAGTGCCAGTGGCCTTTTCACCCGTCAGCTGGCGCTGCGGAGCGGCTGGCTTGGCCGCCACGGGAATGACGTCGCCAACAACCTGAAGGTCTGCCGCGGAAATCTTGCCGCCGCGATCGACCAGGTTGAATTCCAGCGTCTGGCCTTCGGCCAGGCCTTCCAGGCCCGCACGCTCGACCGCGCTGATGTGAACGAACACGTCTTCACCGCCATCTTCGCGCTGGATGAAGCCGAAGCCCTTCTGGCCGTTGAAGAACTTGACCACGCCCTTGCCGGTGCCGACAACCTGGGCAGGCATTCCGCCGCCGCGGGGACCGCCGAAGCCGCCGCCACCACCACCACCGCCGCCGCCGCGGTTGCCACCGCCGAAGCCGCCGCGATCGCCGCCGCCGAAACCACCGCCGGGGCGGTCACCACCGCCAAAGCCGCCGCCGCGATTGCCACCGCCGAAACCACCACGATCGCCGCCGCCAAAGCCGCCACGATCATAACCGCCGCCGAAACCGCCACCGCCGTAGGGATCGAAATTGTCGTCGCCGAAACCGTCGCGCTTGTCGCGTCCGCGACCACGCCGCCCTCTATCAAAACCCATAAAACCCAATAAACCTTACAATCCGCCCCAAACTTCCTGGCGCCTCTGGCCGGACGCGGGAACCAGGGGCACGACAAGGATAATACGCCGGGTTTTCGAGCCGGCCCTCTCCATTGCGCGAAAGACTATAACGAAGAAAAGCCCGATGCGCGAACGGAATCGACCGATCCGCGCGATTCAGTCATGAATTATCGCCTCCGGCCATCGTTCGTGACAAACACGCCGCGCTTGACCGCGGATGATGCCTTGCGAGCGCGGGTGCGATGCGGCACAAGCAAGCGCATGAATCTCGTCGCCCTTCTCGCAGACCCGCAGGCCTGGGCTGCATTCGTCACGCTGGTGCTCCTCGAAATCGTGCTGGGCATCGACAATCTGGTGTTCATCGCGATTCTGTCCAACAAGCTGCCCGCGCATCAGCAGGCGCGCGCGCGGCGCATCGGCCTGGCCCTGGCGCTGATCCTGCGCCTGGCGCTGCTGACGCTGATCGGCTGGATCGTGACTTTGCAGACCCCTCTTTTCGATCTGGGCCTGGTCGGCGCGGCCGGTTCCCATGGCCAACCGTCGTTCGAAACGGCGTTTTCTGGGCGGGATCTGATTCTGGTAGCCGGCGGGCTGTTCCTGCTGTGGAAAGCGACCAAGGAAATCCATCATACGCTCGATCCCGATCCCAGCGGCGAGATGCTCGATCCCAAGGGCGACGGCAAGGCGAACGTGGGCCAGGCGGTCGCCGCGAACTTTGGCGCCACGATCGCCCAGATCATTGCGCTGGACCTGGTGTTCTCGATCGATTCGATTCTCACTGCCGTTGGCATGACCGACGAAGTGCCGATCATGGTTGCGGCCGTGGTCACCACGGTTTCGCTGATGATGCTGGCCGCCAATCCGCTGGCACAGTTCATCGAACGCAACCCGTCGCTGGTCATGCTGGCGCTTGCCTTCCTGGTCATGATCGGCCTCGTGCTTTTGGCCGATGGCTTCGGCGCGCACATTCCCAAGGGCTATATCTATGCGGCCATGGGCTTTTCGGTCTTTGTCGAACTGCTCAACATCACCGGGCGCCATCGCCGCGCCGCGGCACGCAACAAGTCCTGATTTCCACCGGTTCCGGCTCCAAGATTGCAAAGGCAGCGAATGTCACAGTTTCGCCAGATCGACAGCCAGTTTCTGGCCAGCCCGCAAATCACCGTTGAAGACGTCAGCGCTGCGCAGCAGATGGGCGTGAAGCTGATCGTCAACAACCGGCCCGAAGACGAATCCGAGGATCAGACACCCGGCGCCGCCATCGCCGCGGCCGCCCATGCCGCGGGTATCGCCTATGCGGCCATTCCCGTCACGCATGCGGGCTTTTCCATGCCTCAGGTCAAAGCGCTGCAACAGGCGCTGGCCCAGGCAGAGGGCGCCCCGGTGCTTGCCTATTGCCGATCGGGCACCCGCTCGACGCTGCTATGGGCGCTGGCCCAGGCCGCCGATGGCGCCGACCCGGCCGAGATCGCGGCCAAGGCGGCAAGCGGGGGCTATGACATTGCGCCGATCCGCGCCCAGCTCGATATCCTGAGCACCCGCGCGGCAAGCTGACCGCGGCGAATTTGGCGGCGGCGTCCGCCATGCCGCTGGCGGACCGGACGCTTTGCCAGGCGCGCGGCGTCAGTCGCTGCCGACCCGCTCCACATCCGCGCCCAGCAGCGCGAGCTTTTCCTCCAGCCGCTCGTAGCCGCGATCGAGATGATAGAGGCGGTGAACGCGAGTTTCGCCCTGCGCGGCAAGCCCGGCGATGACCAGGCTCATCGAAGCGCGCAGATCGGTGGCCATGACTTCGGCGCCGGAAAGCTGCTCCACGCCGTGGACCACGGCGGTGCGCCCCGCGGTTTCGATGCGCGCACCCATGCGGTTGAGTTCGGGCACGTGCATGTAGCGGTTTTCGAAAATGGTCTCGGTCAGCACGCTGGACCCTTTGGCCAGGCACAGCATGGCCATCAACTGCGCCTGCATGTCGGTGGCAAAGCCGGGATAGGGCGCGGTCGAAATGGTCAGGGGGCGCAAGTCGCCATCGGCGGCGACGTGAATGCCGCCGCGCACCGGCTCCACACTGACGCCGGCGTCGCGCAACGCCTGGACCGTGGTTTCCATATCCTCGATCCGGGCACCCTGCAGCGTTACCTCGCCCCCGGTGATAGCTGCCGCGCAGGCATAAGAGCCGGCCTCGATGCGATCGGGCATGACCATGTAGGTGGCACCGTGAAGGCGCGGGACGCCATGGATCGTGAGGTCGGACGTGCCGATCCCCTCGATTTCGGCACCCATTGCCACCAGCAGGTTGCACAGATCCACGATCTCGGGCTCACGCGCGGCGTTGTGCAAGGTCGATCTGCCTTTCGCCAGCACGGCCGCCATCAGAGCGTTTTCCGTGGCGCCGACGGAGACCACCGGAAAGCTGTAGCGCCCGCCGGGCAAGCCGCCATCGGGCGCTACGGCGCGAACGTAGCCGGCCGCCAGTTCGATATGGGCGCCGAACGCCTCGAGCGCTTTCAGGTGCAGATCGATGGGCCGGTTGCCGATCGCGCAGCCGCCGGGCAGCGAGACGGTGGCTTCGCCGGCGCGAGCCAGCAGCGGGCCAAGCACGAGTATCGACGCGCGCATCTTGCGCACGAGATCATAGGGCGCAACCATCGAGGTGAGCCGCGTTGCCTGCAACGTCATCACCCGGCCGAAATCCTCCGGCCGAGCCCCGGCGATAGCGGTCGACACGCCGAACTGATTCATCAGGTGCTGGAAACCATCGATGTCGGCCAGCCGGGGCAGGTTGCGCAGCGTCACCGCTTCGTCGGTAAGCAGCGCGCAAGGCAGCAGCGTGAGCGCCGCGTTCTTGGCCCCCGAAACCGGAACCGTGCCTGAAAGACGCTTGCCGCCGCGAATGATGATCTTGTCCATCGCGGCGGTTTAACCGGTTTGCCGGACAGGACAAGGGGCTTGCGCTGGCGAAGGGTCATTGATCCACCGCCTTGCGCGCAGCCTATTCGTAGCCGCCGCTGCCAGCGAACTTGTCATCGCCAAGCCATGCTGCTTAATTGATATGTAACAGGACAATGGGACAGAGACCGACATGAGCGAAACGAACGCAAGCCGCCCCGGGCCCATCGGCCCCAAGCCTATTCGCAAGGCCGTGTTTCCCGTCGCCGGTCTTGGCACTCGGTTCCTGCCCGCCACCAAGGCCGTGCCCAAGGAGATGCTGCCGATCATCGACCGGCCGCTGATCCAGTATGCCGTGGACGAAGCCCGCGAAGCCGGGATCGAGCAGCTGATTTTCGTGACGGGCCGGGGCAAGACCGCGATTGTCGAGCATTTCGACACCGCTTTCGAGCTGGAAACCACGATGGCCGGTCGCGGCAAGGATCTTTCGGTCCTCGACGATACCCGCATAAAGCCGGGCAATCTGGTGACCGTGCGCCAGCAAGTGGCAATGGGCCTGGGCCACGCCGTGTGGTGCGCCCGCGAAGTGGTAGGCGACGAACCTTTCGCGATTTTCCTGCCCGACGAACTGATGGTGGGCTCGCCCGGCTGCATGAAGCAAATGGTGGAAGCTTACAACGCGGTGGGCGGCAATTTCATTTCGGTGCTGGAAGTGTCGGAGGAAGAGGTTTCGAGCTATGGCGTGATCGCACCGGGCGCGCGGATCTCCGACAGCCTGACCGAGGTGACCGGCCTGGTGGAAAAACCCAAGCGCGAGGATGCACCTTCGAACCTGATCATCTCGGGCCGCTATATCCTGCAGCCCGAAGTGATGCGCACGCTTGAAAACCAGGAAAAGGGTGCCGGCGGCGAAATCCAGTTGACCGATGCCATGGCCCGGATGATCGGCACGCAACCGTTTCATGCCGTGACCTTTGCCGGCCGGCGTTTCGATTGCGGCAGCAAGTCCGGCTTTGTCGAAGCGACCATCGCTCTGGCCTTGGAACGCCCCGATCTTGCCGAAGACGTACGTGCGGTGATCAGGAAACTGGTGGAATGATTGCACGCAGACAAGGGCGGCCGCGCGGCGGGAGGAAAGCCTTGCCGCCCCCACCGGGCAACGGCAATCGATGATACGAAAAAGGCGGCCACTGCGGACCGCCTTTTTCATGCATTCTTTTGATGCCGGATGCGTGCGGACGCTTACTCTTCGTTTTCACCGTCAGTAGTGCCGAACGCGCGGATCCGGGAGGCGTCGGCCGCGCTGGCAAGCTGCGCCAGGTTGGCATCGCGCTGCATGTAGGGCAGCGGGTTGACCGCAGCACCAGCGACCCGCACTTCATAATGCAGGTGCGGGCCGGTGGAATGCCCGGTCGACCCGACATAACCGATCACATCGCCTTTGCGGACGCGCTGCCCCTCGGCCACGGCAATGCGCGACATATGGCCATAGCGGGTTTCCAGATTACCGCCATGTTCGAGCTGGACATAGAGGCCATAGCCGCCGAACCGTTCGGCCTTGCCCACCACGCCATCGGCGCTGGCGCGGATCGGCGTGCCGGTGGGGGCGGGAAGATCGACGCCCTTGTGCGCGCGCAGGCCGCCATAGATCGGGTGATTGCGCAGGCCGAAGCCGCTGCTCATCGCGCGGCTGCTGGTGATCGGCATGAGCGTGGGAATGGAAACCGTGCGGCTGCGCACCAGCGGCGCCTGCACCGATGTGGCACTGCGGCCGTCAAGCGCTTCCCAGCTGGCGAAAAGCTTGGAAAATTCCTCGTCGCCGGAAGACCCGGTCACGAGACCGGCCTTGGCAGCATCGGCATTGCGCAGCGGCGCTGCGATATCGGCTGACGCCGCGTTGTTGGCAAAAGCCGGCGTGGTGAAACCCGAAACGACCATGGTGCCCAAGACAGCCAGACCGGTGAACAAGGCTTTTTTCATTGCGACCCGTACAACCTTTTTCGACACGTGCCACGGCCGCGCCACCCCAAAAGGGCACGCCACTGCCGGCACCTGCTCCGTGCTGACCCCCAGCGAACCGCGCCGTTTTTTTGATGCGGAAGGAACCGCATCGCCATGCCGACGTTGTCCAGAGATTGGTGGAACCCCCCGCCGATCTCGTGGTTGTGGGGGTAGCGGCGGTATTGCCGGTTACGCAATAGCTGCCATCATTTCGTACGACAAACCGGCTGAACGACGCGCTGAGTCGTTGAACGGCGGCTTAACAGCGCCCCGGAAGTGGCGCGCAACCAGCATGCTCCACAACTCGGGCGCCCGTTTACCACGTTCGGCGCAGACTTGCGCGAAATGCTGCGTGCCGTAGCGGACGTGGCGCACTTCGTCGTCAACGATACGTTGCAGGATGCGGGCAGTGCGATCATCGCCCGCTGCAAGAAATCGGGAAATGGTCTGGGGCGTCACATCAAGTCCGCGCGCTTCCAGCACCATGGGCACGATAGCCAGTCGCGCGGCGACATCGTGTGCCGTTTCGCGCGCGGCATCCCATAACCCATCGTGCGCGGGCATCGCGCCATAATGGCTGCCCAAAGCACGCAGACGGCGGGCGAGCAGGACGAAATGCATCGCTTCGTCCGCCGCGACGCCGAGCCAGTCGCCGACGAAATCGGGACCACGCTCCGCGCCGAAGCGGCCGGCCGCATCAAGCGCCAGGTCGATGGCCACGAACTCGATATGGCACAGCGCATGGATCAGCGCGACACGGCCGCGTTCCGATCCGCCCCGCCCGCGCCGGGGCATCTGGTTGGGGGGCAAGAGTTCAGGCTGAGCCGGGCGTGCGGGCCTTTCGGGCATCGCCACGTCGAACGCAGGCGCCAGCCGTCCGCACCGCCACGCACGCGCGATGGCCCGCACGGCCAGGGCCTTGTCATAAGGATCGGCCGTCAGCATCGCCGCGCGGATCGCCGATGCCACAGTGGGAAGCGGCGTGGGCATGGTGCCTAGAGCGCCTGGGCGGCAGCAAGAACCTGCGCGGCGTGATCCTTGACTTTTACCTTGTTCCACACCTGGGCAATCCGGCCATCCGGGCCGATCAGATAGGTCGTGCGCTCCATGCCCATATAGGTACGGCCATACATCGCCTTTTCCGTCCAGATGCCAAGCGCGTCGGACAGGCCGCCGTTTTCGGCATCGCTGGCGAGCGGAGCGGCCAGGCCATGCTTGGCAATGAACTTCTCATGCTTCTTCGGCGGGTCCTTGCTCACGCCCAGAAGCGCCGTGCCGGCTGCCGCGAATTGGCTGGCAAGCGCCGAGAAATCCTTGTTTTCGGTCGTGCAGCCCGGCGTGTCGTCCTTGGGATAGAAAAACAGCACCAGCTTGCGGCCGGCAAAGTCGGACGGCCTGACAGTGGTGCCATCGGGCGCCGTCAGCGGCAGATCGGGCAGCGGATCGCCCACGCCGGGGAATGTGCTCATGCGTCAATCTCCAGTACCTGGCCGAAGACCTGGCTCCAGGCTTCGGCGATGCGATGTCGTGCGCGGGCCACGGCGTCAAGCAGGTCAGCCCAACCCGCCTCGCCACAGGCCCGCGCAACGATGGCACGGCTGGCGATGGGCGGAAACATGCTATCAGGGGCAACCAGTCGCACCGCCACCAGCAGGCCGGTAAGCAGATCATGCGCCGCGCGCAGCCCGGGCAACAACAAGCCGGCCCGTTCCAGTGCCGCGATTGCCCGGCCAAGATCGGGCTCCAGCGCCACATGATGGCGCAGTTGCAGATAGTGTGCGAGAAATTCCAGATCGACCAGGCCGCCGCGCGCCAGCTTGACGTCGAGCGGGCCTTTGGCCGGCTTGTGCCGCGCCATGTCGGCCCGCATGGTCAGCACATCGTGGCGCAATCGGTCTGCCCCGCGCGGATGGTGCAGCACGCGGGCGACAATATCGGCAAGAGCCGCGCGATCGGCCGGCGCGCCGAACAGAGGCCGGGCCCGGCACAGCGCCATGTGCTCCCATGTCCAGGCGTCTTCCCGCTGATAGCGCTCGAAACTGTCGAGACTGACCGCGATCGGCCCCTGCGCACCCGAGGGGCGCAGGCGCGTATCCACGTCGTAAAGCGCGCCGGCCGCCGTGGGGACCGAAAGCGCGGCGATCACGCGCTGCGCCAGCCGGTTGAAATAAAGCGTGCCGCCGATCGGCCGCGGACCGCCGGATTCGCGGACATAGGCATCGGGCGGGCCGCCGAACAGGAATACCAGGTCGAGATCGGAAGCATGGGTAAGCGCCCCGCCGCCCAGCCGCCCCAGCCCGAGCACGATCAGCCGCGCACCGGGCACTTCGCCGTGAACGCGAACGAATTCGGCTTCCGTTGCCGCAGCCAGCACGGCAATCGCCGCTTCGGCCACGCGGCTGAGCGCGGCGGCCACGGCCATTGGCGGATGCAGCCCTTCGATCAGTTGCACACCCAGGGCAAAGCGCAGTTCACCAACCTTGCGCCGCACGGCATCGAGCAGGCGCTGATAATCGTCGCCCACTTCGCCACGCGCCAGATCGGCCATGATATCGTCCACCCCGCCGGGCAAGGCAAAAGCGGAATGATCGATCAGCGTGTCGAGCAGGTCCGCCCGCCGTGCCAGGTCTTCGGCCAGAGTCGGCGCATGGGCCAGCACCCGCATGACCACGGCCATCAGGCCGGGCCGCGCTTCGAGCAGGCGGAAAACGTTGATGGCCGATGGCAACGCGGCAAGCAGCCGTTCCCAGCGCGTCAGCGCCCGGTCGGGATCCGGCGCTTCGGCAAGCGCCTGAAGCAGGTGCGGGCGCACGCGGGCAAAAGCGGCGCGCGCTTCTTCGCCGCGCAGCGCCCGGAACGCCCCGCTGCCCCAGGCCTCCACCCGGCGTGCGACGCCATCGGGATCGGCAAAGCCCATGCCGGCCAGATCCGCGGCCAGGCGCCGATTGTCGACGACCACGGCGCCGGTCGGCGAAATGGTCGCGAGCAGCGCGTCGAAGCGCTGCGCCACCGTCAGGGAAATGCCCTGCACTTCCGCGATCAGCCCGGCGCCATCGGCATGGCCGACGAGGCGCGCAACGCTGTTCAGCGACGCTTGCTGCAAAGGCAGGGCATGGGTCTGCTGATCGGCCACCATCTGCAGGCGGTGTTCCAGCACGCGCAGGCGGTCATAACTTTCACCCATGATCCGCGCATCGTCATCGCCGATGATCCCGGCCCGGGCCAGGGCATCGAGCGCCGGCCGCGTGCCTCGCAGGCGCAGCGCCGGGTTGCGCCCGCCGTGAATGAGCTGATGGGTCTGGGCAAAGAATTCCACCTCGCGGATGCCGCCGCGCCCGCGTTTCAGATCGTACCCCGGCCCCACCACCTGCCCGGCGGCATAATGATCGCGGATGCGCGCCGTCAGCCGGCCGATCTCGGCAATGGCGCCGAAATCCAGGCTGCGGCGCCACACGAACGGGCGGATCGTATCGAGAAAGGCCTGCCCTCGGGCAATGTCGCCGGCGGCGGCACGAGCGCGGATATAGGCGGCACGCTCCCATGCCAGGGCACTCGATTCGTAATGAGTGGTCGCCCCTTCGAACGAGATGGCGAGCGGGCTGACTTCGGCAGCAGGGCGCAGGCGCAGATCGATACGGAAAACGTATCCGTCCTCCGTGATGGTGGAAAGCAGTTCCACCACCGCGCGGGCCACGCGCTGGGCCGCCTCGCCCGGCTCGTCGCGCGCGCGGCGCGGCAGGCTGTCGGGATCGTAAAGCAGAACGGGATCGATGTCGGACGAGTAATTGAGTTCCTGCGCACCGTGTTTGCCCAGGCCGATTGCGGAAAAACCCTGCGGCGAGGCATCGGGTACGCGCCGGGCGATGGCGGCGGCAATCGCGGCATCGAGCGCGCGATCGGCAAAGGCGGAAAGTTCCTGTACCACGCGGCCGAGCGGCAGCGCGCCGGCAATGTCTCCCACGGCCAGCGCAAGGGCGAGCGCCAGCCGTTCGCGCCGCAGGGCGACCGCCACGTCGTGACAGCCCTGCCCGGCGGCCCGGGCCCAGTCCAGCGCCGCCTCGATGCGTCCCTCACCCAGCAGCGCGGCAAGGTCGGGCTGGCGATCGAGCGCCCGAGCCAGGAACGTGGCATGGCAACGGGCACGGGCCAGTGCCTCTTCCCAGTCGATCACGTCCGGCACCAAGGCATCCTCTCAAGCTTCCGGCCCGTCGTCTTGCCGCAGCGCGCTGCCTCTGCCAAGTAGCGGTAATGCAACGCGCCCTGTTCCGGTGCAGTTGTCCTACAGCAAGGATCTGCCATGCATGTTTCCCTTCGCCACCGAGTGGCCGCCGCTTTGCTGGCAGGCGCATGCACCGCGCCCGCCAGTGCTACCCCCATCGCTGCTACCCCTATTGCTGCCACCTCGGCCCCGGCATCGCGGGTTCCGGCTGTCGCCGTGCCGTTGATGCGCGAAACGATCAAGACGCTGGCTGCCGACGATATGGAAGGCCGGGCACCGAGCGGGCCCAAGGAACAGGCCGTGCTGAACGCCATCATCGCCCGGTTCAAGGCGGCCGGCCTCAAGCCCGGCAACAAGGGCCAGTGGCTGCAAGCCGTGCCCATGGTGACGATCGCGGCGCGGAATATCAGCCCGCTGACAGTAGGCGCCCTGTCGTTCAGGCCGGGCACTGATTTCGTCGTCGGTTCCTATCGCGAGGCCGCCCACACCCGGATCGACGCCAGCGAACTGGTCTTCGTCGGCTATGGCATCACGGCGCCCGAACTTGGCTGGGACGACTACGCCGGCATCGACATGAAAGGCAAGATCGCGGTGATCCTGGTCAACGACCCGGATTACGAGAATGCCGACGAACAGGGCCTGTTCAAAGGCCGCCGGATGACGTGGTACGGCCGCTGGCCCTACAAGTATGCCGAGGCGGCACGCCACGGCGCCAGGGCCGCGCTGATCGTGCATGACACGTTCCCGGCGGCCTATGGCTGGAACGTGCTGGAATCGAGCGGCGGCACGGGCAATTTCGTGGCGAGCGCCAACAAGGGCATGGACCAGACCGAAGGCAACGGCTGGATCCGCCGCCCGGTGGCCGAGGCGATCTTCCAGGCGGCCGGCAAGGATTTTGCCGCGCTCTCGACGGCTGCCAAGCAGAAGGGCTTCCGCGCCGTGCCACTGGGCGCCACCGCCAGCCTGTCTTTCGATAACACGATCACGCACAGCCCCTCGCACAATGTGATCGGGGTGATCCCAGGCGCCAAGCGCGCCAACGAATATGTGCTCTATTCCGCGCACTGGGATCATCTGGGCCGCTGCAAGCCCGATGCCAAAGGTGACGACATCTGCAACGGCGCGGTCGACAACGCGAGCGGCATCGGTGCGCTGGTGGCGCTGGCGGACATGAACCGCCGCGCCGGGCCTGCGCCGCGCAGCCAGGTCTTTGCCGCCTGGACGCTTGAGGAATCGGGCCTGCTGGGATCGGAATACTATGCCCAGCACCCGGTCTATCCGCTGGCGCGCACAGTGGGCGGGGTCAACATGGACGCGCTATCGCCGATCGGCCCGACGCGCGACGTGCAGGCGGTCGGCGGCGACAAGTCTGAACTCACTGCGATTCTGCGCAAAGTCGAAGGCCAGATGAACCTGACCGAAACACCCGAAGATCGCCCCGAACGCGGCCACTATTACCGATCGGATCATTTCAGCCTGGCCAAGCGCGGCGTGCCGATGTTCGATGTGGGCCGGGGCACCGATCTGGTTGCGGGCGGCCGCAAGGCCGGCGAGGCTGCCTCGGAAGACTACGTCGCGAACCGTTATCACCAGCCGTCCGACGAATATTCCGACAGCTGGGACATGACCGGCATGGCTCAGGAGGTCGAGCTCTATTACCGGCTGGGCCGCGAACTGGCCATGGGTACGACCTGGCCTAACTGGCATCCCGGCGACGAATTCCGCGCCATCCGCGATGCCAGTCGCGCGGCCGTAACGCCGGCCAAGTAAGCGCGCATCATGGCTGACACGACTGTTGCGGGCGGCATGATGCCGCCCGAATTCGCACCGCAGGACTGGCTCTGGGTGGGTTTTCCACACCTGGCGGAAGAATGGTCGGGCGTGATCGATCGCGCCCAGGAGCAGATCGCCGCTTTTGCCAGCGCCGTGGCCGACAGCGGCCAGGAGGTGCGCCTGGTGGTCCGCAATGCGGCCAACCGCATGCGCGCCGAACGGCTGGCCAGTGCCGCCGTGACGATCGAAGAGCACGTCTATGGCGACGTGTGGCTGCGCGACACCGGACCGTTGGTGGTTACGGCGGAAAAGGGGCAGCGACGCGCGCAACTGTTCGGGTTCAACGGCTGGGGCGGCAAGTATCGCATGCCGGGCGATCAGGACATCGGCCAAGCCCTGGCCGCCAGTGCGGGTCTGCCGGCCGGCAAGGCGGACTGGGTGCTGGAAGGCGGCGCGCTTGACAGCGACGGCACCGGCCTTGTCGCCACGACGGAACAGTGCCTGCTCAATCCCAATCGCAACCCGCATCTTGCGCGCGGCGATCTGGAAATGCGGCTGCAGCGCGACCTGGGCTTCAGCCGTGTGCTGTGGCTGGGCCAGGGGCTGATCAACGATCATACCGACGGCCATGTCGACAACCTGGCGCGCTTCGTAGGCCCCAACCGCCTTGCCCTGCCCCGCGCCACGGGGCCCGATGACCCGAACGCCGCCATCTATACCGATGCCGCCGCCCGCGCGCGCGACACCGGGGTGAACGTGATCGAAGTGCCATCACCCGGCCGCATCGCCTGGGGCGGGACGATCCAGCCGGCGAGTTACATGAACTTCGTGATCACCACGCACCTGGTGGTCGTGCCTATATTCGGATCGGTGCACGATGCGGCCGGCGTGGAAGCGATTGCGGCACTGTTTCCCGGCCGTGCGACGGTAGGCTTGATGGCCGATGCCGTGCTGATGGGCGGCGGAGGCTTTCACTGCGCCAGCCAGCAGATGCCCTCGGCCTGAACGCGCGACGCCGGCCCTACCGCGTTTCGCGCGCCAGACGTTCGGCCAGCTCGGCGATTTCCGGCGGATCCAGCAGCCAGGTACGGGTCTTGCGGCCTTGCCGGTGGATCGGCACGGTCAGCAGCACGCGGGCGTTCGCGCGCGCGTGGGGCTTGTAGAGCGAAAAATGCAGCGCGCAGTCGCGAACCGTGCCGATGATCGGAGTGCGGCCTTCCAGATCGATCATCGTGGCGGCCTGATCCCAGGGGATGGTCTGCGTACTCATCGCGATCAGACGTCGAGGTTGGCGACGTTGAGCGCGTTTTCCTGGATGAAATCGCGGCGCGGTTCCACCACGTCGCCCATCAGGCGGGTAAAGATCTCGTCGGTAACGTCGGCATCTTCCACTTTGACCTGAAGCAGCGAGCGGACTTCGGGATCGAGCGTGGTTTCCCACAACTGCTCGGCGTTCATCTCGCCCAGGCCCTTGTAGCGCTGGATCGACAGCCCCTTGCGCCCGTTGGCCATGACCGCCTCAAGCAGTTGCGAGGGCCGGGTGATGCCGCCGTCCCTGGCGTCCGCGCGCGCGGGCGGCGCCTCGTCCCCGTCGGCTCCTTGCGCCTCCGTTTCGACGGCTGCGGCGCTTGCCCGAACCAGGCGCGCCACGCCGCCATAGACTTCCGCCTGCTCCGCCGCCAGGCGCGCCAGCTTGCGCGCTTCGGCGCTTGTCAGGAAGCCGGGCTCGATCACATGATGATCGGTCACGCCGCGCCAGGCCCGCTGGATGTGATAGCCGCCATCCTCGTTGATAACCGCCGACCACTGCGCCTCTGCATCGCCTCGATCGAGCCACGCGGCCGCCCGGGCCAGGGCCGTACCGCGCAGATCGGAAGACAGATCGGGATCGAGGGCACCGGCCAGCGCCAGCGCCTCGACGATATCGGCATTATAGCGGCGTGGCACGAAGGCCATCAGATTGCGCAGACGCAGGGCGTGTTCGACCAGGGCAGTCAACTCGTTGCCGCCCCGCGCGCCGCCGGCCGTCTCCAGCACGCGCCCGGCAAGCCCGGCCTCGACGAGATAGCGGTCGAGCGCGGCATTGTCCTTAAGATAGACTTCGCTGCGGCCCTTGGAGACTTTGTATAGCGGCGGCTGGGCGATGAACAGGTGGCCGGCGCGGATGATATCGGGCATCTGGCGGTGGAAGAACGTGAGCAGCAGAGTGCGGATATGTGCGCCGTCGACATCGGCGTCGGTCATGATCACGATCTTGTGATAGCGCAGCTTTTCCAGATTGAATTCGTCGCGGATACCGGTGCCCATCGCCTGGATCAGGGTGCCCACCTCGCGCGAGGAAATGATCCGATCGAACCGCGCGCGCTCGACATTGAGGATCTTGCCGCGCAGGGGCAGGATCGCCTGCGTCTTGCGATCGCGGCCCTGCTTGGCGCTGCCGCCCGCCGAATCCCCTTCGACCAGGAAAAGCTCGCACTTGCTGGCATCGCGTTCCTGGCAATCGGCCAGTTTGCCTGGCAGGCTGGCGATGTCCATGGCGCCTTTGCGCCGCGTCAATTCGCGAGCCCGGCGCGCCGCTTCGCGCGCGGCGGCGGCATCGATCACCTTCTGGATCACCACCTTGGCGTGAGCCGGGTTTTCCTCGAGCCATTCGCTCATCTTGTCGGCCATCAGGCTTTCGAGCGGCTGACGCACTTCGGACGAGACGAGCTTGTCCTTGGTCTGGCTTGAAAACTTGGGATCGGGCAGCTTGACGGAAACGATCGCGGTCAGTCCCTCGCGCATGTCGTCGCCGGAAAGCGAGACTTTTTCCTTTTTCAGCAGGCCCGAACGATCGGCATAACCGTTGAGCGTGCGCGTCAATGCGGCGCGAAACGCGGCCAGGTGCGTACCGCCGTCGCGCTGCGGGATGTTGTTGGTAAAGCACAGCACGTTTTCATAGTAGCTGTCGTTCCATTCCAGCGCGACATCGATGCCGATGCCGTCGCGCATCGCCGAAATGGCAATGGGATCGGGGATCAGCGCCTGCTTGTTGCGATCAAGATATCTGACGAAAGCCGCGATGCCGCCGTCATAGAACAGGTCGTGTTCCTTCACCTCTTCATGGCGTTTGTCGCGCAGCAGGATGCGCACGCCCGAATTGAGGAAAGCCAGTTCGCGATAGCGGTGCTCAAGCTTGTCGAAATCGAATTCGGTCACGTTCTTGAACGTTTCGTGGCTGGCAAAGAAAGTGACCCGCGTGCCTTTCTTGGGCCGGCCGTCGGCAGCCAGTGGCGCGGCTCCGATCACTTTGAGCGGGGCCACGGCATTGCCATGGGCAAACTTCATCCAATGTTCCTGGCCATCGCGCCAGATCGTCAGTTCCAGCCATTCCGACAGCGCGTTGACCACCGATACGCCCACGCCATGAAGGCCACCCGAAACCTTGTAGGCGTTGTCGTCCGACGTGTTCTCGAACTTTCCACCCGCGTGGAGCTGCGTCATGATCACTTCGGCGGCCGAGACGCCTTCCTCGGTATGGATGTCGGTAGGGATGCCGCGCCCGTTGTCTTCCACCGAAACCGAACCATCGGGGTTCAGTTCGATCAGCACGAGGTCGCAATGGCCGGCCAGCGCCTCGTCGATGGCGTTGTCCGACACTTCGAAAACCATGTGATGCAGGCCCGAGCCATCATCGGTATCGCCGATATACATGCCGGGGCGCTTGCGCACCGCGTCGAGTCCCTTGAGGACCTTGATCGAGTCGGCGCCATAGGAATTGGTGTTGGGCGTGTTTTCGTTGCTGCTGGCCATAGCTTCGCACATAGGCACTTTACCCCCGAAACCCAAGCGAAATGGGCGTGTTTTGCACAGGCCAGCGGTCGGTTTGCAGATGCCGCCTTGCATGCCGCGCCCAGTGCGGCATGGTGCGCTGTCGATACGAAAGGGGCATCCTTTGATCAGCCGCAGTTTTGCCTTAGCCGCCGCGCTGGCCGCCGCCACGCCCGCCCTTGCTGCACCTGATGCCGCGCGTGATGCCGGTGAGGCGCAATTCCGCGCGATCTACAAGGAACTGGTGGAAACCAATACGACAGTCAGCAGCGGATCCTGCACGCTGGCTGCCGAACGCATGGCCGCGCATCTCAAGACGGCTGGCTATGCCGACAACCAGTTGACGTTGTTTTCGGTGCCCGAACATCCCAGGGACGGTGGCCTGGTGGCCGTGCTGCCCGGCACGTCGAAAACGGCCAGGCCGATCCTGCTGCTGGCCCACCTGGACGTGGTGGAAGCCAAGCGCGCCGATTGGGAGCGCGACCCCTTCACTCTGATCGAGGAAGGCGGCTATTTCTATGGCCGCGGCACGGCCGACGACAAAGCGATGGCCGCGATGTGGGTGGACACGATGATCCGCCTGAAGGCCGGCAAGCCACCCAAGCGCACCGTCAAGATGGCGCTGACATGCGGCGAGGAAACCACCTGGGCGTTCAACGGGGCGCAATGGCTGGCGCAGAACAGACGCGACCTGATCGATGCCGAATTCGCTCTTAACGAAGGCGGCGGGGGCCGTACCGACGGCAAGGGCCTGTCGGAAGGGGGCAAGCTTGTCAACCAGTCGATCCAGGTGGGCGAGAAGGCGGTCCAGAACTATCGCTTCGAAACCCGCAATGCTGGTGGGCACAGCTCGATTCCGGTGCGCGACAATGCCATCTATCAGTTGGCCGACGCCCTTGCCCGGCTGCGCGATCATGATTTCCCCACCGAAATGACCGACACCACACGTGCCTTTTTCGGCAAGGCAGGGGCGGCCCGGGGCGATGCCATGGGCAAGGCGATGGCGGTGCTGGCCGGCAATCCTGTCGGCAGCCCGGCCTTTCTCGAGGCCGAGAAGCTGGTCAATACCGATCGCACCTATCATTCCAAGCTGCGCACCACCTGCGTGGCGACGCTGCTCGACGGCGGACACGCCAACAACGCGCTGCCTCAACGGGCCGGAGCCAATGTCAACTGCCGCATCTTTCCCGGCCATTCGGCGGAAGAAATCCGGGCCGCGCTGCAAGAGGTGGTGGCCGATGCCGGCGTTACCGTCACGCTGGTTCCGCCGCAGCGTCCGCTGGCCCGGGCGCCCACGCTCGATCCCCGGATCATAGGCCCGATGGAAAAGCTTGCGGCGCAATATTTTCCCGGCGTGCCGCTGGTGCCCGACATGTCGACCGGCGCAACCGACGGCATTTTCCTGGAGGCCGCGGGCATTCCCACCTATGGCGTGCCGGGTTCCTGGGGCAACCCCGACGGCAATGGCGTGCACGGGCTCAACGAAAGGATGGAAGTCCGCTCGCTGATGACTGGACGTGCCTATCTCTATGATCTGGTGAACGCCTACGTGCGCTGACAAGCTGTGGATAACGCCGGGCCGCCTGTCGGGCACGGCAGCCGGGCCTTGACCCAAACCGCACAAACGTGTTCGTTGCTGCCATGCGTCATAAAGCGGTCACGCCTGTCCGTCATGCCTCGCCCCGAACGAGGCGGAAGCCGATTTGGCACAGGAGCGCAAGCGGAGCATGCTTCACCAGGCGCTGATCGAGCGGTCGGCTGCGGCCAGGCCCCACAGCGGCGATTGCGCCGCGACGCAGCGTTTGCTGGGTTCCAATCGCCATCCCGACAATTGCCCGGCATTGGTGTTGAATGCCGATTACACCCCGCTCAGTTATTATCCGCTAAGCCTGTGGCCCTGGCAGACGGCGATCAAGGCCGTGTTTTTGGAACGGGTCGACATCATCGCCACGTATGAGCGCGCGGTGCACAGCCCGTCGCTCGACATGAAGATCCCCTCGGTGATCGCGTTGCGGCAATATGTGAAACCCAGCGAGTTTCCCGCTTTCACCCGCTTCAACCTGTTCCTGCGCGACAAGTTCATGTGCCAATATTGCGGCAGCAGCGAACACCTGACGTTCGACCATGTGATCCCGCGCCGGCTGGGCGGGCGCACTACCTGGGAAAACGTGGCGACCGCCTGTGCGCCGTGCAACATGGCCAAGGGGGGGCGCACTCCGGCCCAGGCCCATATGCGCCTGATGGAAGAGCCGATCCGCCCCACCACCTGGCAATTGCAGGAAAAAGGCCGCGCCTTTCCTCCCAACCATCTGCACGAAAGCTGGCGCGACTGGCTTTACTGGGATGCCGAACTGGAAAGCTGAGCGGCTGTGGCGGCCCGCGGCGGTCAGGTGATTGCTTCGCCCCGCCTGCTGGCACCCTTGAGAAACAGCACCAGCGTTACCACGGCAACGGCGGCGGCCACCAGCATCGGCATGGCCGGCAGATCGATCACCGCACCCGGGCCGCTGAAACGGGCAAGGGTCTGGGAATAAAGCGGCGGTCCGACGATCTGGGCGATCGACCCGATCGACTGCACCGATCCCTGCAATTCGCCCTGGCTGCGCGCATCGACCGCACGGCTGCTCATGGCCGAAATCGACGGCATGACCGCCCCTTGGAACGAGCCGATGACAATGGCGAGATAGACTTCCCAGACCTCGTGCACCAGGCTGTAAAGCACCGCCGACACGCCGAGCGCCGCAACCCCCAGGATCACCGCGCGCCGTTCGCCCAGTCGTGGTACTATGAAACGCATGCCCAGGCCCTGGAACACCGCTGACGACAGCCCGACCACGGCAAGGGCCAAGCCCACGTCCCTGGTGGAAAATCCGTAAGCGGCGATGGCCATGTAAGGCCAGATCGCCGGATAGGCGACATTGGCAAGCTGCCATGCGCCCAGCGCCGCGACGAACCATAGCACGCGACCGCTTTGCCCCTTGAGCGCCCGCAGACTGGACAGCGCATTGGCCCGCCGCCAATCGAACGGCCGCCGGTTCGCAGGGTCTAGCGATTCACGCAAAGTAAAGAAACCGAACAGGAAATTGGTCAGACTGAGGCCTGCGGCGGCCATGAACGGCACGCGTGGCCCCAGCGTGCCGAGCAGGCCGCCCACCGCCGGGCCGATCACGAAGCCGATGCCGAACGCCATGCCCATCAGGCCAAAGCTTGCCGCTCGCTTTTCCGGCGGCGTGACATCGGCGATATAGGCATAGGCGGCGGAAAAGCTGGCGCCGGTTATTCCGGCAATGATCCGCCCGGCGACGAGCCAGCTGATCGAAGGCGCGAAAGCCTGGAGTAGGTAATCGAGGCTCAAGGCAAGAACCGCTGCCAGCAGCACCGGCCGCCGGCCAAAGCGATCCGACAGGTTGCCGATCACCGGCGCGAAAATGAACTGCATCGCGGCATAGCCGGCCCCCAGCCAGCCGGCATATTCGGCCGCCTGGGTGATCGAAACCTGGGCAAGATGCATGATCAGCCCGGGGAACACCGGAATGACGATGCCGAAACCCAGCATGTCGATCAGCACGATGGCAAAGACAAATCCCAGCGATGCCCGATGCGTCATGACCTTCCCCCGTTCCAAGCGCCTTGCGATTACCGGCGATCGAGCGCGGCTTCGCTTTCGGTGAGCAATTGCGCCATGATCGCGGCAACCGGTTCTTCCTTCGTGACCATGCCCACCGACTGGCCCGCCATGAGGGAGCCGCGTTCCACGTCACCATCGATCACCGCGCGGCGCAAGGCGCCGGCCCAGAAATGTTCGATTTCGAGCTGCGCCGCGACCATGTCCAGCTCTCCGGAGTCGAGCCGCCGCGCCACTTCGATCTGCTTGGCGGTGAATTCCTCGGTCCCCTTGTTGCGCAACGCGCGGACGGGAATGACCGGCAGGCGTGGATCGACCTGGACGGACGCCACCGCATCGCGCGCATTGCCGCGGAAAAAAGCCTGCTTGAACGCCGCATGCGCGATCGATTCGCTGGCGCAGGCAAAGCGCGTGCCCAGCTGCACGCCGGCCGCGCCCATTTCCAGATAAGCGGCGATGGCCTCTCCCCGGCCGATACCCCCCGCCACGAAAACCAAATGATCGGCGGCCAGCGCGGGCAGGAATTCCTGCGCCAGTACCGAGGTTGATACGGGGCCGATATGGCCGCCGGCCTCGCTGCCTTCGATCACCAAGGCATCGGCGCCCGAACGGAACAGCTTTCTGGCCAGCGCGATCGTGGGGGCGAACACGATGACTTTGGCGCCGAAAGCCTTGATCGCTTCCACGCTGCCTTTGGGCGGAATGCCCCCGGCCAGCACGACATGGCCAACGCCATGCTTCTGGCAGACTGCGATCAGATCGAACAGCAGCGGGTGCATGGTGATGAGGTTTACACCGAAAGGCTTTTGCGTCAGTGCTTTGGCACCGGCGATTTCCGCATCGAGCAGGTCAGGCGTCATCGCCCCGCAGGCAATCACGCCGAAACCGCCGGCATTGCTGATCGCGGCCACCAGGTTCCGTTCCGATACCCAGCTCATCGCGCCGCACAGGACCGCGTGCTCGGTGCCCAGAAAGGCAGCGCCGCGCGCCATCAGCGCGGCCGTTTTGGGAGTGGCGGTCATGCGTGAAATATCGCCCCGTCTGCGATGAAGAAGTGCGCGCGCTTTACGGTGCCGGCGCGGCGCGGGCAAGGGGTGTTGCAGCGTGGCCATCCGGCACGCCGCCGTGCATGGTTGACACGCTTGGCAAGAAAGATCTTTGCCGGCGATGAGCCTATGCCTTTCCGGCTGCCCGCAAGGCATTTTTGGAGTATCGCCGTCAAGCCAGGGCGGATTTTCGTGATTGCGAGGCACAAGGGGTGCCGTTCCGCCGTTTCGACAGGATGCAGCGCCTGCCCCGCCCATGCTGAAAGCCACGCTGGAAATCGTGCTGTTCCTGCTTTCCGGAATAGCCATGGCCGTAGCAAAGGTGGCGGCCGTGGCCGCCGTGATGCTGGCGGTGCCGGTGGCCGGGGTGCTGATCTGGCGAAAGCGGCGGAAATAACCGCAAATTTAGGAATGTTCCTTATCCGGGCAGGACAGACAGCAAAGGCACAGCACGTTGCGCAAGGGCATCATTCTGGCGGGAGGATCGGGCACGCGGCTTTATCCGTTGACCAAGGGCGTGTCGAAGCAGCTGATGCCGGTCTATGACAAGCCACTGATCTATTATCCGCTCTCCACGCTGCTGCTGGCGGGCGTTCGCGACATTCTGGTGATCACGACGCCCCGCGATGCGGCTGCGTTTCACGAAGCGCTGGGGGACGGAAGCGCGTGGGGCATCAGCCTGCACTATGCCGTGCAGGCCGAGCCGGCGGGCCTGGCGCAGGCCTATCACATCGGGGCGGCGTTCGTGGGCGATGCGCCTTCCACTCTGATCCTGGGCGACAACATCTTTTTCGGACACGGGCTGGTGCAACTGTTGCAGGGTGCCGCCATGCGCGCCGACGGCGCCACCGTGTTCGGCTATCGCGTGCAGGATCCGACGGCCTATGGCGTGGTGGAATTTTCACGGGAAGGCCGCGTGCTGAGCCTGGAGGAAAAGCCTGCCCGGCCGCGATCCAACTATGCGGTGACTGGGCTCTATTTCTATGACGGAGATGCCGTGGCACTGGCGCGCGACCTGAAGCCCAGCACGCGGGGCGAACTGGAAATCACCGATCTCAACCGCCGCTATCTCGAGGCGGACAAGCTCAACGTCGAAATCCTTGGGCGTGGCCATGCCTGGCTGGACACCGGCACGCACCAATCGCTGCTGGACGCGGCCACTTATGTGCGTGTGACGGAAGAGCGGCAGGGCCTGAAAATCTGCTGCCCCGAGGAAATCTGCTGGCGTCAGGGCTTTATCGACGATGCCCAGCTGGAAGCCCTGGCCGCCCCTTTGCGCAAGAGCGGCTATGGCGAATACCTGCGCGGCCTGCTGCGCGGAGAAGCGGCCTTTTCGACTGCTGCCGCGCCGCATCTGGCGCAGGGGTGACGCAAACCCGTGGGTACGATCCTGATCACCGGCGGGGCAGGCTTCATCGGCGCCAATTTCGTGCATTTCTGGCGCAATCATGCGCCCGACGATGCCATCGTGGTGCTCGACGCGCTGACCTATGCCGGAAACCCGGCCAACCTGCACGGGCTTGACGGGGTGGATCTGGTCGTGGCGGACATTGCCGACACCGCTCTGGTGACCGACCTGCTGGCCAGGCGTAGCATAGACCGCATCGTGCACTTTGCCGCCGAGAGCCATGTGGACCGGTCGATCATCGGGCCGGACGCTTTCATCGCCACCAACGTGACGGGCACGCACAGCCTTCTAAAAGCGGCACGCGCCGTGTGGCTGGACCAAGGCAGCGGCCGGCCGCACCGATTTCATCATGTTTCCACCGACGAGGTCTATGGCTCGCTCGGCCCCCACGATCCGGCCTTTGCGGAAACGACGCCCTATGCGCCCAATTCGCCCTATGCCGCGTCAAAAGCTGCATCGGATCATCTGGTGCGCGCCTATCATCACACTTATGGCCTGGATACCGTCACCACCAATTGTTCCAACAATTACGGGCCTTTCCAGTTTCCCGAAAAGCTCATTCCGCTTTTCACGCTCAACTGCCTGACGGGCCGCCCCCTGCCGATCTATGGCGACGGGCAGAACGTGCGCGACTGGCTGCACGTGGCCGACCACTGCCAGGGCATTGCCCTGGCGCTGCAAAAGGGGACGTCGGGCGAAACCTATAACATCGGCGGCGGGCAGGAACTGCCCAACCTTGCCGTGGTGGACGCGATCTGCGCCGGGGTCGACGCCGCGTTCGCCGCCGACCCTGCGCTTGCCCGCCGCTTTCCCCGGGCGCCCGCCGCACGCGGCATCCACAGTGCCAGCCTCAAGACTTTCGTGGCCGACCGTCCCGGCCACGATCGCCGCTATGCCATCGACGAGCGCAAGGCACGTGCGGCGTTAGGCTATGCGCCGGCACGCGATTTCGCGCAGGGGTTTGCCGAAACCCTGGCGTGGTACTTGGCGCGGGAAGACTGGTGGGAGCCATTGGTAGCGGGTCGGCACTGACGAACGACGCGTGATGACAGCGCGCGGCGGCGTCAGTCGGCGGCCGCGCTGACCGCGATCCGGTTGCCCTCGCTGTCTTCGAACTCGGCAACGTAGCCGCCGTCCCCAATGTGTTTCTTGGGATAGAGAACCTTTGCCCCCTGCGCGCGGGCGCGTTCCAGCACAGGATCGATGGCAGGCACGTCGAAATAGAGGACCGGTCCGGTCTTTGCCGGCACATAGACATCGCCCTTGGCCAGTGCGCCGCTGGCGCCCGATGCGCTCTCCGTGCGCGGAAAGAACGCCATGTCGTATCCGTCGATCGTCGCGCGTTGCAGGGCAAAGCCGAACACGCGTTCATAGAAGCGGACCGCCCGATCCATGTCGGAAACGGGAATTTCGAAGTGGACAACCGGATTGGTCATCGGGACGGCTCCCCGCGGTGATGGCTGTGCGCGTGGCGCGATGTCGCAGCTCGCAAGCGCGAGACTGGCAAAAATCAGCCACGAATATGGGATGAATCGCATCACCATGCGGACATACGGGATTCCCGTGCGTT
The DNA here is from genome assembly GCF_057784975.1 of Novosphingobium sp. DS6-6. Classification (NCBI taxonomy): domain Bacteria; kingdom Pseudomonadati; phylum Pseudomonadota; class Alphaproteobacteria; order Sphingomonadales; family Sphingomonadaceae; genus Novosphingobium; species Novosphingobium sp. DS6-6. The sequence goes on along the minus strand of NZ_JBYNTS010000005.1, from coordinate 217,960 downwards.
CGCCAAACCGAAGGATGATCGCAGCCGGCGCCAGGCGGCGTGGACAGATGCCGCCTAACCCACCGGATCGCCGTGCCCCCATGCAGGAGAGCGCGGGCCGCTGAACGGCTGCAGATTGACCCAGAGCTGATAGACGAGTTCGCCGCCCGCATCGCAACCGTATGCTTCGTCGCAAACACGATATAGCGGAGGGGATTGGCTTCGTCGGCGATCCTGCCCACGCCATCGAGGCGATCCCACCCGTGATCGTCGAAACGCTCGCCGACCGACAGCGGCATGAACGGGCTGGAAGACGAAAATCGGGCAACCGGCTTGTGCTCTCCGGAAATGTCACAGAGAATTAGCTCGTATCTCGCAGGCATGGCATGGTTTCTTCAAAGGTTTCCGCCATCTACGCCGGTTGGATTGCCCGCCGCAACCGCTAACCCGGTGTCGCATAACCCGGCGCGGACGTGCCTGACCATTCGCGGGTCCTTCGCATGCGGCAAGCCTATCGGGCCAGCAGATCGGCAATGCGCGCGGCAGAATGCCCATCGCCGAACGGATTGTGCGCCCGCGCCATGGCGGCATAGGCGGCGGGATCGTCCAGCAAGAGGCTCGCTTCCGCCACGATCCGCGCCGCGTCGGTGCCGACGAGCCTGGCCGTGCCGGCCGCCACCCCTTCCGGGCGCTCGGTGGTTTCGCGCATGACGAGCACGGGCTTGCCCAAAGCTGGCGCTTCTTCCTGCACGCCGCCGCTGTCGGTCAGCATGATCTCGCTGATAGCGAGGAGGCGGGCAAAGTGCGGATAGTCCAGCGGTTCGATCAGGGCCACGTTGGGCAGGCCGGAAAGCGCCGCGTCCATCACGGCGCGGACGTTGGGGTTGGGGTGAACCGGGAAAATGATGGCCACGTCCGGCCGGGCCGCAAGCGTGCGGACCGCGCCCGCGATCGCTTCGAGGCCGCCGCCGAAGTTTTCGCGGCGATGGCTGGTCACGCCGATCAGGCGCTTGCCGGCAAAGCGGCTTTCCAGCTCTGCCAGACCGCCGGCCAGCGCCGGCTCCGCCGCAATCCGCCCGGTAACCCAGTGCAATGCGTCGATCACGGTATTGCCGGTGACATGGATCGTGCCCGGATCGACGTTTTCGCCACGTAGGGCAGCGGCCGCGGTTTCGGTGGGGGCAAAGTGCAGCGCGGCGATGGTGCCGATGATCTTGCGGTTCACCTCTTCCGGCCAGGGGTGATAGATATTGTGGCTGCGCAGCCCAGCCTCGACATGGGCGAGCGGAATCTTGCGATAATAGGCAGCCAGCGCGCCGGCCATTGCCGTGGCGGTATCGCCCTGGACGACGACCCAATCCGGCCGTTCCGCATCTATCACCTTGCCGATTTCGGTGAGCAAAGCGGCCGTCAGCGCATCGAGTGTCTGGTTGGGGCGCATCAGGTCAAGATCGTGATCGGGGGTGATACCCGCGATGGCGAGCACCTGATCGAGCATGCCGCGATGCTGCGCCGTGACGCAGGTGACCACGCGAAAGCGTCCATCGGCGCGCAAGGCATGGACCACGGGGAACATCTTGATGGCTTCGGGCCGGGTGCCGAAAACGAGGAGAATGGTTCTGGGCGCGTTGTCGATCATGATGCCGCGCTTATAGGACGATTCTTAAGGGCCGGATAAAGGAAATCGCCCCTTTTTGGCCGAATTCCGCCATTCCTCCAAAATGTGCCGGGAAAACACCCCTGAATAAAGCCAATGGGTTAGCTGCGCGCTGGAAAACACCTGCATGACGGTCCCGGCTCCCATTTCTGCGCCCGCCCAAGACGACATTAGAGCGTTTCTCGGACCAATCCCCCCGGCCGAATACGATCTGCGCCGCCGTATCAGGACGTGCCGGAACGCGGCTTGCTTCAAGCTGGTGCAGACTGAAAGCCAGCATGCCCGCGACCTTTGCAATATGGTCACCGAAGCGGCCGGTTATTGGATTTATCGGCCCGCCTCGCTCGATACCTTGGCCAAGGCATTGGCCTACATGCTTGGCCTGCTTAAGCTGGCCGACCAGGTGGAAGAATTGCGGGTGCTTGCATGAACGGCCAGCCTGACTATTGGGCCGGCCTTGAAGCGGATGCCGCCGCATGGGAACGCCGAGGCGGGCCTTCGCCGGTCACGATCGGCACGATCGATCCTGCGAGCTGGGCAGGCATCGCACCACCCGAACGACGCTGGACGCTGCCGGATTGGCTTCCCGAAGGCCATGCCGCCTATCTCACAGGCGCGGGTGGCACTGGCAAATCGCTGCTCGCACAGGTGCTTTGCACGTGCATCGCGTTGGGTCTGCCGTTTCTCGGCGTTCATGCCGAACCGCGCAAGGCTCTTTACCTGACGTGCGAAGATGACGTGGACGAGTTGCACAGGCGCCAGGCCGCGATCTGCGCCGGCTTGGGTGTCGATATCGGCCAGCTATCCGGCAAGCTGCTGCTCGCCTCGCGCTTCGGCCACGTGGACAACGCCGTGGCCGCTTTCGAGCGCGACGGCACGATGAATGAAACTACCACCTGGTCGAGCATTCGCCACACGGTGGAGCGCGAGGGCGTCGGCCTTCTGGTGCTCGATAACGTCGCCCACCTGTTCGCCGGCAACGAGAACGCGCGCACTGAGGTAACGACCTTCGCAAGCATGCTGGGCGCACTCGCCAAGCGCATGGCCGGCACGGTGCTGCTGGTCGGTCACCCCAACAAGAACGGTGACGAGTATTCGGGCTCTACAGCGTGGGAGAATGCCTTTCGCGCCCGCCTCTACCTTAAGCCACACACCAGCGACGACGGCGCCGAAGATCCTGGCGCGCGCGAACTGCTGCGCCCGAAATCGAACTATTCCGAAAAGGGTACTGCAATCGTCATGCGCTGGCACGCGGGCACGTTCATGCTCGAACAGGACATTCCCGAAAGCATGGGTGCCCAGCTTCGCGAAGTCAGTGTCGCACAGGCGGAAAACGATGCCTTTTTGCGCTGCCTCGCGAAGGCAACGAAAGACCGTCGCGCAGTCTCACACGTGCCAGGTGTGAACTACGCGCCGAAGGTCTTTGCAGGGATGATCGAGGGCAAAGGAACGAAGGAAGAAGCGTTCGCCAGGGCGCTTGAACGCCTGTTGCACACAGGGGCAATCGAGCTGGATAAACCGCTTTGGAAGGGTGAAAATCGCCATTGGAAGCAGGGCATTCAGCTTGCGCCAAACCGCGCCAACCCTTCGACTAAGTTACTGAAAACACTTGCGCCAACCCCTGCGCTGACCCCCTGCGCTGACCCTGCGCCAAATCATCCGCAAGTCATTGAAAACACTTGCGCCGACCCTGCGCCAACCCTGCGCGCTAACCCCCCTCCATATACTACGTATATGTCAGGCGGGGCCTTTGAAGCCCCCGCGCCTGACATATTCGAATGGGGCGCGCCGCCAGACGATGAACTCGACTGGACCTCCGACGAGGAGACCGACCCATGAAACCAGCAGGCATAGCCCGCGAGATCGCGCGCGACCTGTCACGCCTGTCCCCGGACTGGCGTGACCCTGAACGCTTTTTCGAAAACCGTGATGAACTGCGCCGCCGCATGCAGAAATTGGCAAAGGCACTGGAGGAAGATCGTGGCTAAATGGCCGTACAACACGCCGCAGTGGAAGGAATTGCGCGCTTCGAAGCTGGCATCGAAGCCCATGTGCGAAGACTGCGCCAGCGTCGGCCGGCGAGCCAAGGCGACATGCGTGGATCATCGTCGCGCAGTCAGCCAGGGCGGCGACCCGTTCCCGCCATTGCCGGAACTGGCAAGCCTGTGCTGGCGCTGCCACAGTGCCAAGACAGCCCGCTCTCCCGAAGCTGGTGCAGCCCGAACCACCAAGCCGCGACGTGGCTGCGATGCCAACGGCCTGCCTCTCGATACGAGCCATCCATGGGCACGGCGTCATGGTGATTGATCGCTTCTGTCGATTACCTGACAGGAAATCTCTCGGAGCTGACCGGTCAACACCACCCATCCAACACCGAAAATAGTTAGTTTGACTTGGGCTTAATCTAAAAAGGCGATTAATCGAGTATGGGCAAGCGTGGGCCAGGGTCTGGGCGGCAGAAAGCAGCGGCGGCGTTGGCGACGCCGATCGAGGCCAATCTGTTTAACCGCAATCCCGAGCAGCCGGGTGCCCTGCCATGGCAGCGGGCGGGCCTGACGCGCGGCGAGCGAGTGGTGGCATTCATAGAGTCCCTGCCGGTCACCAAGGGCTTTGGCGTTGGCGGCACGGTCCAGCTTGAGCCATTCCAACGGGACTGGATCCTTGCGATCTACAGCGATGGCGAAGACGGCCTTCGCCAGGTGCGCACTGGCCTGCTTTCGGTGGCACGCGGCAACGGCAAGACGGTGCTTTGCGCCGGCCTTACCCTGGCGCACCTGGTCGGGCCGGAAGCCGAGCAGCGCGGCGAGTGCTATTCGGCCGCTGCGACCAAGGAACAGGCCGCGCTGATCTTTGCCGAGATGGAAGCGACCATCATGGCCACGCCCTGGATGGCGGCACGGCTCAACGTGCGCACGTTCAACAAGGTGATCGAGGACGCCGTTACCGGCTCGATCTATCGCGCCCTGGCGAGCGACGGGAAGTCGGTCCACGGCCTTGCGTCGTCGTTCGTGGTCTGCGACGAGCTGGCGCAGTGGCAATCGCGCGAGTTGTTCGACGTGCTGCGCACCAGCCTGGGCAAGCGTTCGCAGCCGCTTTTGCTGGTGATCGGCACGCAATCGCCCCGCGCCGAAAACATCATGAGCGAGCTGGTCGATTATTCCGGCCGCATCGTTTCGGGCGAGATCGAGGACGATAGCTTTCACGGCGCCGTCTATGCCGTGCCCGATGATGCCGACCCGTTCGATCCGGCGGTCTGGCCGCTGGCCAATCCGGCGCTAGGCAAGTTCCGCTCTGAACGCGAGCTGGCCGAGGAAGCGCGGCGAGCGCAGCGCATGCCGACCTTCGAACCGGCCTTTCGCAACCTCTACCTAAACCAGCGCGTCGATGCCGAGCCGAAGGCGATCAACCCGGCAGAGTGGGAGCTGTGCGGCGGGAAGTTTGATCTGGACGCCCTGGCCGGGCGGCCCTGCTATGGCGGGCTCGATCTGTCCAGCACGCGCGACCTTTCCGCCCTGGCGCTCTATTTCCCGGAAGACGATGGCGCTCTGGTGCTGTTCACCTGGTGCCCGAAGGACAACATGGCCGAGCGCGAGGAAACCGACCGCGTGCCCTACCGCACTTGGGCGAAACAGGGGCTGATCGAGCCCACGCCGGGCAAGGCGATCGACAAAACGTTCATTGCGTCGCGCCTGGCCGAAGTGACGCATCGCTTCGACGTGCGCGGCATCGCCTACGACCGATGGGGAATGACCGAGCTGCGTGCCATCCTCAATCGGGAAGGCATGCAACTGCCGCTAAAGGATTGGGGCCAGGGCTATCGGGACATGGGCCCCGCGGTGGATGCCTTCGAAACAGCCATGCTATCCGGCAAGCTGCAGCATGGCATGCATCCCGTGCTGCGCTGGGCGGCCGGCAACCTGGTCTATGAAACGGATCCGGCCGGCCTGCGCAAGCCGAGCAAGAATCGCTCGATCGACCGTGTCGATCCCGTGGTCGCGGCGATCATGGCCATAGGCCTATCGAGCCGCGACGAGGGGCAAGCGGTCTATCAGGGCGCGGGAATTGTGTGGCTTTAAATAGCGCCTGGAGGTGGCGCGGGCGGTGCAAATTTGCTGCTCATGTCGATTGGCGTCATTTCTTTCGCCGATAGAATCAACGGAGACAGAGTGTTCAGTAACTCTTCTGAACCATTTTCAACGATCTTGATCCAATTCTCTTTGGCATCAATGACCATAATTTTGCGGATATGCGAATGCTCTACTGTTCCGAAATCAAGATAATACTCTTTGCCAACTTCAAATAGGCTCATTGAGTTTCTCCATCAGAATTCTTCGCACTGCTTCAGGCCGCGACATCCGATCCGATTGAGCCGCAATCCACGTATCGAGCTTGGCGAGTTGGTCTGGTTGAAGGCGAACGCCAACCATTTGACCGGGCTGTTCCGACCGATTGGTTTTCCTGTAAACGCGAATTGACCGAGCCATGGTTTGGCGCTAACACAAAAACGAGCCGAGGGGAAGTTGGCGCTTCCCGCCCGGCTCTGACCACAACCGTCTTTACAGGAGACGCTCATGGCTAAGCACGCCCCTAGCAGGGCGCACGGCACCCGTGCGACCGGAATTTTCGACGAATCATCCGCTGTTTCGCGTCGCTCCGTCCTGGGCGGCATTGCGGTAGCGTCTGCGGTTTCGCTTCCTCTCGCTGCGCCGGCATTGGGCCAGGCGCTGCCCACAAAGGACGCTGAACCCATGAACATGCACACCACGATCACCGCCGAACACCAGCTGGTCGAGCGTATGGCCGCCTCGCGCGAGACAGCGAATCGGCGCTTCTGGCAATTGCATGCGGAACTCGAGGCCCTGGAAGCGGAGTGGGAAAAAATTCCCGATGGAACGCCCGAACGGGAAGCCTTCTTCAATGAAGCTGTGGACGCAAAGTTCAACGAAGTGATGCTTCAGGGCGTGTTCTGCCCGAGTGCCATCCTGGCCAAACTCAAGCTGGTTCAGTTCGATGCTGGCGGATTTGCACTGCCGGCGCCCGCGCACACGGTAGCTCAAATGATCGAGTGGGACTTGGAACGATGTGAAGCATACCGTGGGATTTGACACGGTTTTTAAAAGCGTGGTAGATGCCTCACTATGGCTTACAGAACCGAGAACATTCAGCGCGAATTTTCGCCTAGCGAGGCCGCCGAGGTCACCGGCGTTTCTCTGTCCATGCAGCGGGACTGGCGGCGGCGAGAAATCCTGCCTGCGAACAACAATGGCGGATGGGCGCGGTTCGATGTTCGTGACCTGATTGTCATGTCCGTGCTTAAGCGGTTTTCCGACGGAGGAATCAGCGTCAAGCAATGTCTCGACTTGGCGATCGCGGCAGTGATGCCGACTGCCGGTCACCTTTGGTCGATCCGTGAGGCGATCGAAATTGACGATCAATGTGGCGCCCCACAGTCGCTAAAGGACATGTTGCTCGAAAATGGCGCCGTTAGGGGCGTAGCCGGGCGATATCTGTTGGCCCACGTTCTTGAACCAGGCGCTGCGCCGCAATTCTTGCGCGTCGCCTCAATCGACGCTTTGGAAAACTATCAGGTCGAGAACATGATCGACCATTTCCAGGTGATCGATTGCTGGGTGCTCGCGGAGCGTATTTTCGACCGCGCTGGCCGCAAGCCGCTTTACCGCATCGAGATCACTCACGCCGAAGCCACCGGCGTAGAATGATGCACTTTGCCAACGTCGGGAGACGGTCGGCCATCAACGTCGAGAGACAGTCGAATATCAACGTGCCGGGGCTTCGGCCCCGGCCAGATTGAAAGGCAATTTGGATGAAGACTTCCGACCTTATCGAGCAGCGCAGCGCGATCGTGGATCGCATGAATGCTGCTCACACCGCCGATGATAGCGCCGCGTTCGATGCGGCCGAAACCGAGCTTCGGGCGCTCGATGCCAAGATCGCCCGCGCTCGCAAGATCGACCAAGCCGAGCGTGTCGAGCCGGGCCAACCGATCGGCGGCGATGCCCAACTTTCCGGGGAACTGCACAAGCGCTTTTCTCTGGTGCGCGCCATGGCGATGCAGGCCGGCGTGGGCGGGCACGATTATGGCTTCGAACGCGAAGTGCAGCCCGAGCTGCTCAAGCGCGCCGGCAAGCCTTCGGCCGAGGGCGTGCTGTGCCCGCTCGAAATCTTCCTGGAGCGGCGCGCTGCTCTGACCACCACCACGCCGAGCGGCGCAGTGGGTGGCAATCTGGTGGCGACCGAGCTGCACGGCGAAATGATGTTCGACCGTCTGCGCGCCGCGCTCAAGGTGCAGGGGCTGGGTGCCACTGTGCTTTCAGGCCTGGTCGGCAATATCGACATTCCTGGCCTCAAGGACTCGCTCACTACCGGATGGGTGGCCGAAGACACGGCGCTGTCCGGTTCGGTCAACGGCTTCAAGAAAATCAGCCTGACGCCCAAGCATGCCGGTGGCCTGACCGAAATCAGCCGCAACATGCTGATGCAGACCAGCGTGGACGTGGAGAACCTGGTTCGCAACGACTTCGCCTATATGCTGGCCGCACTGGTCGATCGCGCCGCGATCAATGGCAGCGGTTCCGGCGCCGAGCCGACCGGCATTCTCAATACCGCCGGCATCGGTTCGGTGGCCATGGGCACGAATGGCGCCGCGTTGACGGCGGATGCCACGCGCGACCTGATCGGCAAGGTCGATATCACCGATGCGCCGAATACGTCGCGCGGCTTCCTGACCTCGCTCAAGGTCAAGGCGGCCGCGTCCAAGCTCAAGGATGGCCAGAACAATTACCTGGGCTTCGGCCCGGATGGCGTGTTCGCCGGCGAGCGGGTGGAATTTTCCAGCCAGGTGCCCAGCAACCTGACCAAGGGCACGGGCACCAACCTTTCGGCCGTGATCTATGGCAACTGGGCCGATCTGATCATCGCCTATTGGTCTGCCTTCGACCTGCTGGTGAACCCCTACGAATCGAGCGCCTATGCCAAGGGCAACGTCTCGATCCGCGCCATGCTCACCACGGATATCGGCGTTCGGTATGTGGAGAGCTTTGCCGCGATCAAGGATGCGGTGGCCTGATATGGCGGCGGTCACCCTGGAACGCCGCGCCTTTACCGAGGTTCGCGCAAGCGGGCGGATGATCGAGGGCTATGCCGCCACCTTCGGCACGCAAGCGCGCCTTGGCGCGATCGTGGAAACGATCGCGCCGGGCGCCTTTCGCGCCGCCCTGGGCGGCGACGTGCTGGCGCTGCTCGATCACGATCCCGGCAAAGTGCTGGGCCGCACGCGATCGGGCACGTTGCGCCTGGTGGAAGACAGCAAGGGCCTGTCTTTCTCGCTCGATCTGCCGGACACGGCGGCCGGCCGCGACGTGCTGGCCCTGGCCGAACGCAATGACCTGGGCGGCATGAGCTTCGGCTTCCTTGTGCCCAAGGGCGGTGAAAGCTGGCAGGGCGAGCACCGCACCTTGCGGGCGGTGGATCTGCGCGAAATCAGCGTCGTTTCCGCCTGGCCAGCTTATCCCGATACGTCGATCGCCTTGCGCGGCCGCCCATCGCTCGATGCCGATCGGCGCCGTCGTGCCATCATTCTTGCGGAGGTTGCCCGTGCAATTGGCTGACCGCATTCTTGCGCGCTTCGGTTTGGAGCGCCGTCGCGCCGATCCTTCGTGGTCGGCTCTCGCACCCGGGCAGGGCTATTTCGGCGCCATGTCGGCTCATGCTCACGAAAACCTTTCGGCCGTGCTGGCATGCTCCACCGTGATCGCCACGTCGCTCGCCAGCATTCCCGCGCTGGTCTACCGGCGCGATGGCGATGCCCGCATGGAAGCCCTGGGGCATCCGCTCTCGCGCCTCACGCGCCAGGGCGTGAACGACACCATGACGTGGCCGGACTTTCTTGAGCACCTGGTCGCGTCCGCCCTGCTCACCGGCAACGGCCTGGCCGAAGTGCTGCGGAGCCCGAACGGCGGCCTGGCGGGATTGCGATTCATCCCCTGGGCAACAGTCAGCGTCTTGCGCCTTTCCAGTGGCCGTCTCGCCTATGACGTGGCCGACGCGCGGGGCTATGTTCGGCGCCTGTTGCAAGGTGAAGTCATCCACCTGCGCGACCGCACCGATGACGGCCTGGTCGGCCGCTCGCGCTTGTCGCGCGCTGGCGAGGCCGTTGACGCGGTGCAAGCCAGCAACGCATTCGCGCGCAGCTTTCTAAACAATGGGGCGCAGCCGAGCGGGTTCATTCGTGCCACTGGCATGATGTCTCCGGCAAACCTTCAAAACATCCGCGATCAGTTCAATGCCAGAATGACCGGCACCAGCAACGCCGGCCGGATCGCGGTCCTAGATAATGGCCTTGAGTGGGTGCCGGCCCAAATTTCGCCGGAGGACGCCGAGCTTCTGGAAACCCGCAAGTTTGGCGTGGAAGAAATCTGCCGCCTTTTCCAGGTGCCGCCGCCCCTGGTCCAGGATTACAGCCACAACACCTTCACCAATTCAGAAACGGCCGGACGCTGGTTTGCCATGTTCACGCTGGCGCCGTGGGCACGCAAGATCGAGGCGGAGTTTGCCCGCAGCGTGTTCCCCACAAGCGGCACTTTCGAACTTGAGCTGGATCTGTCCGGCTTCTTGCGGGGCGACCCGGCAACACGGTGGAACGCCCATAAGATTGCGCTGGAAACCGGCGTTCTGGATGCCGATGAAGTGCGCCAGGTCGAAGGGTGGAATCCGCGTGCCCAGCGCCCCGGCGAGGTTGCGGCATGAAAGCACGCTGGCCCGAAATGATGACACGGAAGACGGCCGCCGAATACTGCGATCTGTCCGAACCTGCCTTCGAGCGGGAAGTCGCAGCGGGCCGGTTGCCGATCGGCGTGAGCTTTGGCGGGCGGGAGCATTGGCGCAAGGCCGCGCTGGATAAGGCCCTGGACGTGCTTACCGGCGATGCGGCGATGCCAGCCTACCGGCAAAAGCTCCACCAGCGAGCCGGGCTTTCGGCATGAGCCGCAAGCCCGCCCCGCTTGAACACGTCAAATTTGTGAAGGCCCGCGGCCAGTGGTACGCCTATTTCAACACCGGCCAGACGAAGAACGGGAAACCCGTCTATGCGCCGCTCCCGAAGCCGTACAGCGTAGGTTTCTGGGATAGCTACGCTTCGCATAAGGCAGTGCGCGCGAAGCGTTCAGCGACTGCCTTTAGCGTTGCAGCGTTGATCCAAGAGTATCTTGACGGTGCGGACTTCGCCAAGCTGGCGGCGGCATCGCAACAGCTTTACCGCATCCAGCTCGCCAAGGCCGCCAGCGTTCTTGGCGAATTTCCCGTCAACGACCTTCACCCCGCAGACGTGCGCGCCGCGATCGAGGCGGAACACTATCCCCCGGCCACAACCAACGCCTTCTTGAGCTCGATTACCGCGCTGTATGCCTGGGCGCGTCGGCGCGGCAAGACCGAGCTTCGTCCCACGGCCGATATCGAGCGGGAGAAGATTGGAACTCACCAGCCCTGGCCGGAAGCGACGCTTCACGCTGGCCTTGCATCCGACGACGACACGGTGCGCCTCGCTGTCCATTTGCTCTACTTCACCGGCCAGCGCATCGGGGACGTTTGTGGAATGCGCTGGAATCATATCACCGAAGGTGCGATCGAGGTTCGCCAGGAGAAGACGGGGAAGCGGCTTCACGTGCCGTTGCATTCCCGACTGGCCACCGAATTACAGCGCACCCCAAAGCGCGGTCTGACAATTCTTGCCGACGAGAACGGGAAGCCGCTGCGCACGCAACGCCTGCGCCGGCACTTGCAAGCCTTCACGAAAGAGCTTGGCAACCAGACAGTGCCGCACGGCCTGCGCAAGAATGCCGTCAATTCGCTCCTGATGGCAGGATGCACTGTTGCCGAAGTCGCATCGATCACTGGGCAGACGTTCCAGATGGTCGAGCACTACGCCAAGGGCATCGAGCAGAAGGGTATGAGCAAGGCCGCAATGCTCAAATTCGAGCGTAGAACACAATCGGAACAGGAAAGCGCCGGGAAAACACGGCGTGGAAAAGCCCGGAAATCCTGATGTTTTTGGCCTTTGATTTTATGGGCCGGATAAGGGACAACGCTTAAGGGATATATCGGATGCGGAGGCGTTACCGTGCCGCCCCAGTCAAAAGGCAGAGGCATCAGGCCTTGAGCAGATCGGGAAGCTTGCCGTTGACACCGCGTGCCTCGTCCATGAACCAGCGCTTGAGCGCGGGGAGCCGCTGGACGCCGGCCATGCCCAGCCGGCGCGCCATGCTGGGCAGGCGGCCGGGCAGGCCGAACAGGCGGGTGAGCGCATCGGTGGCGGCGGCGACCATGAACGTATCGGCCGCGCGCCAGCGTTCGTAGCGGGCAAGGAGCTGGGCGTCGCCCGGCTCCAGCCCCAGCCGCGCGCCTTCCGCCAGAACTTCCACCAGCGCGGCCACGTCGCGCAGGCCCACGTTGAGGCCCTGGCCGGCAATGGGGTGCACGCCATGGGCGGCATCGCCGACCAAAGCCAGCCGGTGATCGACGATCCGCGCGGTGTGGTGGAAATCGAGCGGATAGGATGAGCGCGGGCCATTGAGCGCGATCCTGCCGAACATGCCGCCCATGCGCTTTTCCACTTCGGCCACGAACGCGACGTCACCCATGGCCAGCACGCCTGCTGCATCCCGTTCGGCAACGGTCCAGACAAGCGCGCTGCGATGGGTGCCGTCGGGTTCGTCAAGCAGGGGGAGCAGCGCAAAGGGCCCGGCGGGATAGAAGATTTCCCAAGCGGTGTTCTCATGGGATCGTGCGTGCGTCAGCCCGGCGATGATGGCGCGGTGGCCATAGCCCCAGCGCGCGGGCGTGAACCCGGCCTCGTCGCGCGTGGGGCTGCGGCGTCCCTCGGCGGCGACGAGCAGGCTGCCCCTCAGCACGCGGCCGTCGGCCAGCGTCACCGCGACGCCGTGATCGCCCCGCTCGCGCGAGACGACCTGCGCCCTGGGCAGGAACGTGATCAGGCTTTCGCGCGCAGCCGCTTCGTACATGGCGATGCGCAGATCGCGGTTGGCATACATGCGGCCGAGCGATCCGTCTTCGGCGCGTGGGCGGAAATCGATTCGGCCGGGCTTCAGGCCGTCCGTCACCGCGATGGCATCGATCGGGCAGCCTTTGGGGGCCAGCGCCTCTGCCATGCCGAGGTTGGTGTAGAGATTCCAGCTGGCCGTGGAAATGGCCGAGGCACGTCCATCGAAGCCCTGCGCCGTTTGCGCCGCCGGATCGGAGGAATCGGCCACCATGCTCGACAGGCCCTGTTTGGCAAGACCGATTGCCAGCGTCATGCCGACAAGACCGCCGCCCAGGATCACCACATCGGCCGCAAGGGCCTGTTCCACCGCCAGATCGCGCATCATTTCACTCCGCAGGTGCTGCCCGGCCCCGCATCGAGATCGAGGCAACGACCGTCATAGGCGCCTTGCGGCACCGGCAGATCGATCCATGCCGAAAGCGTGGGGGCAATGTCCACCGTTTCCACCGGTGACGGCTGTTCAAAGCCGGCCATACCCTTGCGCCAGAACAGGATCGGCACGCGGCGGTCGTAATCCCAGGGCGAGCCATGGGTGGCGACATAACCCGGCCCCGGCTGGGGCACGGCCACGATCCCGCGCTTGAGCATGACCACGAAATCCCCCGAAAGCGGGCGATAGAAGGCGGCGCGGGCACGCTGCAGCAATGTCCAGGTTTCGGGCGATCCGCTGGGCATGGGGGCCGCGTCCAGTTCCTGCGCGGTGAACACGGCGGCAACCTGAGGATGCGCCATGAGGACGGCCCGCGCGGTTTCGACCACTGCCGCCTTGTCGGCGTCGGGCAGATCGGCCTTGACCCAGAAATCGCCGGCCACGCCGTCGCTCAGGATCAGCCCCTGCGCGGGCCGGTTGAGGCGCGCCGCAACCGCTTCGCTCAAGGCCTTGGGCAGCAGCGCGGCATCGGCCCGGGCGGCCTGGGGCAGGGCCTGGCGGTTCAGTCGCTCGGGCAAATCGAACCCGCCGTGATCGGCGGTCAGGACCACGCCGTAATCGATCCCGCGCGCATCGAGCGCGGCAAGGAACGTCCCCAGGTCTCGGTCCACCGTGGCGAGCTGGATGCACATTTCCGGTCCTTCGGTGCCGGCGCCGTGGCCGACATAGTCGGTGGCGGAAAGGCTGACGGACAGCATGTCGGGCGCAGGACCCTGGCCCAGTTTCATCGCATCGACCAGCTTGAGTGCCAGATCGAGCGTGGCGCGATCGAGCCGGGGAGACGCGCGGAAGGCATTGGCATCACCGGGGGCAAGGGCGAAATGGCCGGTGCCGACCGTGGCGCTGCCGGCCGTTATCGCGCCTTCACGCGCAGCGCAGAAGGCCGGCAAAGGCAAAGCCGGCGCGCCCTTGGCAAGAAGGCGGGAAACGGCGGCATTCTCCTCTGCCACGGCAGGAAGGCCGGGGCGCCCGTCGAGCGTCACGAAGCCCTTGCCTTTCCACCACCATACCTGGTCGATCGCATGGCCGCCCATCATCAGCGCCGCGCGATCCTTGCCCGAAACGGCCACGTTGCGCGCGCCGGGCCACTGCTGTTTCATGCGCTCGCCCAGCGTGGGCACAAGCAGGTGCTTGACGCTGGCGACATAATCCCTGGGATCGGCCGCCGCTTTGGTCTCGTCCTCGGCGCAATAGACTTCCTTCTTGGCGCGGGCGACGGACTGATCGATCCAGGTATTGGCGATAATGCCGGTGCGTGCGGGGTGGACGCCGGTCAGCAGGGTGGAATGGCCCGGGCAGGTTTCGGTGGCCGCGTGGCTCTGGAAACCGGCCGGGAAGACCGCGCCACTGGCCAGGCGCGCCAGACCACCGGTGAAGTGGCTGCGATACTGGGCAAAGAGATCGGCGGAAAACTGGTCGATCGCCAACGCGATCACCAGGCGGGGCGGCGCCACTGCGGGCGCGGCAGGGCCCGTGGCCGATGCTGCTGGCTTTTCAGGCGCGGCCTGGGCAGGCGCCCCGATCGAGGCGGCGGCAAGGGCCAGAAACGTAGCGGGAAACGCCGTAAACTTTCGCATGCTGTCACCTCAAAGGATTGCCGGCGCCTTGTCCATACCCCGTTGGGGTATTCGCCCGAAATGCCTTCTGTGCCAAGGCATTCTGGACGGCGCCGGCCATGTGCCGTACATCGCGGGGGCAAGCGACCTGTCCTTTGCGCCGGAAACGGAGAACCTGTGCCCCTGTTGCAGCGGTTATGGAAAAGCCTGGCTGATGCCCTTGCGCATCCGGCCCTGCCATCGCGCGCGATTGTTGCAGTCTTGTGGCTGATGCCGCTGGCACTGGCCATGCCCGTCGCGCGTGCGCAGCAAACCCCGCACATCAGGGCCACCCTGCTGGCCGAAGGCCCTGCCCTGCCCGGTCAGACGGTAACCATGGCCGTGCTGATGGAGCCGGCGTCCGGGTGGCACGGCTATTGGAGCAACCCGGGCGATGCCGGCCTGCCGCTGTCGCTCGACTGGGCCCTGCCCAAGGGGGCCGCAGCGGGCAGCCTGCAGTTTCCCGTGCCCCGGACGCTGATCGTGCAGGGCCTGATGAATCATGTCTACGAGCAGGCCTATGCCGTGCTGGTGCCGGTTACTCTGCCGGGCGATGCCAAAGTGGGCAGCACGCTGCCGATCGCGGCGCAGGCGCGGTGGCTTGCCTGCACGGACCAGATCTGCGTGCCCGAGCGGGCCAGCCTGATGGGCACGATCACCGTGGGGCGTGGTGCCCAGGACCCCCGCTTTGCTGCCTGGCGCGCCGCCCTGCCGGCACCGCTGGACCGGCCCGGCCGGTTCGAAGCAACAGCGACGGGTCTGGCCCTCGCCATTCCCTATCCGGCGAGCGCGTCGCTGCACGATCCGCATTTCTTCATCGCCGGGCAGGGCCTGGTCAACTATGGCGCTGCGCAGGCCTTCCGCCGCAAGGGAGACTGGTTGATCGTCGAAATGGTCCGCGCCAAGGGGATCATCGCCGAACATCCGCAAACAATATCCGGCGTGCTGGCGCTGGGGCCGGGCGCGGGCGGCCTGGCGATCACCGCCATGCCGGGGGCCGTGCCGCAGGGAGGAACACCGCTGGCGACGGCCACGCCCGCGCCGTTTTCCTGGCGAATGCTGGCCCTGGCCATGCTGGGCGCGCTCGTCGGCGGGTTGATTCTGAACGTGATGCCCTGCGTTTTCCCGATCCTCAGTCTCAAGGCCATGGCCCTGGCGCGCGGCAACGGCCGTCACGCCCGTGCCGAAGGGCTTGCCTACGGGGCTGGCGTCATCTTGGCCTGCCTGGGCCTGGGCGCCGTTCTGCTCGCCTTGCGCGCCGGCGGCACGCAGGTGGGGTGGGCGTTTCAACTGCAGGACCCCAGTGTCGTTGCCCTGCTGGTTCTGCTGGCAACGGCGATCACCGCCAATTTCGCCGGGCTTTACGAATTGCCGGGGCTTTCGGTGTCGCGCGGCGGCGCAAGCGTGGGAACGGTCGGCGGCGCATTCGGCACCGGCCTTCTGGCCGCATTCGTGGCAACGCCCTGCACGGGGCCGTTCATGGCCGCAGCCATGGGCGCCGCGCTGGTGCTGCCGCCGCTGGCCGGGTTGGCGGTATTTGCCGCGTTGGGCCTGGGCCTTGCCCTGCCGTTCGTGGCGATCGCGTTGGTCCCGCCCCTGCGCCGCCTGCTGCCGCGCCCCGGCCCCTGGATGGAGCGCTTTCGCCGCGCGATGGCCGTGCCGATGGGGCTCACTGTCGCGGCGCTGCTATGGCTCGCCTGGCGCCAGGGGGGATGGGGCCTTGCCGGCGCCGCGCTCGCTCTTGCCATCGTGCTGCTGCTGGCGCTGGCCCGGTACGAGCGGCAGCGTCGGCGCGGCCGCGGCGTGATCACCTGGCTGGCGCCGGTCACCGTCGCGCTGCTCGTGGCCGCGCTGGCCGGCGCGCCGCGTCTCGCCGGCAACCCGGCAAGCCGACACACGGCACTGCCGGGTACCGCGCCGTTCAGCCAGGCCGCGCTCGACCGCGCGCGGGCCAGCGGCAAGCCTGTCTTCCTCTATTTCACGGCCGACTGGTGCCTTTCCTGCAAAGTCAACGAAAGCGTGGCGATCGACCGCGCGGCAACCGCCGAGGCCTTTGCCAAGGCCGGGGTGCGCGTGATCATCGGCGACTGGACGCGCGCCGATCCGGCCATTACCGCGTTTCTGACCGCCCAGGGCGCGGCAGGCGTGCCGTTGTACCTGTGGTATGTTCCGGGCGCTGCGGCACCGGTCAAACTGCCCCAGGTCCTCACTCCGCAAACATTGCCCGAACTGGCGAAGCAGCCAAACTAGACAATTGACCACCCACCGCCCCTGTGGCAAGCGCCGCTGGCCCAAGCGGGTGTAGCTCAATGGTAGAGCAGCAGCTTCCCAATGTTAGCTTTTGACGGATTTCTGCGGTTTTTCGCGCCTATAACGTGTCAATAAGCTCCATTGTTGGAACGATTGTTGGAAGGCTCTTCTTCCAGCTTCTCGATCGCGGCGCGCAGGGCGGCGGTCGTCATTCGGGCGCGGCTAGCGTCGATTGAAGTAAGGCGGTGATAGTCACGCACCTGGACCTTCTTCGCGGGAAAAATTTTCGATCGACGTGACCAAATCTTGGAAGCGGTGCCAGGCTTGCACCTCATAGTCGTGCTGTTCCTCTGCGGGGGACAATTTTGTACCCGGAGACCATAGATGCAGAGCTGCATTCAAATGGCCAATTGCAATGGCGAGTTCTGCTGCAGCTGCTTGCTTATAGTTGCCGGTTGTCGAAGGCGTCACGCGCTTTGCTCCTTGCGGTCGGCATCCTGGGCCTGACGGGCGGTGGCCAGCGCGATCGCGCGGGCGGCCCTGCCCGTGGTGCGGGGCATGTAGGTTTTCAGGATGCGTTGGGTATCGTCGATATCGTGGCCGGTGATGCCGGCGATCAGGTGGGCGTCGAGCCCCAGCTCGCCCAGGTAGACCACGCATGTGCGGCGCAGATCGCGGTATTGCAGGGTGGCGATCTCTTCGGCCAGGTCGGCATCCTGGTCATATTCCGCCTGGGCGACGGCCCAATCGCGCACGTCGGCGAAATCGCGCTGGAACCGCGTCTGCCCGGCGGCGCCCTTGAAGGTGGCGGCCGGCTTGTCGGGTTCGTGGCGGGTATCATCGAGCACGATCATGGTGCTGGACAGCTGGCGCGCCGTTTCGATGTTGCTTTCGATCGCCCAGCGGACAAGGCCGGTGACGGGAACCTCTACCCAGGCTCCGGTTTTCTGCTGCTTGACGCGCAGGCCGCGCACCACGCCGTCGGGCGCCAGGGCGGCCAAGGTGGCATAGTCTTCCGGCTGCATCTTGTGCTCTGGAATCGCCGCATAGTGGCGGTGCGTCATGGCGAGGTAATCGGCCTCGCGCTGGCCGGTGGCAAAGCCCAGCATGATCGCCAGGGCCATCGAAGGCATACCCATCTCATAGGCCGTCATGATCATGCATTCGCGCGCGGCGGGCGACCAGATGATATCGCGCGGGGGCGGCGCGGCCAGGCCGAAGGCGACGAAAGGATTGCTGCCCTTGGCGATCAGATCCTCGCTTTCGGCGAAGGCAAAGACCTGGCGGCCTTGTTTCAGCGTGCTGTGCGCGGCGTGGTGGCCGATGCCGCCCTTGCTTTCAGGCGCGGTCATGGCTTTGCGCAGGGCCTTGACGCGCGCCGGAGTGATATAGGCCAGGGGGAAATCTCCCGCCCAGGCCTTGAGCCGCTTGAGCGCAGTGCGATAGGTGCGCGCCGTCGATCGGGCGATGATGTAGTCGCCGCGGTCGTTCTTGGCGTCGAGAAACTCTTTCTCGTAGCGATCAAGCAGGTGGCCGAACGTGCCGGCCTTCTCCCGCTTCTTCACGTCGCGCGGGCGGGCGCCGCCCGATTTCCAGGCCGCCACTTCATCGTTGCGGCGTTCGGCCGCGGCCATGGCGGCCGTGCGATCCTTGCCCAGGCTGACGGGCTTCCACCCGGCCTTGGCGAGGGTGGCTGAGGGCTGCCAGTACCAGCTTGTGATGCCGGCCTGGTTGGTCCTGCCGACAAGGCAGGGGATGCGGATCTGCGCCATGGTCAGTCCCTTTCCGGGGCAGCGGGCGTGCCGAGCACGAGGCCCAGCTTGCGCCTGGCGGCGGCGAGCGCGGCGGCCTGTTCGGGCGTGCGTCTGGGCGGGCCGGCGTGGAGCGGCGGCTTTTCCTGCTGGGGGCTGCGGTTGGTGGCGAAAGCGGGGTGCAACTGGCGCTCGAGCGCGCGGCAGTGATCGGCGTGGGCGATCAGGACGCGGCACATCTTTTCCAGCACATCGTCATGCAGGCGGCGTTCGCCCTTGATCCAGCGCATGACGGATTTTTCGGTGACGCCGATCGCGCGGGCGGCGCTGCGGTGGCCGCCCAGGGCATCGACAGCGGCGGCGAACAGATTGCGTTGGGTATCGTTGTCCATCGGGACGGTCATCCTTATGCGACCATGGGCCGGCAGAGGCCGGCGCCGGGAGCGTTATGACTCGGAACGGGGGCGGCGGTCAATTGGGGGTGGTTATTGGTCGTGGGGTGCCTCAGGTCCATACAGCGGGTCTGGTTCGCTACCGTCGCTCGCGATCCAGTGCTCTGCGCTGAAATCTCCATCATCACAGAGGTTGCACTTGTCGTGCTCGATACGGGAGACCCAATCTGGCACGTCGGGAAAGCTTGCTCTCTGAAATTCAACCGACCGCTTGCACTTGCGGCAATGCAGAGAGATCATCGGTCTGCCTCTTTAAGGTTGACTTCGGCCATCGTGACGCGAGGCTTGTACATCTCAAACGCGCCATGCGTGTCTCCGAAGCCCATTGCTATTTCAGATCGAATGGCAGACGGATCGGCATGAACGACCTCAATCCCGATGGCCTTTAGTGCCACCATGATCTCAAGATAAACTGCCGATTTTCCGCTTCCAACAGGACCGCTTACTGTAACAATTACCTCACTCATAGGTTTGCCTTCTTAATGCTACGCGGGGTTAGAAAGGGATTTCGTCGTCGGTGAGATCGCGCGCGTCGCGCCAGCGTGAGACCGCGATCTGGCAGATTGATGGGCCGGCCTTGTTGGCGATATCTTCGAGCTCGTCCAAAGCCTGGGTCGATGCGGCGACGAGAGGGTTTCGCTCGATAACGGTGAACAGCCATTGATCGCGCAGGTGGCCGTTGCCGCAATGCCAATCGTGTTCGGGCGGATTGCCGGGCTTTTCTTGCTGGGGCTGACGCTCGCGCAGGATGTCGATCAGTGGGGCGTGCGCTTCCTGCGGAATCTCGATCCACATCGAGCCGCATATGACGCCAATGGTGCCATCGCCGCTTTCGGTGATGTGAAAATCCGACAAGTCAAGGCCGTTCGGGCTTTTGCGTGATGTGATCGAAAATAAGTTATTCATAGCGCAAGTTGCTCCTGCGGTTGGCCGCCGGCGCGGGCGGTGTGGACGTGGTGGACGTGATCCCACCATTGGCTGCGGGTTTCGGCTTCGGCTTCGTCGAGCGGATCGCGGCTCAAACCGGTGCCAAACGGCGGGCGGCGGGCGAAGGTATCATGCCAATCGAACCCTTCGTCGTAGATATCGGCCATGACGGCGAGGCGATCGGTCTGTTGGCGGGCGGCGACGGGATCGAGCGTGCCGGCGGCGATCCACCTGGGATAGAGCCGGGCGCGGCGATCGAGCTCGCGCGCGAGGCCGGCGCGGCGATCGGCCCAGGTGAAGCCCAGGGTGCGCACCTGCCAGGCCATGGGGGCGAGCGGCAAGGTGGCATGCCAATCGCGCCAGCGGCGCGCGTCGGCCGCCCATGCCTCGCACAGGCGCTGTTCCATGGCGGCGGCCTCGGCCGTCAAGCGCAGCTTGGCGATCATGCCGGGATAGGCGCGCTGGCGGGACTGCGCCTCGCGATCGATCTCGGCGATCACCTGATCGATGGTGACCGCGGGATAGCGGGTGCTGGGTGGATGGGGGGCGATCATGCGGGGCGAAGCTTGCAGAAGCGATCGGTGCACCTGTTGGCCTGATCGACAGTGCGCAGTGCCTCGCACTGATCGCACCAGCCCTTGCCGCTGGATCCGAACACCGGGGCGTTCGCGGACACGGAAGCCGGCTGCGCGGGGTGCGCCGGAACCGGAGGGGGCATATGCGATACGGTGACGGCCGGCGGTCGGGACGCGGCCAAAGGGGCCAGCGGCAGAGGCTTGCCCAGCACGGCCATGCGCAGCGAAGTGGCCACGGCGTTGATATGCGACAGGTGCGGATTGCGATCGCGCACCAGGTGGCCGGCCACGACCCAATCGTCGGGCTTCTTTGCGCCGATGGTGGCGATAATGGCATCGGCGCCGAGATCGCCTTCGCCCTGGCCGACGAAATCGAACAGTTCGAACAGCGCCTTGAGCAATGTGGCCGAGGGCCTGACCGGAACATCGGGATAGGCCGCGCGCAGGACGTTGAGCGCAAAGCGCACCGTGCTTTCGCCCTGAAGCTGGACGGCGCGCACCAGCATGGGCGCGCATTCGAGATCGCCAGCTTTAAAGCTCGCGGTGTTGTTCATCGTGCGGACCCGCCAACCGGCATCGTCGAGCAGCTGCTGCACGAGGCGCGCGGTGGGATCGCCGGCGGCGAGCTGGCCGTGGAATATCTGGCCCTGGGTGAGGCGTTGGCGACGCGTGTTGAGACCCACGAACGTCTTGGCTTCGGCCTGGTGATCGAGGCTGGAGAGGATCACGCAGGGCAGATAGGGCACGTCGCCGCGCGCCTTGGCGCCAGCAACGCGATGCTGGCCATCAAGCACCCAGAGCGTGCCATCGGCGCGGCGGCTGACCACGATGGGCTGGCATAGCGTCCAGTCCCAAGCCTTGATCATGCCATTAATGAGTTGGCGCGACGCCGCGCTATCGGTGGCGCGTTGATAGGTCGAATCGACCTGCAGGCGATCGACGGGAACCTGTTCAAGGCTGGGCGGCGCGCCCAACTGCGGGCCGCGGGCAACCGGGGTGCCTGGTTTGACGGCGATCGGGGCGGCTGCTGGCGGGGTGGCGGTCTGCGTTGCCATGCGGCAATCCTTTCCTGACTAGAGCGTTTCCAGTTCGGCCTCGAGCGTGGCCAGCTCGCGCTGGAGCATGGCGATTTCGCGGGTGCGCGCGGCGAGTAGCTGGCGAATCACGGCGCAGCGGCGGTTGAGGCGGCGCTTGCGCAGGATACGGGCGGCGCGGATTTCGGGCGCGTGGGCGATGGCATCGGCCAGCCAGCCTTGCGCCTCGTCGCGCGTGCGTGTGGCGGCGCTGGCCATCATTCGAGCCCAACGGCGGATTTGTAGACATCGAGCACCGCTTCCATTTCGCGGCGCGCCTCGGGGTCCATCTTGCGCAGGGCGACGATGCGGCGCATGATCTTGGCGTCATAGCCGACGGCCTTGGCCTCGGAATAGACGTCGCGGATATCGTCGGCGATGCCCTTCTTTTCCTCTTCGAGGCGCTCGACGCGCTCGACCAGGAGTTTCAGGCGATTGTCATAGGCCTCGCCGCTGTTGTGGCCGGCGCGGGTCATGCGCTGGGCCCATCTGCAGATTCGGGCTGCGCGGCTGCGCGGGCGCGATCGATGCGCTCGATTTCGGCCACGATCAGGGCGGCGGCCTTGATCAGGTCGCGGCGGGGCGTGGTAAGCTTGAAAAAGCTGTCCGCCCACGGCCACAACATGCTGGCGCCAAAATGATCCGGCCCGAACGCTTTCGCGTCTTCGCGGTATGGTTCGGGAAGTCCGGCGTAAATCGCGTAGGTGCTGGCGGCATGGGCTAATGCGCCATGATGCTGTCGATCGTCGTGGGCCAGGTCATAGCCCTTCTGTTCGGCCTGGCGGGCACGTTCGTTGCGGATCTCGGCCAGGACGTCGATGGTGGCGGGGATGTGGATGCCGGTCATTGGCTGTCCCCCAGGTCGGTCACGCGGATGCGGTTTTCCGGTATCCAGTGGCCGTGCTGTTTGACCTGGCACTTGACCAGCCACGTGTAGCGCGTTTCGAAATCGGGCCAGCGCTGGCTGCACTGATACCGTTGCATGTAATAGCTGCCGGCGATCAGTGCCGCGATCAGCGCGAAGAATCCGCCAAATACGATTGTGAAAGCGATGGCGGTCGTCGCAAAATCTTGAAGTCTGTTCACAGCAGCGGTCCTTTCTCTGCGGGGAAAAGGTGGGAATAATCGGGATAGTCAGCCGCGCGCTCGAGCCGTTCGCGGGTGCCGGGGCCGATCCAGCGCTTGCGCGTGTCGTGCTGGCCGGGGCGCCAGATGAACGCGCTGTAGGCGGTGGCGCTGCTGGCGCGGCGGGGCTGGCCGGCCTCGTCAAGATTGAACGGATCGGGAGCGCCGTTCCTGATCAGGCGGCCCTTGAGCATGACGATGCGTTCGCTGAAAGCGATCTGCCAGGTGGGCGCGCGATCGGGGGCAAAGAGGCGATCATGGCGATCGCCGCCTTCATCGAAAGCCGTGCGGGCGATGGCCACGACGCCGCGGCGCGCCAGGCGCTGGGCACGCTCGATAAAGCGCACGCCGGCGTTGAATGGGGGATTGAGGAAAATCCAGTCGGGATCGTGCACCGGCAGGGGCGCGTGATCGTCAAGGAAATCGTAGATCGCGTGATCCTGGTTGTAGCGGAACACGTCGGTGGCATAGACCTGGGCGAAGTATTCGCGCATCGGCAGGACCATGTGGTTTTCGCCGCAGCACGGATCCCATGCGCGCTGGATTTCCAGCGGCTCGCCCTGGGCGACAAGGAATTCGCAGAGCGCGCGCGTGGCCCAGGGCTGCGTGGGGAAATAATCGAGCGAGTCTGGCGGCTCGATCCGGCGGGCCATGACGGCGGTGGAGCGATTGGCGGTCATGCGGCATGCCGATCGTATTCGGCATGGATAGCCGCCAGATCGATCAAGGTCTGGGCATGGCACCATGCGCTGTTGCCAGGGCACCAGCACGCAAGATCGCGGCCAGCAAGAGTATGCAGATTGAGCAAAACGCGCTCGCGCAGGCGGCTGAGCGCGTCGATCTCTGCGGGCGAGAAGTTCATGCGTTCAAGCGTGAGCGCGCCGATTTCCCCGGCAAGCCATCGCTGATGCAGAATGGTCGACTTGGCGTGGCCCCAGTGGCGATAGGCAAAAGGATTGCCCCACATGGTGGGCCGGCCGACATAGACGGCGTCATCGGGCAAGCGCGCGCCCTTGCGCCTTGACCGCTGGATGCGGCGCGGGTGGTGTTGATCTGTCATGAGAATCGTCCGGAGGGTTGAACCCTGGGGCGACGCCCCAGGGTTCCAAGACGGCTCAGCCGGAGCCGTCGCCGTCGCCGTAGCCGGAGCCGTCGCCGTCGCCGTAGCCGGAGCCGTCGCCGTCGCCGTAGCCGGAGCCGTCGCCGTAGCCGTAGCCGTCGCCGTAGCCGTCGCCGTAGCCGGAGCCGTCGCCGTAGCCGGAGCCGTCGCCGGACTGGTTAGCTCCGGCTGCCGCATCAGCGGGGCTCATAAGTCGGAGCCTGCGCGATCGACTGCGCAGCCTTTTCCGAACAGGCGATGATCTCGCAGTTTTCGGTGAGTACGATGTCGATCGGTGCGCCGACTTTGCTGGCCTTGTGATCAAGCCCCTGGGTTGCGACGCCGGACAGGAAAGCGCCGTTATCGGCGACCTTCCAGTACCAGAGCCGGCGGCTTTCAGTCAGCTCGCACTCCCGGCCGTCGCGGGATTTGAGCACGCCGGCGTGCACGCCCGCGTCACGGGTGCGGACAACGACGTATTTCCCGATCCAAGGATCGGTCTGCTGGTCAGCCATGGATAACTCCTTTGGTTGGCTGGTGGGAAAGACAGTCAGCGCAGAAGGCTAAATGTGAGGAAGGCGCATATGCTGGCGCCGGCGAGCAGCCAGGCGCCGGCGAGCAGCCAGGCGGCGGCGATGCGCATGGCGCGGCGATCGGCGGGGGTGAGCTGGGCGAGCCCGTCATCGGGATCGTGGCGCGCGGAGGGCGGCAGGGGCGCGTCGGGCCAATCGAGGGGGTAATCCTCGGTATAGGCGGGATCGTCGATCTCACGCGAGGCGGCGAGGCGCAGGTATAGTTCGCGCTGGGGGTGGTTGAGGCCGCGTTCCATCACCGGCCCTTTCGCGTGGCGAGAGTGGCGGCAAGCATGGCCTGCGCTTGGGTTGCCTGTTCGGCTTCCAAGTGTTCGGCCGCGCGCATCAAATGCTCGGCCAGCTGGCGCGCGCCCAGGGGCGTGTGATCGACATAGATCCCGGCGCGTTCGCAAAGCAGGACTAAGCGGACGTTTGCGCCATGGGTGCAGACGGCCAGTTGTGACGTGGGGCAGATGTGATGGCCCCTGTAGCTCGAGCAGGTATATTGCGTAGGAGCGATATCGGGATCAGGTTCTTGAAAATGGACGTAGGGCTTTTCAGCGCTCATGGCTTCACTCTCCGGGAAATTCCGCGTCGATGCGGTCGATCAGGGCCATGGCGAGCGCGGCGAGCACGGTGGCGTTGCGGCGGGCCAAGGCGGGCTTGTTGAACTGGATATCTTCGGTGACGCGCAGGCCGGCGCGGGCGAGCTGGCGGGCGAAATGCGCCAGGGGCAGCTTGCGATCGTTTTCGAGCGTGTGGCCGAAGCGGTGGATCTGGCGATGGCGTTCGGCCAGTATGGCTTCCATCGCGGCGACGGGGATATGATCGCCTTGCGTATGAAACACCGGGCCATGAAGCACCGGGCCATGAAGCACCGGGCCATGAAACACCGGGGCGGCCTGGTCGAGCTGCGTGGATGGGGTGGCCGCCCCGGTGCCCTGCCCCGTATCCGCGCCCGAAGGGCTCGATCCGGCCTGTGTTGCGGATAGGGGAAGCTGGGTCATCTGTGTTTCTCTTGAGGCGTCAAATCGCCGATGGCGGGAGGGGATCGCAGAGAACGTGGAAGAGGACGCGGCCGCCGGTGTGGCCGCGCAAGCTGGCCTTGGTGGCATGGCCGCCGTGGCGCCCGGGCGGGCCATAGCTGAACCGATCGCACTGGCTGAGCGGCAGGCGCCGGTGCCAGGTGGTGGCGGCCAGGGCGACGGCCTGGTGCCGCTCTATCAGCCGGAACGGCGGCACGATTTCGCGGCGATCGGGGGTGGGGCGGCGGGGCATCAGCCCAATGCACCGCTGGCGAGCGCCGCCATGAGCAGCTGACCCACCATTTCCATGGCCAGGTAGAGCGCCAGGATCAGCACCACGGCGGGGAGGCGATCGGCCGCGAGCATCGCGCGATCGGCGGCGTGGATCAGGCGGCGGATCATTGGACGGTGCCTTGCTGAGCAACAAGCGCCCGCTGGTGCGCACGGGAGACCGCCTGCGGCAAATGCTCGACGAATTTGCCGGTTACGTAGAGGCGCTGTTCGGAGCTTTGGATGCTGCCCAGCACCATAGAGAGAAGTTCGCCAAAAATGGCTGACGCATCTACGGCCGCTTCAACGAAGTCAGCGCCGGCACTTTCGCGATCTGACATGAATCGCATGAGGACATCGTTGAGATCGGAGCGGAGCGCCAGCATTTCCGGGCTGTACGGGTGGGAAGCCTCGCTCATGCCCGGCCCCCGGTGATCAGGCGCAGGTTGTGCGCGTTGGCGTCCATGCTGGCGGCGGCGGCGGCCAGGGCCTTGCGATCGAGGGCGGCGGCGGCATCGGGGGGAAGCCAGTCTTCGATCCAGGCCTCTACCGCGGCGCGGGGCCAGGTGCTGGACGCGGTGACCGCGCTGGTGAGCGCGCCGCCCTTGCACATGGCGGGCAGCGGCCGGGGAAAGGCGTGCTGTTCGATCAGCTGGGTGACATAGGCCACCATGCGGCGATCGCTGTAGTGGTGCTGGCCCAGCTCACGCCGGATAAACCAGAGATTGACAGTGGTGGCGCCGGGATCGTCTTCCGGCTGACGGGATGCGCGCGATGGCATGGGTGGCCTCCGTTGGGGATCAACGGGGCCTTTTTGTAACTTCCTATGTTACCTGTCAAGCGGCATTGTAACCTAAAAAGTTACATTGCCCATGCCGTCAATAGGCAGGCCTTGCACGCGGCCTAGGCGCCGTGCACGGCATCAATGGGAAAGCGGGCGGAGGATGAGCCAATAGATCGGCCAAATCTCGCCAAGGAAAAGCGAAGCCGGAACGATAATCATCCAGTTCCACCAGTTATAGATCACGCCATCAAAGAAGATCAGGAAAATCTGGGTAGCCGTGCTGGCAAGCAGGTGAACGGCAACGAGCGCATATTTGACAGGATCGGTCATCGCTTAACGGCCCCCTCGCCGTGCAGATGCTATTGGCCGCTATGCCGTATAGCGGCCATCATCGTCATTGGCCGGGCGAAACGGCGCGATGGTTTCAGCGACCTTCAATATCTTGTCCTGATCGTCTTTCGGTGCAGCGCGGAAGGTTTCCAGCAGCAGCTTTTCTTCGAGAGCAAGCAAGCCCGGATTATCGTCGCGCGACAACAGCTCTGCGATCGGCACGCCAAAAACCTCGGCCAGGCGGCGCATGAGGGAAAACGAGAAATCGCGGGTGCCGCGTTCCACACCGGAAATGTGCATCTTGGAGCAGCCGGCAAGATTGGCCAAGGCTTGCTGGGAAAGGCCGCGAGCGCGGCGCAGCTCGAAAACGCGGTTGGGCATGTCGGACATTGCCACGAAGAGTACAAGCGTTCCCATTGTGGAAAAAGTGATCTTCTAAGTTACATGGAATTGTCAAGCGTAACTTGTGAAGTTACGTAGGCAGCATGAGCAGCCAGACGATAACCTATAAGCTGCGCAACTGGCGCCGGCAGCATGGTCTTTCCCAGGCCGCCGCCGCGCGGCGCATGAACGTGGCGCGCCGCACGTGGCATCAATGGGAGCGAGGCGCCGTCATCCCGCGCGCCGAGCATATTCGCGCGCTGATGAACCTGACGTCCGGCGCGGTGGCGGCCGATGATTTCTTCGTTGATCGTCCGGACGCCGCCTAGCCATGAGCGCGGGGGGCGAAAACAGCTGGGACAAGCGGCCGGGCGCGCTCGAAGCGACGCGGGGGCTTGGCGCAGCGCCGATTGTGGCCGGGTATCACGATCGGGCCAGCGGGCAATGGTATGTCTGGCTCGCGATGATCAATCCATCGCATTATCTGCGCGCGGATGAGGCGCGGCGCCTGGCGGCGGCGATCCTGGAAACGGCCGACGCGATCGAAGGCCAGCATGCGGCGGAGGTGGCCGAATGAGCGCCACGCCCAGGACCGTGGCCGAGATCGAGCAGGAGCTGCGCGACAATGTGCTGTCGATCGCGCGGCAGTGCCTGCCCGGGGGGCGGGAAGAGGGCAATTATTATACCTGCGGCGATCTGCAGGGCGGCCCGGGCGGATCGCTGGTGGTCAATCTGCGCGGCGTGAAGCAAGGGCTGTGGCGCGATTACGCGGCCGACGTGGGCGGCGACATGCTCGACCTGATCGAGCAGACGCAAGGCCTGGCCGGCAAGGGCGCGGCGGTGGCCCTGGCTAAGGAATGGCTGGGGATCGACGATGGCTGGGGCGGTCGCGTTAACACGGTGAGCGCGGAAGAGCGGGAAGCCCGGGCCCGGCGCCTGGCGCAGATGCGCGCGGCGCGGCAAGCCGAGGCCAATGCGGCGCATGCCAAGGCGATCAAACAAGCGCGCGGGATCTATCTCAACCGCGAAGCCCGGGGCATCGCCGGCACGCCGGCGGAAGCCTATCTGATCGGGCGCGGCCGGCGGCCGGTGGGCGGGCGGTGGCCCGGCGCGCTGAAATACGACGTGGCCTGGCAGAAGGACACGAAGCGCAAGGAGCCGGCGATGCTGGCGCCGGTCTATCTGCCGACAGGCGCGCTGGTGGCGGTGCATCGCACCTATCTGCAGCCCTGCGCGCGGCGGGGGTGGACCAAGCTGGACGTGCCCAAGCCCAAGCTGGTGCTGGGCCGCGCCTGGGGCGGGTTCGTGCCGATCAGCAAAGGGGCGAGCGGCAAGAGCATGGCCAAGATGACAGCGGACGAGGCCGTCTATATGGCCGAGGGCATCGAGAAGTGCCTGGCCATTCGCGAAATACGGCCGGAATATCGGATCGTGGCCGGGGTGAGCCTGGGCAACATGGGGGCGATCGTCTTTCCGCGCCATGTGCGCCGCCTGGTGATCGTGGCCGATCGCGATGACAACGATCAGGCCATATCGACGCTGGAGCGCGCGGTGGCCGCGCAGCAATCGCGCGTGGGGGACGTGCGCCTGGTGTTTCCGCCGGCGCCCTACAAAGACATCGACGAATGGGTCGACGCGGCGCGGGCGCAGGCCGGCGGGGAGCGGGCGGCATGAGCGCGGGCATGTGGTTTCGCGCGAGCGCGCGGCGGGCGGCGATGCAGCCGCCGGCATGGCTGGGGCAGCGGCGCCGCCAAAGCGTGGAGATTTGGGGCAAGATCGTGGTGGGGCCGATCGGCGGCGCCATGGCATGCCCCTCTGACAAGTTACCCGTGGTGGGAAGTGAAACGGTCGACGCCAGGAGCGGCCGCGAAGGATCGGCAGCAGCAGTAACAAGCGGGGCCGCCACGGGTCCTTTCGGGGATGATACCCCTGCGAATGCCGATCAATCCTGGACCAATTCACCATTGCCTGTGGCGGTCCTCCCGTCCCCCGTCGTGGGCAAGCCTGGGCCGGCCGCTGTACCCCCTGCCGAACCGGCCCAGGCACCCCTTGCCCGCAAGCGGACGGCGCCGGCGGCGCGGCTGCCCCTGCCCCGGCACAGCGAGATGGAAGCCCGGGCCGCGCAGTGGCATGCGCTGGCAGAGCCGGACGAGTTGCACGTGCTGCCCGTGGTGGGCGAGGACGGCAAAGCATTCTGCTGGCGCTGTGACGCGCGGGTGCCGACCTGGTTCAGCCGCGATTGCATCAGCGGGGATTGCACCCTGCGGAAGGCGGGCCTGTGACCGCGCGGCCGCAGGATGACGACCCGATCGCGGCGATCGGCGCGGCGCTGGACAATCCGACGCCGGCGCCGGCGCTGGTCGACCAGGGCGAGCGGCCCGACGTGGACGGCGAAGGCGACGACGACAATGCCTGGCCGCTCGACGCGCCGGTGGTGCCGTTGGGGGCCTCGAGCGGGCTGGATGGCAGCCAGCGTTGCTATTACCTCAACACCAACGGCGAAATCGTGTCGCTCGAGGCCGGCAACAAGCACGGCAAGAACAACCTGGTTCATCTTTTCGGCGCCAAGGCGCGGTTCCTGGAAAGCCAGTGGCCGCAATATTCGAAGCCGGTCAAGCAACAGATCGGCGGCAAGTGGGTGGAAGTGGAGCCTTCGCGCATCGTGGGGTTCGACCAGGCCAGGGCGAGCCGCGCGATGATCATGGAATGCAGCCGGCGCGGGATCTTCGACCCTGCCGGGCGGCTGCGCGGGCGGGGCGCGCATCGCCTGACGGGCGGCGGGCTGGTGATCCATTATGGCGACGAGCTGGGCGTGTTGCAGCCGCGCGCGAATGGCGACCTGAAACCCCTGGCCTGGCATGGCACGGGCCTGCACGATCGGTTTGTCTATCCGGCGGGCATGCCGCTGCCCCGGCCCTGGCCCAAGAGCGTGCCGCCGACAGCAGCCATCACGATCGCCGAGTTGCTGCGCACCTGGAACTGGCGGCGGCCGGCGCTTGACCCGGTGCTGCTTCTAGGCGCGATCGGCCAGGGCTTCATCGGCGGGGCGCTGCCCTGGCGCAGCAACGTGTGGATCACGGGCGGGCGCGGCACGGGCAAATCGACACTGAACGGTCGGCCGGACGAAGGGCAGGGCATCATCGCCCAGCTGTATGGCGAGGCGATTTTCCGCACGGGCAACACCAGCGCGGCGGCGATTCGGCAGAGCCTTAAGAATTCGACCGTGCCGGTGATGATCGACGAGGCCGAGGCCAGCGGCGACAACCGCAAGATCACCGAAGTGGTGGAGCTGGCGCGCGTGGCATCGAGCGGGGACAAGATGCACCGCGGCGGGCAGGATCACAGCGCGCATGAATTCACGCTGCAATCGCCGTTCTGGTTCAGCTCGATCAACATGCCGCCGATGGAGGGCAGCGACCTTTCGCGCCTGGCGATACTCAACCTGCGGCCTTTCAGGGCGGGCACGCCGATGCTGGATTTCGGCAGGTATAACTTTCCCGACCTGGGCCGCCAGCTGCACCGGCGGATGATCGATGCCTGGCCGATCCTGGCGCAATGCAAGAGCGCCTATCACCAGGCGCTGGCGGCGGCGGGCCATGACGGGCGCGCGTGCGACCAGTTTGGCACGTTGCTGGCCTGTGCCTGGGTATTGCTCAACAACGAGCTGCCGGACGACGAGGACGTGCACGAGTGGACCGCGCTGTGCGCGCCGCAGCGCCTGGCCGAAGTTTCCGACGCGATCAGCGATGAGGAGGCGTGCGTCAACCGGCTGATGACCGAGCTGGTGCAGCCGCGGGGGCGGGACAGCCGGGAGGCGGTTTCCGAATTGCTGGGGCGCTGGCTGCAGGGCCGGACCAGCACGATGGCGGCGGTGGCGGGCGAGGACAAGGGGCTGTACCTCGAGCAGCTGGGCCTCAAGGTGGTCAATCCCAAAGCCAAGGGCGATGGGCGATGGGGGGCGGAATCATTCATGCCCTATGCCGCGCCAGGATACGTGGCGGTGGCCAATGCGCACCGGCAGCTGGACACGATCTTTTCAGGATCGCGCTGGCAAGGGGGCACCTGGCGGCAGACGCTGGCGCGCCTCGAGCATGCGATCCCCTCGGTGACGATCAGCTTTGCCGGGCATAAGATTCGCGCGGTGCTGGTGCCGCTGTATCACTTGATGGACGAAGCCGAATTGCCCGATCTGTGCCGCCGCGAGGCCGTGGCAGCGTGGATGGCAGAGCAGACCGGCGAGGCGGTGGCGTGATGTTAGGCGCGCCCCTGGCCTTGCCGCGCGGCGCAGCGCCGGGCCACGACGGCCCGCGCATGCGAGGCGGCCGGCGCGCAGCTGGGCACTGCGCGCCGGCCGTTGGTTGGTTAGGCGGCGCGGGTGAGGCACCCGTGCATTCTTCGACCTGTTGCGAGAGCATCTTGAGCGGCTTTTGTAGGTCCTGTTTTTATGTCCCACTGTATTGTGTCAACAGGGTTAGATCGGAGCGCATCGCAGCCGCCTCAAGCCTGCGCGCGATTGCAGCACCAGCCCGCGCGGAGCGGGCTGGTGCGGTGCGCAATCGCCTGCATTTCAACAGCCTAGCGCTGCGTGTGTTGCTTGGCTTGCCGGCGCGGGAAGCGCCTGGGCACGGCCGCAGCGGCGCCGCAGGCGCTGCGGTGCGTGGCCGTTCGCTCTGTCTCACCCCGGCCCGCTGCGCAGTGCATGGCGTGGCGATTCGCGCCCTGCCTCTTGCTTTGCCCTTGCCCCGGCCCGTTGACCATGCGAAAAGATTGGCACGCCATCTGGCCGACGCATTCGGGCTGGGGGCGCCAGTTGCAAGCGCAACTGCCGTGCAACCGCGTTGCAACTGGCAAGCGCCTGTTTTCTCACAACAATTTTTGCCAGTTGCGCAGTTGCGCGCCTTCCTCACGCGCGATGCGCACGTGTGCGTATACGCGTGCACACACATGCACATGCGCGCGCGTGTCGCTGCAACTCTGCAACCGTGTATATTTCGTTATGTATATCAATATGTTATTGGTTGCATCGTGGTTGCAGCGCAGTTGCAAGCGCAACTGGCAGCGCAAAGGCCCGATCGCGGCCCGATCTGTAGCGCCGCGCGGAATATTTTGGCGGCCGGATATCGCCGTGGCTCGATCGCCAGGCATCGTGGCCTTGCCGACAAGGCGCGCAGCACCGTTTTGGGGTGGAGGGCGGGCGAAAGTTTTGGCGTTTTCGGCCTGGCGGCCGGGCCGATCGGGGCTGCGGGCGGTGGCCTGGGCGCCTCGAGCGCGGCGATCGGGGGCTGCGGGCTAAGTGATGGAATTCAGGCGGTTTTGCCGGGGCGCTGCGCGCGTGTTGGAAGGGTGATGTTGGAACGGTGCCGGCAAGGCACTGGCATCTTTGGACTTTCCGGCATGGGTCGTAAGCCTGTCAGGCTGAACGGGGCCGCGCGGCCGATCGGGGCCGAGGCCCCCCCCTATGCCCCCATTCGCGGCGGCCGAGGTCCCGAGCATGCTGGCGCGCTACCGTGCCGGAATTTGGATCGGCATCGGGGGCCGGCTGGCCCGATGACCTTGCCGACCATGGCCGGAAAGCGCCCTGAACCTTGGATGGCAAGGCGGGTCGGGGTTGGGGAAACGGCCGGTGGTTGGGATGCAGCGGCGGGCCGGGGTTGGGGTGGTGGCCTGGCGCGCTGCCAGAATCGTCACGCTAGAGGGGGCGCCAACGATGTCAACTGAAAGCGGCGACAAGGCTGTGGTCAAAGAGATGGTCGACCAGGCCAAGGCCCTGCTGGCCGAGGCGGCCGAACAGGAAGAGCAGTTGAACCTGCTGGAACCGTTGACGGCTGACGACATCGATGCTGCGCGCGAACGGTTGGGCGAGGGCGCCGGCAAGGTTGCCGTGCTGCGCGAAGCCAGGCGCGGGCGCGGCCGGCCGAAGGGAGTGCAGAACCGGCGAACGCAGGACTTCCGGCGGTATCTGATGCAGTTCGGCCAGCATCCCGCGATCACGCTGATGCAGATCCATAGCACGCCGCCCGAAGAGCTGGTGGCGCAATCGTACATGATCGACAGCTCCAAGCGGCAAATGTCGCTGCACGATGCGCAGAGCCTGCGCGTGCGGTGTGCCGAGGCGCTGTTGCCCTACTTCGAGAGCAAGCAGCCGGTGGCGGTCGATGCGACGATCCGCGGCGTGATGGTGGTTGAGGAAATCAGCAGCGGCCAGGCCGGCCCCGTGGTCACGATCGACGGTGAGCCGCTGGGCATAATGCCGTTTCGTGAGGATCAGGACTGATGGACATGGAAATTCGCCGGCTGAATTCGCCTGGCCCCGTGTCGGACCGCCTGCTGCTGTCGCGGGCGTTCGTGCAGATCGCGATCGGGCCGGTGGGGTCTGCCAAGACGATGACCTGCCTGCGCAAGCTGCGCCGGATCGGGATGATGCAGGGTGGGCGCCGCGATGCAAAGGGCGTGATCCGCCGGCGCGCACGAGTCGGCGTGATCCGCGAAACCTATCCGAACCTGGAAAAGAACACGCTGCCGAGCTGGTTTCGCATCCACGCCCAAAGCGATGGCGATTTCACCTGGAAGGCGCCCTATACGCATAAGCTGACATTGATCCTGGGCACCGATCCGGTCACCAGCGAGCCCAACGACGTCTGCCATTTCGAAATCGAATTTCGTGCGATCGGTGATCGGTCGGTCGAAGAAGCCTGCCGCGGGTGGGAAGTCAACGCGGTGATGATCGACGAGGCGGATCTGCAGCCCGCCGATCTTCTATCGTTCCTGTCAGGCCGTGTTGGCCGATTTTCAGAGCTTGATCCCAAGCTGGTGGTCGATCCGACGATCATCATGGCGCTCAACGCGCCGTATATCGATAACTGGATATATCCGCTCGCCTATGAAAACGACTTTGCCGACCTGTTCGATGCCGAGCTGGTCGAAGCTCTGCAGGGCCGCCCGCTGATCGAAGTGTTCATCCAGCCTGGTGGGCGATCACCGGCCGCCGAAAACCTGCACAACCTGCCCAAGGGCTATTACACGATCCAGGCGGCGCTGAACAAGCATCGGCCCGATTACGTGGCGCGGATGATCGACAACCGCCCGGTGCCGATGCAGCACGGGCAGCCGGTCTATCCGCAGTTCGATTTCGACCGGCACGTGCGCAAGATCGAGTTCGATCCGCGGCGCATGCTGGTGATCGGCTTCGACCAGGGCCTGTTCGCCTCGGCCGTGGCCTGCCAGCGCACGGCGGAAGGCTATTTCCGATCGCTGCGCGAGGCGGTGAGCTTCCTGGAGGCGGGAAAGACGCTGCGAAAGATCGGGCCAACGGCGTTTGGCCAGATGGTGCGGGCAATGATGGCCGAGCATTTTCCCGATGTCGATCCCGATCGCGTGCGCTTCGTGGGTGACCCGGCGGCCTGGCGGGCCAGCGACAATGAGGACAACGATCGCGACTGGATCCGCGCGTTCGAAAAGGCGCTGGGCCACAAGGCGCACAAGGCCAAGACGAACCGGCAGGCGCTGCGCCACGAGGCGATCTGGAAAGCCCAGGCCGACCATGACGGCTATGCCGTCGACCCGGCGTGCAAGCACCTGATTCGGGGGCACCTGGGCGGTTACCGCTATCGCGATGCGGACATGAAGGCCGGCGAAACACGCGGCCATCTGGAAGTGGCCGACACGATCTACACGCACGTGTGCGACGCGGAACAGTATGCCGGCGTCGAGGGCGAGCACGTGATTTCGGACATTCGCGGGCGCCCGCGCGGCACGGGCCAGCCCATTATCAACGATGCGGATTTTGACGTTTTTTCAGGAGGCTATTGAGATGCAACTGATTGGTGCGGTGGCAAGCATATTCGGCCTGGGCGGTAAAAGCCAGCAAGTGACGTACGATGCGCCGAAAACGGTGACGCGCGACGATGCAGCGAGCGAGGTTGCGGCCAACGATGCGCTTGCCCGCCGGCAGGGCAGCGCGGCCGATCTGCTGACCGGCTCGCGCGGGGCCGAGGCTGCGACGGGTTCGACCGGCAAGCTGGTGCTGGGCAACTGATTTTCAACGGAAGGAAAGGCGAAGGACATGAGCGAAGAAACTATTGAGCAGGATGGCGCGGGCGATCAGCAGGCGGGACCGACCGAAAACGGCGCGGGCGATGCCCCCGATCTGGCGGCGATCAATTCCGACCTGGAAGCCAAGATCGATGCGCTTGAGGAAGAAAATCGCAAGCTGGCGGCAGAGCGCGACGAATTGCAGGCGAAGCTTGCCGCGCAGGACAGTGCGCCCAAGGCAAAATCGGCCAAGGCGCCCAGCGTTCGAAAGATCGGCGAAACCGATGGCGAGCCGTTGGCGCCGCTCGAGCTGCTGCAACTGGTGCGCGCGGCCGACAAAGTGGAAGTAGCGTTCAGCGACGGCAAGCGCGAGCTGAGCATTCCGGCGCGCGTCATCACCGGTGATGCCTGGTCCGTGACGGTGGCCGGGCTGCAATTGCGCGGGGTTGACATCGAGCTGACCGGCGCCGGCGGCTTGGTCGAGATCGTGGGTTATGGCCTGCTGCTCGATGGCAAGCTGATGGCGTACCGCAAGCGGATGTCCCCCCTGCGCATCGCCCCGGGTTCGAAAGTGAGCCTGGCGGGGGATATCGTTTTCTGACGTGAAAACACGACACACCCACTCTGCCCAGGTGGAGCGGGATTATCTGATATCAAATTGAAAGGCGGCGTTCATGGACGAGAAACTGCAGGATGAAGATATGGCCAAGGCCGATATCCGCGATCATGAGCGCCGCCGGAGCGAGCGGTCACCGTGGGAAAGTACGTGGCGCCAGATCGATGACCGGTTTCCTGACGGGGCCGGCGGATTCAACAAGACGAGCCCGGGCGCGATCCGTGGAGAACAGAATTTCGATTCGACGCATATCACCGCCAATGAGCGGTTTGCCGCCGCTGGTGTGGCCATCACGACGCCCGCCGAAAAGGATTACATCAAGCCGCGGTTCGCCGATGCGGAGCTGATGAAAATCCGCGCGGTGCAACTGTGGTGCGAGAACGCGGGCAAGCGGCTCTATGCCATTCGCCATGCGGCGCGGACCGGGTTCGGCATTGCCGCCAACGAGGATTGGGACCAGCTGGGCCGCTATGGCACGAGCCCGTTCTGGACCGATGTAAAGCCCGACGGCACCGGATTGTTCTATCGCGTGCTGCATCTTTCGGAATGCACGATCGACGTGGACTATGCAGGCGAAGTCGACACGATCGATCGTCGCTATGTGCGCACGGTGGGGCAGATCGAAAGCTTTTTTGGCAAAGACGCGCTCACGCCCAAGATGCTCAAGGCGCTGGAGGAGAACAAGCCGGAGACGGAATTCGAAATCCTGCACGTGGTGGCGCCGAACCGGAGCTGGGACCGCGAAAAGCTGGACTGGCGCCGGTTCCCGATCGCCTCGCGCTATCTGGCGATGGACGAAAAAATCTATCTGCGGCGCAAGGGCTATCACACCAGCCCCATTTCGGTTTCGCGGCACATGACCAGCGCGGGCGAAAAGTACGGCCGATCGCCGAGCATCAAGATGCTGCCGACGATCCACGGGCTGAATGCTATGAAGCACACGACGCTGCGCGCGGCGCACAAGGCGGTCGATCCCGCGCTGCTGTTCAACAACGAGGATGGCATCACGCGCCTGGCGACGAAGCCGGGCGGCATGAACCCGGGCCTGGTCGACGAAATGGGACGGGCGCGCGTGGCGCGCATGCCCGGGGGCGAAAACGGCATTCCGATCACGATCGAAATGATGGAGGCCGAGCGGCGCGAGCTGCGCACCCCTTACCTCGAAGAGTTCTACAAGATCCTGACCGACCCCAATTCACGGATGACCACGACGGAAGTGCTCGAGGTGATGTCGAAACAGGGCATCCTGGTGCGGCCGTTCGCGAGCCGGTATGAAACCGAAAAGCAGAACCCGGTTTCGCAGCGCGAGCTGGACCTGGCGATCCGCTGGGGCCAGCTGGAAGACTTTCCGCCCGAAGTGCGGGAAGCCGGCGCCTGGCCGATCGTGGAATACGAGAACATGCTGGCGGCCATGGCCCGCGTGGAAAGCACGGCAAAGACGTTGCGGTTCATTGAGGCGATCACGCCGATCGCCCAGGTCGATGGCGGCGCCGTGTACGATTACCTGGATACCGATGAGATGATCCCTGGCATGGCCGAGGAAATCGGCGTCAAGCCGAGGTATATTCGCGACCTCAAGGGCGTGCAGCAGATCCGCCAGGCCCGTGCCGAAAAGGAACAGCAGGCGCAATCGGCCGAACAGATGCAGGCCGCGGCGGATGCCTATCAGAAAATCGCCAAGGGCAACCAGTTGAGCGAGGCGGCGTGACATGGCGGTGACGGCGGCAAACCAGCTGCGGCACCGGGCGATCATGCTTTCGCGATCGTTCAAGGAACTGTTCGCGGGCGCGATCCCCCGGCGCTGGATCTACAACTGGCTGTTTCGCGGGGAGAACGGCGAGCTGCGCGCGGTGGGCGAGCACGTGCTGGCCGACCTGCGCGAGTTCTGTTTCCTGGAGCACGGCACGATTTTCGACACAGAACCGCTGATCATGGCGCGGCGCGAGGGACGCCGCGAAGTGGCGATGCGGATCATAAACATGCTCAACCTGGACGAAGCGACCGTTCAAAAACTCATGAGGCTTGACGATGGACTTTCAGAATTCTGACAGCGGCGCTGCAGGCGCCAGCGGTGGAGCGGATTTTTCGGGCGTTTTCGGTGGCGGCGATGGCGGCAGTGGGGCGGGCGGCAATGGCGGCGGCGTCCAGGATGGCGGCGGTGATGGCGGCCTGGGCGGCCAGGGCGGCGATGGCGGCGCGGCCGATCCCGACTGGTATGCGCAACTGCCATCGGAGCTGGGCGAAGGCGAAAGCGCGAGCCTGCGCGATCGGGTAAAGGCGGCCGGGGTCAAGGATATCGGCACGCTGGCCAAGCGGTTTTTCGATACCCAGCGCGCTTTGCATGACAGCGGGCGGATCAAGATCCCCGGCGAAGGGGCGAACGCGGAGGAAATTGCCACGTATCGCAAGGCGATCGGCGTGCCCGACGATGCCAAGGGATACGAAGTGCCCGTGCCAAAGGGCGCGGATGGGCAACCGCTGAAAGGGCCGGATGGCGAGCCGGTGAAGCTGAACGCGCCGTTGCTGGAACGGCTGGCCA
Organism: Novosphingobium sp. DS6-6; assembly: GCF_057784975.1. Lineage (NCBI taxonomy): Bacteria > Pseudomonadati > Pseudomonadota > Alphaproteobacteria > Sphingomonadales > Sphingomonadaceae > Novosphingobium > Novosphingobium sp. DS6-6. The sequence goes on along the minus strand of NZ_JBYNTS010000005.1, from coordinate 179,422 downwards.
CGGTGGCGCACCAGGCCGGCGTACCTAAGGCGGCCTATGACGCGCTGGTGCAGGATTTCGTGCAGGCGCAGCTTGAAGAGCTGGGCCAATCGGATGCCAAGGCCCAGCAGGAGGCCCAGGCCAAAGTGACCGAGTGGGGGCGCGATGCGCCGGCCAGGCAACAGGACGTGAACCGCGGCCTGGCGGCGCTGGGACTGACGCGTGACGAAGCGCTTTCGGTTCGATCGGCGCTTGGCGCGGGGCGGGCGATGGATATCTTTCAGAAGCTGGGTTCCGGCCTGGCGGAAGACGTGATGATGGCCAGCGGCGGCGGGGCGCAGCGATTCGGCATTTCTGCCAGCGAGGCGCAAGCGTACCTCGACAGCGTGAAGAAGGACATGGCGCTGGGGGCGAAAGTCATGGTTCCGGGATCGCCGGAAGCGGCCCGATACAACCGCGCGATCGAGGCTGTCGCCGCCGAGCAGGAGCGCAAGATGCGGATGGGCTGAAAAGCCACTTGACGCCAAGCCTGCCATGAATCATTTTTGCGCGCATTCGAAACGGGAGGGGTTTGTCCCCCTCCCGGAGTAGATCGAAGTCCCGGACTCGCCGAAACCGGCCCTGGGCCCCGCTGTGGAGACAGCCGCCGACCGCGGGCGTAAAACGATAGAGAGGCCGGCCCATCGGGCCACTCGCCCTTCGCAACTCGGATCAACCGTTTTGACGAAAGGGCAGGCCCATGTCTGTCAACGTACCCGCAACATTCCAGATCAAATTCCAGAACAATGTCGAGCTTGTGCTGCAGCAGCAGCAATCGCGCCTGATGATGGCCTGCGACTGGTCGGACGATACCGGCGCCGAAAAGATCAAGGTCAAGGATCTGATCGGCAACAATACGCCGCAGGAAGCCGACGAGCGCCACGGCGACACGAAGTACAACAACAACACCCATGACGGGGTGTGGTTGCCCAAGACCAACGAGCTGTACGACGCGGTGCTGGTCGACCGCAGCGACCAGCTTTCCACCGCGATCGAGCTGACCGGTTCCTATACCCAGGGCGCGGCCGGCGTGATCCAGCGCGCCTATGATCGCCGTATCCTGGAAGGGTTTTACGGCAACATCATTTCGGGCAAGGACGGCACCACGACGACGGCATTTCCCGCCGGCCAGACCGTGCCGGTGACCACGGGCGGCGCCAGCGGTGCGCAGCGCATGAACGTGGCCAAGCTGCGCGCGGCCAACAAGATGCTGATGCAGGGTTTCGTCGACATGACGCTGCCCCGCTACATGGTGCTGACGGCCGAGCAGAACGACGATCTGCTGACCGAAGTGCCCGCTACGAGCGAGGATTTCAAGGGCGCGTTCGGCGGCGTGGTGGAAGAAGGGATCATCCGGCGCATTCTGGGCTGGAACATCATTCCGCTGGAACTGGCGAACCCGGCGCTGGTGACGATTCCCACCCTTTCGGTGGATGGCAGTGGTTATCGCAAGACGCCGTTCTGGGTGAAAGGCGGGATGCGCGGCAATTTCTGGAACCGCGTCACCACGTCGATCGACCTGATGCCCGGCAAGATTCTGGCCAAGCAGGTTTTCGCGGGCACCACGCTTGCGGCCACCCGCACCCAGGCCGGCCGCTGCGGCATCATTCTGAACAGCGAAGCGTAATCCCTGACGCAGGACAAGGAATCTTACGATGCCAACCTATTATCTGGACAGCTTCATCGGCGTGAAAGACGGCACGAAATTTCCCGCCGATCGCGCCGATGGGCGCAAGGTCGGTGCGGACCTGGTGACGATCGTGGCGGCCAAGCCCACGACCCAGGCCTATGCCGTGGGCGACCTGATCTATGCCGGCACGCTGCGCGCCGGGGAAAGCCTGCGGCGCGTGCACCTTAACGTCGATACGTCGCTGGGCACCACGACGATGTCGCTGGGCACGATCGCCTCGCCGACGAAATACGTCAACGCCAAGACCCTGACCGTTACCGACACGCCGACGGCGATGGGGCCGCGCGCCTCGGCCGCGGCGGCAGTGCCGCTGACGGCCGACGAAGATCTCTATTGGACCGTGGCCGTGGCCGGCATCGGCGCGGCGGTGAACCTGACAAGCGAGCTGGAAATCGCGCGTATCAAGTGAGTTCCGGCCCCGGGGCCTGCGCTCCGGGCCGGCGGGGGGAGGGCGGCTGCGTCGAGGCGCCGCCTTCCCCCCACAATGCATGAGGAGCAAGCCGAATGCCCCAATGGAAATTCACCGCCCAGCGCGGCAAGGTCGACCTGAAAAACATCTCCGTCGCCGCCGGCACCGCCGAAGCGCAGAGCGACACGATTTCGATCAACATCGACCAGACCAAGCTGACCAAGGGCGAGGCCCTGGTGCTGATCGACGAGATCAAGGAAAAGATTTTCGCCGGCAAATGGCCGCCGATTTAAAGGGGGCGGCCGGTGGCTTCCTATGTACAGATCGCCAATCTAGCGGCCCAGCTGATCGGCACCGATGCACGGCTCACCAGCCCCGACGATGACCGGGTGCTGGCGCGCAACGTGAAAGCCGTGTGGGACTTGCAGCGGCGGGCGACGATCGGCGACGGCGCCTGGAATTTTGCCACGAAACGCGCTGGGCTGCCCTCGCTCACCGGCGCGGTGGCCTATCCCTATACCTATGCCTATCAACTGCCGGCGGACTGCCTGCGGCTGCTCGAAGTGCTGAACGATACGGCGCGGGACAGCTATCAGCTGGAAAGCGGCAAGATTCTGTGCGACACGGCCGCGCCGCTCTATATCCGATACCTGTACGACGTGCCGGAGCCGGCGCTGTGGGACGATGGCTTTGCCGATGCCTTTGCCAAGCGCATCGCCTTCACGATCGGCAGGCGCATTGCTGGTTCGACCTATGATGCGAACATGGGCTGGCGCCTTTATCAAGACGCGCTGAACGACAGCAAGGCGCAGGACGCCCGCGAAAATCCGCCGATCAAGCAGGAAGAAAGCAGCTGGATCGAAGCGCGGCTTGGTTCGGCATCGCGTTGGGGGCCATACTGATGCGGCACCTGTTGCCCGGATTCCTGGCCGGCGAAATCGACCCGCTGATGCAGGGCCGCGTCGATACCGACAACTATTCCTATGGCCTTGCCACGTGCGAAAACTTTATCGCGTTGGCGCAAGGGCCGCTGGTGAAGCGCGCCGGTTTCGAATATATCCGCGATGCCGCGCCGACGGCGAGTTGGCTGGGCGCCTTCCGCTTTTCCACCACGCAGGAATACGTGGTGGAATTCAGCGAGGCCAAGGCGCGGTTTTATACCAATGGCGGCCGTATCGAAAGCGATCCGGCCACGCCCTATGAACTGGCCATTCCCTATAGCGCGGCACAGGCGCCGGCACTTTCGACCCAACAGAACTATGACCGGCTCTACATCAATCATCCGGCCTATGCGCCCGGGGCGATCAAGCGGCTGACGGCCACCACGTTCGGCTATGAAACGCTGACCCTGAACAACGGGCCGTTCAAGGATGACAATACCGACGATGCAATCTCGGTATCCGTTGCGGGTACGTTGACCGTCGGCGGCGCGGTGACGATCACGGCGCCGAGCGGTATTTTCAAGGCCGGGCACGTGGGCGGCCTGTTCCGGATGCAGGCCAAGGATTTTGCCGATATCAAGGCCTGGGAAGCCCAGATGGACAGCGTTTCCGTTGGCGACCAGGTGCGCAGCGACGGCAAGGTCTATACCGCGCTGACCAGCGGCAAGACAGGATCGGTGCAGCCCACCCATACCGAGGGTGCCTATTACGACGGGCAGCTGCGCAACGACGTGCTCAACGCCAAGGGCCCCTATGGCGTGAAGTGGGATTATCGCCACGACAAATTCGGCGTGGTGCAGATCACCGGGTTTACCAGCGCAACGCAGGTGACGGGCACGGTCAAGCGCCGCGTTCCGGACAGCCTGCAGACCGTGGCGAGCCGCCGCTGGGCGCATTCGTGCTTTTCGGCGGCAGAGGGGTGGCCCGGCCTGGTGGCACTGTGGAAAGGGCGGCGGATCGACGTCAAGGATTTCGACGTGATCGGCAGCGTGGTGGGGGATTATGGCGGCGGCCAGGTCAACTATTCCGCCTTTACCGACAGCGGCATCACCGCGGCCGACCTTTCGTTTCGGCGGACGCTGGCGACCGAAGACCCCCCGCTGTGGATCACGGCGGATCGCCGCTTGCTGGTGGGCACGGCGAGCAAGGAACTGGCGATCGGCCCGCTCAATCAACAGCAGGCCCTTTCGGGATCGAACATCGAGGCAGAGCCGCAGAGCTTTTATGGCTGCGAAGCCGTGCGCCCGGTACAGATCGGCATCGATACGGTGTTCGTCGAGCGGGGCGGGCGGCGGCTGCGCACATCGTCATACGAGTTTTCGCGCGACCGCTATGTGGCCGACGATATCACCGCGGCCGCGCGCCATGTGACGGCCGGCGGCGTGGTGCAGCTTGCCTATCAACGCGTGCCGTGGCCCATGCTGTTTGCCGTGCGCGGCGATGGGCAGATCGTGGCGCATTCGGACACGAAGCTGAACATCAAGGGCTTCACCCGGTTCAAGCTGGGCGGGAATGCGCAAGTGCTTTCGGCCGTTTCGGTTGTCGGCAGCGACGGCAAGAGCGATGAACTGTGGGTGCTGGTATCGCGGGCGACGCCTAGCGGCATGCGGCGCGAGATCTGGCGGCAGACAGCCTGGCGCGAGCTGGGCACCGACCCGGCGCAGGCGTTCTATGTCGACGGCGGGGTGCGCGCGAGCGCCGCCGGCGGGCAGACCAGCTTCACCGGATTGACGCACCTGGCGGGGCAGGCGGTTTCCGTGCTGGCGGGCGGCGCGGTGATACCCGGCATGACAGTGGCCGCCGACGGTTCGCTTAACCTTCCGACAGGATCGGTTCCGAGCACGGCCTATACCTTGATCGTGGGGCTTCCCTTTACGGCGACCGCCACCACGCTATCGCCCGAAATCAAGACCACGAACGGCACATCGCAAGGGCTCAAGCAACGGGTGCGCAAAGTCGTTTTGCGCTTGCTGGAAACCATGGGCCTGAAAGTTGGCAGCGCCATGGGCACGCTCGATCTTCTCGAAGATCTCGATCGATCGGCTTCGGACTATATGGACAGCCCGATACCGCTGTTTTCCGGCGACACTCAGGGCCTGGTCGAAACCGAATTCGACCGCGCGGGCAAGATAACCTGGACATCGAGCGACCCGCTGCCGGCGATCATCACGGCGGCGATGCTGAACATCGACATGGATCAGCGCGATGCCTGAGGTTCGCTTTGTACCCCTACGCAGCGCGCATATCCGCTCAATCGATCTGCAGCCTTCGCAGGTGCGGCCCCTGGGGCTGGATTACGCACCGGGCGAGGAACAGATTGCCCGCATGCGCGAAGGCCCGATCGCCTGGGCGGCGACCCAGGGCGGCCGCGTGGTGGCGTGCTTTGGCGTGGTGGAGCAATTCGGCGGGATGCACGCGACAGGCTGGGCGATGCTGGCGCGCGGCATCGGCGCGGCGCACCTGGCCGTGACGCGCTTTGCCCGCGATTGCATGGCCACGTGCGACATTCCGCGCGTGGAATTGCTGGCGCGGTGCCACGATGTGGAAGGCCTGATCGACCGGCATCCCGATCTCGACCCCGGGCAGATCGTGGCGCTGGCCTGTGCCAGGCCCACGCCGGAAATGCGATGGGGCCGCATGCTGGGCTTCACGCCGGCGCACGTGCTGCGCTGCTATGGCGCAAATGGGGAAAGCGTGATGCTGATGGAACGGATTGCCCCGGCGCTGCGCGACCGCGCAATGAGGGAGGCGGCCTGATGCAGATGGTTGGCGCGGGCCTTTCGGCCGCGAGCACCGTTTTAGGCGGGGTTGCCGCCAACAAGGCGGGGCGGCAGAACCGCGACGCGCTGTATAGCCAGGCGCGCGAGGAAGAGAACGCGGGCAATGCCCAGGCCCTGCGCATCAAGGAACAGGCGCGCAAGGCCATTGGCCAACAGGCGGCCGCACAGGGGGCCAACGGTTTTACCGGCGACAGCGGGAGCGCGCTGGACGCCCTGACCGAAAGCCAGATCAACGCGACGCTGGATACGATGCAGGTGCGCCGCGACGCGATGATGAAAGGGCGATCACTGCGCGCGGAGGGGGACATGCGCTATCAACAGGGCCGCTATAACATGTGGGGATCGTTTCTTTCGGCGGGGGCGACGTTGACAGGTGCATATTCGGATTGGGCATCGGCCGGATCGGGATCGAGCGCGGCGGCAGGGGCGGGCTGATCCATGCCGGTGGAGGAAGGATATGACGCCCGCGTGATGCCCCAGGCCGGGGCCGCAATGCCCCTGGCCACGCCCGAAACCTATGGCGCGGCGATGTTCAAGGGCGCAGCCGCGCTGGGCGACACGATCCACCAGACGGAGTTGCGCGACTATGAGGCAGAGCGCCGGTTGAAGGCCGATCGGGAAAATGCAGATTTCGCGCACCGGTTCGCGCTGCACCGCCAGAACATGGACGGGATTGTCGAGCAGCTGCGCAACAACCCGACCAGCCCCGACTATGCCGAACACGTCAAGCTGGCGCAGCAGGCCGACCAGGCCGCGCGGGATGCTCTACTTTCGGGTATAACCGAAGAAAGTGTGCGCAATCGCGCACTCCAGCAGCTTGATGCCTATGACGCCCAGCTGCACGACAGCGAGTTGACGTTTGCCGAATCGCAGCGGATCGCCAAGGTTATTACCGACAGCGCAACGGTGAGCGACATAGGCGCGAACCGGATCAGGCAGGGCATGGACCCGCAGCACTATGCGCAAGAGGTCAAAGCCTGGCACGATTATGTTGGTGGTTTGAAAAACATCACCCCGGTTGCGCGGGAAAAGCTGTTGCGCGAAGGCGACCAGAAATACGCCATTTCCTACATCAACCATTTGAACGACACCAACCCCAAGGCCGCGCTTGCCCTGGTAGACGCCGGCGCGTTCAACGACGTGCTGACGCCGGAGCAGATCGATGCTGCGCGGAGCGGTACGCAAGTGGAAATCCGCAGGGCAGAGGCGGCGGCGGAACGCGAACAGGCGGTGGCCAAAGCCGCGTTTCGTGAAAGCGTGGCGACGGTCAAGGCGCAAGATTCGCAGGGCATCGACGTTTCGGCGCAGTTGCCCCAGCTCATCCAGCAAGCCAGCGCGATCGGGGATACGTCCACCGTTGTCGATTTGCAGGGCCTCGCCCGAAATAGCTCATTTGCCAAAGTGTGGAATGTGGCGACGCCGATCCAGCGGCAGAATCGCATTTCGCAGCTGCAGGGCGTGCCGGAAGGCAAGCGGACCGCCGATCAGCAAGCGGAGCTTAAATGGCTGCAAGATAAAACCGGCGCGCTGGATAGTCGCTATAACGCCGATCCGGTCGGCTTCGTTATCCAGAACGGCAAGCCGGGCGAGCAGCCGCCGGCGATCGACTGGTCGAACCCGTCGACGGTGCAGGCCCGGGCGCAATGGGTGCGCACGATGGTGGGAGCCTATGGTGCAATGGCGCCCCTTTCCGCGAATGAAGCGCAAGCCTTGAGCACGACGCTGGCCAGCGGGGCAAACGGGACGCGGCAGGTGGCCAGCGCCCTTTCGATGTTCGGCGGCGTAACGGCGCGCGCGGCGGCCCGGCAAGTTGCACCCCAGGATGGGTGGCTGCAGCACGTGGTAACCCTGGCCCCGGCGCTGCAGAACATGGCGATCGAAGGCCGGGCTGCGCGCAAGGCCGATCCGGCTTTGCTCAAAAACGACGATCCCGATGTCAGCGCGAAATTCGCCACGACGCGCAACGTCCTCCACCAGGCCATGGCCAGCTTCCCGGTTGCCGATCGCGAAAGCGTGATCGAAGCCGCGCGCGACATCATGGCGTATCATGTGCGGCAACAGGGCGCGCCAGTGGCCCCCGGCACGTTCTATCAGGCTGTCAACGAGGCGCTGGGTTCGGTCGGGCCCGATGGGCAGCGGCAAGGCGGCCTGGGCAGCTGGCAGGGGCATCCGTTCCTGGTGCCAGGCGGCATGACTGCGCAGCAGTTCACCAACCGCGTCTTCGATTTCGTGGCCAAGCATCCTGAAAGCGCGCCGCGCAACCCCGACGGCTCGATCGTGAATCTGCGCAACGCCTATCCTGTTCGTGTTCAAAACGGTGCCTATCGATTTCTCGTCGGCGATCGGGAAGTGCGCGGCAAGGCGGGTGGCGTCTGGGAATTCCGCCCGGGTGGCGGCCAGTGAGCGACCCGATCGATGCCTATGAGGTGAACCCGGCCTCGCCAGTGTTCACCCGGCGCGATCAGGCCGATACGCGCCCGGTGAGCTGGTGGGACGCGGCAAAAGCCAACTGGCGGCTGAACCTCGACGATGACGAGGCCGGCAATTACAACAACCTGGTTAAGGGCTTCAACGATCTTGAGGATGCCCTCGTTGCGTCAGGGCGGCCGCGATCGCGCTATCGCAACCCCGAATGGGGCGGCTATTTCCAACCCGTGGAAACATCGCCCGAACGCTATGACGCGTTGTGGGCCGATGTCCAGGAAGCACGACGCGCCAATCCGCGTGCCTTTGCCAATATTCCGGCCACGCGCAAGGAATTCGAAACTTGGGCCTATGCGCGCAAGGGTGGCCGCGTGAAAGACATGGAAACCGCGGCACAGGGTGGCGCTGGTTCGGCGATACTGCCGGGCCTGACGTTCGGCATTGCCACCATGGGATCGCCGGAAAATCTGGCGCAGATCCCGCTTGGCGGCGGGGCCACGTCGTTCACTGGTTTTCTGGCCAAGCAGTTTGCCGCCGGCGTGCTGGGCCAGGCGTTGCAATCGCCGCAGGTTGCGCGATCGCGCGCCAACATGGGCGAGCAATACGGCAGCGAGGATCTTGGCCGCGATCTCGTGATGTCGGGCGCCACGAACGCGGCCTTTGCGGGTGCCTTGACCTATGGGCCGCCAGCCATAGCCAGGGCAGGCGGCGCGCTGCTCGACAAAGTGGACCCGACACGTGGCGATCGCCGACTTGCCGATGCGTTTCGCCAATCGATCAAAGGCGATTGGGCAACGAGCCCGCAGCAAGCGGCAGCACTCAACATCCTAGAGCGCTCTGCCGATATCGGCGAAAGCAATCCATTCCACCAGACTTACTCAGCCATCGATGCGCACGCGAGCCGGATACAGTCGGTAATCGACCATCTGGAAGCCCTGCCCCGCCCGAAAGCCCCGGACCTGACGCCGGCCGTGGCCCCGGCGGCGCGGGCCGTTTCCGCCGATTTCGCGCGCGCATGGGGCGCGATCCTGCACATCGAGGGTGGCCTTGCGCCCGACGGTTCGTTTCGTACCAGCCCCGCAGGTGCGATCGGGCCGGCGCAGCTGATGCCAGGGACCGCGCCGGAAGCCGCACGGCTTGCCGGATTGCCCTATGACCCGGCGCGCCTGCGCAGCGACCGGGCCTATAACGAAGCGCTAGGGCAAGCGCTTTACAGCGATTTGTTGCGCAAGTTCGACGGTGATCCGGTGAAGGCCGCCGCCGCTTACAATGCCGGCGAAGGCAGCGCGAAGCGGGGCACTGGCGTGCGCGGTGCCATCGCACGGGCGACGGCGGAAGGCCGCCCCGAAAACTGGGTAAGCCACCTGCCGGCGGAAACGCAAGGCTATGTCCGCAAGTTCAACGAGCGAACCGGCGGCGGCGCTGCAATCAACGCGCCGGCGGCCATCGCGCCCGAAGGCATCGATCCGCTGCTTATCCGGCCAGAGGCGATGGATGCAGTGCGGCCACAGCTGATCGCGGGCGGCCGTGAGGTGCCGATCGGCAGCTTCACCCCCGGTGAAATCGGGGTCGATGCCAAGCTCATGCAGTTCAAATCCGGCGGCGATGCCCAGGGCGTGACTGAACGCCTGCGCGGTGTTGAGCAATGGGACCCCATGTCTGCCGGCATGGTGACGGTGTGGGAAGCGAACGACGGCCGGCGCCTTATCGCCGATGGTCACCAGCGCCTAGGTCTGGCCAAACGGATCGCCGCCGCCGATCCTGGGCAGGATATCCGCCTCAATGCCTTCGTGCTGCGCGAATCGGATGGCTTTACCGCGGCCGATGCGCGAACGCTTACCGCGCTGAAACACATTCGCGAAGGCAGCGGGAGCGCGGCCGACGCGGCCAAAGTGTTCCGCGAAGTGGGGCTCGATCCCGATCTGCTCAAGTCGCTGCCGCCGCGTTCCGCCTTGATCCGCGACGGCAAGGCGCTGGCGAGCCTTTCGGACGAAGCTTTCGGCGCGGTGATCAACGACGTGATCCCCGAAAACTATGGCGCCGCGATCGGCGCGCTGGCGCCCGATCCGGCCACGCATATGGCGCTTGTGGACCTGCTGGCCAAAACCGATCCGCCGAACCGCAAGCAAGCGGAGGCGATCGTTCGACAGGCGATGGATGCAGGATTCCACGCCGAAACGCAGGAAGAGCTTTTCGGCACGCGCAGCATGGTATCGTCGATCTTTGCGCAAAAGGCCCGGCTGCTCGACAAGACGCTGGGCGAGTTGCGGAAGTTGAAAGGCGCTTTCGGCGTGGCGGCGCGCAATGCCGAAGCGCTGGACCAGGCCGGAAACCGTATCGACGTTTCGGCCAGTCGGGCGGAAGCCGCGGCCAATGCGAATGCGCTTGGCCTGGTGGATGCACTTGCGCTAAGGAAGGGGAATGCCGTTAGCGACCTCTTCAACCGCGCCGCGCAGCGCCTCGCCGAAGGCGAGCCCCTTGCAGCCGTCACCCGCGATGTCGTCGCCGAGCTCCGCCAACTCGATCTCGCCAAAGCCCTCGCCGATGAGCGCGCGCTTCGCGATGCTGGCGAGCCTGGCGGACAGCCTGGCGGAAGCGGACGCACAGGCATCGCTGACGATGAAGCTCAAGCGGGTGAAGGGGAACCCGGCGCTGTAACGCCGGCAGCGCGTGATGAGCTGGAAGCGGCCGGCCAAGGCGGCTTCGCATTTTTCGACAAGCAAGCGCACGAGGCGTTCGACGATCCCGCAGGAAAGGGCGTTGAGGAAGTCGCGCAGAGCGTGTGGCACGACGTGCGGGCAGAGGCCGATCCCAACATTGCGGACCGCCAGCGCCAGCAGGCTCAGCTGGGCGCAGATGGGCCGATGCGCGCCAAGGTCGACCAGGACGGCACAATGGGTTCGCCGCTGTTCGATGCGGCTAACCAGCCTAAATTCGACTTGGGCGACGGCAAAGGCGCGCGCACCATTGCCGAGATCGAGGCCGAGCTCAATGCCGACCAGGCGGCGATCGATGCGATCAAGGGGTGCCTGTTATGAGCATGAAACCCTGCCTTCCCGGCCTGGTGGCCGATGGCAAGCTGACCCAGGAGCAGGCCGACCGGGCCGGCGCGCTGTTCGACGAGCTTGCCCAGGATTTTCGCCGGCAGTTCGGGGATCAGGCGGCCGAGGCGATGGCCACCGATGCCGCGATTAAGGCGTTGACCGCAGAGGCTGCGCGCAAGCGGTTGCTGGCGGGGCTGACGATCCAGACGCGGCAGCGGATGGAAATGGACATGCGCAGCTTCAATGGCGGCAAGGGATCTGACGGCATTGGCGGTGGCCCAATCGATCCTTCCGCCGGCCCGGCCTTCCTGGGGGGTGACGGCCGGGCATCCTATTCGAATGTCGATGGGCGCCAGCGGGCCGTGCGTGGCCGCGCCCATGCCATGATGGACGATATTCTGGCCCAGCATTCCAGCAATATCCTGGGAGAAGTGCGCAACCGCGCGCAGCTCGAGGACATTGTGCGCGAGCTGTTCGGCGAAGAGAGCGGGAACGCCAATGCGCGCGAGCTGGCCGACGCGTGGATGCAGACGGCCGAAATGCTGCGGCAGCGGTTCAACGCGGCGGGCGGCGACATCGGCAAGCTGGATCGCTGGGGCCTGCCGCAAAGCCATGACAGCCGCCAGGTGCGGGCTGCCGGCTATGACACGTGGAAGGCCGAGATACTGCCCCGGCTCGACCGCGCGCGGATGATCGACAACCGCACCGGCCTGCCCTTCACCGATCAGTCGCTCGAGCTCGCGCTGCGCGACGTGTTCGAAACGATCAGGACCGATGGCTGGAACGACCGCGCCGCGGGCGGCGTGGGCAGTGGCGCCCTGGCCAACCGGCGCGGCGAAGGGCGCTTCCTGATCTTCAAGTCGGCCGACGACTGGATGGCCTATGCCGAGAAATTCGGCGCCGGCAATGCTTTCGATGCCATGATGGGCCACGTCGACGGCATGGCGCGCGATATCGCGATGATGGAAATCCTTGGGCCGAACCCGGCCTCGACCATCGAATGGTTGAAAGGATCGATCGCCAAGAGCGCGGCCGAGGACACGACGCCGGACAGCAAGGCCGTGGACAGGGCGCATGCCGCGGGCAAGCAGATCGACCGCCTCTATGCCGAATTGACCGGTGCCAGCAGCCGTCCGGAAAACCGCAATCTGGCGCTGGCCTTTTCGGCTCTGCGATCTTGGCAGACGGCAACGAAGCTGGGCGGTGCCATGCTATCGGCCGTGACGGATTTCGGTTTCCAATGGCGCGCGCGATCGTTCAACGGCCTGGCCAGTCACACGATGCTGGGCGATTATTACAAGCTGTTCCGCCCGGGCGCGATCGAGGATCAAAAACTGGCGGTGCGCCTTGGCCTGATCGCCGAGGAATGGTCATCGCGCACGGCATCGCAGGGACGATATCTGAGCGAGGAACTGACGGGGGAAACGACGCGGCGCCTGGCGGAAGGGGTGTTGCGCGCTTCTGGCCTGGCGCGCTTTACCCAGGCTGGTCGCTGGGCATTCGGCATGGAGATGCTGGGCCACATTACCGATGAAAGCGTGAAGCGCTTCGACGCGCTCGATCCCGCCTTTCGCGGCCTGCTTGAGCGTTATGGGTTCGGCGCGGCGGAGTGGGACATGATTAGGTCCACGCCGCTGGAAATGGACCGCGGCGTGCCATGGATCAAGCCGCAGAACATCGAGAGCCGCGCGCTGGGCGATCGCTTGCTGGAAATGATCGCGCGCGAAACCGATTATGCCGTGCCGGTGACCGACCTGGCCACGCGAGCGATGATCAATTCAGCGGCGCCGAAAGGCACCTGGCATGGCGAAATCATCCGATCGGCCGCGCTGTTCAAAGGCTTTGGCATTTCCGTGATGCACATGCAGATGCAGCGCGTGATGCAAATGGCCGGTCCGAACCGGCTGCGCTATATGGCCGGCCTGACGATCGCCACGACGATGATGGGTGCGGTTGCCCTGGCGCTGAAAGACCTGGCCGCGGGCCGCGATCCACGTGGCATGGACCCGCGAAAGAACCCGGCGTTTTGGGGGCAGGCCTTGATCCAGGGCGGCGGCTTCGCGATTTTCGGTGACTTTCTCAATTCAACGACCAATCGCGCCGGCGGCGGCCTTGCCGGCACCCTGGCCGGCCCGCTGGTTTCCGACGTGCAGGACGTGGCCGCAATCGCGACGGCCAAGAACAAGCAGGGTGCGACGCTGAAAGCACTACGCCGGCAGATACCGGGCGGCACGCTGTGGTATGGGCGCCTGGCCTTCGATCGCCAAGTGGCCGACCAACTGCAAGAAGCCATCGACCCGAACTACCGCCAGTCCTGGCGTCGCGCGGCCCGATGGGCGCAGGAACAGGGCACCGAATACTGGTGGGCGCCGGGGGACTTTTCCCCGAGTCGCGGACCTGATATGAGCAATGCGACACGCGGCGCGTCCCTCGACACGCGCGGCGGATCGGCCGGAGGTTCGCCATGACTTCCGGCCGTTTCGTGACGGAGGGACGATATGACCGTTGCCGCGCTGACTCCATCGGTTAGCTATGCCGAGGACGGCGTCACCCTGGATTTCCCGGTGCCGTTCCGCTATCTCGATCCGACGCACCTTGTGGTGAAGCGGACAACGGCGGCGGGCGTGCAGAGCACCCTGAGCTATGGCGTTAACTGGTCTGCCACCAGCGGCGCCACGGATGCGGGCGGGACCTTGACGCTCACGGCCTCGATCGCGGGCAGCACGCTCACGATCCAACGGCGGACGCCGCGCACGCAAACCACGGATTATGTGGCCAACGACCGGTTCCCCGCGGAAACGCACGAAACCACCGTCGACCGCGCGATGTTGATCGACCAGGAACAGGATGTCGATGTCAGTGAGGTTTTCGACCGGGCGGTAAAAGTGCCATGGGGCGAAACAGGGCAGGTGCTGCCGCCGCTAGCGAGCCGCATCAGCAAGTTCGCGGCGTTCGATAACCTGGGGGCCATCGTCGCCGTAGGGCTGGACCCTGGGCTGCTTACCAGCGGCACGCTGATCGCATCGTCGCGCGTGGCACTGGCCGCGCTGGCGATCCCGTCGCCGGGGCAAACGGCCTGGCTGGCGGAAGCCGGTCGATCCGGCACGTTTGTTTGGACTTCAGGCAACCTCTCGACGCAAGTGGCGGCCGATACGCCGCAGGCGTTCTACGTCGCGCCCGCGAGCGCGCCTACGGGGGCGGCCGGCGCGTGGGTGCGCGCGCCGGCCGTCATCAATTGGGCGGACGTTCGATGGTTCGGCGCTATCGGTAATTCGAGTACCGATGACACTGCGGCCCTGCAAGCGGCCATCACTTGGTTGAACGCGGCAAACGGTCGAACGCTCTATGTGCCCTGCACCGGAACGTCGTTTCTCTTCTATTCAGACCTACGTGTGCTCCGCGATAGCGCGGCGATTGTTGGCGACCCTAACGGCTTTTCAAGCCTTTCGGCCCGCAATAACGCCAGGATCATTTTCGGCCAAGCGACGGCAGGGCCGGTCAATGGTTTGGGTCAGATCAGCAAGACTGGAACGAAAGTTCAGAATTGCCGCCTTAGTCAGTTACGCATGCAGCCAGGTGGAAATCATGCCGGCGAAGTCATACTGCTGGATTACGCCGACGCCACGACGATCGATTATTGCACGATCGGGCCGTTCACAAATGACGGCAGCACAGCGACCCACGGTATCAAAACCAATTGGGTGCAGTGGGTCTACATCGATCGTTGCAATATCAACGTCAACGGTGCGTGCATTTACTTGCGAACTCCTACAACCAGCATTCAAAACGAAGATCACTATCACATAACGCGCAACCAACTCTACAACGGTAAAGTCCCAAATGCGGACTTCACGCCCTGCAACATTTACATCGAGTCCGATCTGGCTTGTAGCTACTCGATATGGGAATTTTCGCTTGTCGGTAACCATATCGGCAAGTTCATGAGCGGCCCTAACGCTGCGACCACTCTGACTGGCGGCATTCGTTTTAGCCGTCCAGACACGAGCGGCGATTATCGCGCGTTCCATATGGCCAACATCGCCGGAAATTTTTTCGAATACGTCAACTACCCGATCGATTTTAAGCGCGGCCTGAACGGATGTAATGACACAAGCTCGATTAGTTTTACGGCCAATACGGTGCTTTCCGCGACGCTCGTATTCAACGGGTCTAGCACTAATAAAACATCAGCAACGCTAAGCGGTAATTATTTTCTGCAAAGCGACGCCTTGGTTGATGGGGTGAAATGCTACTTCAACGGCTACAACCGATATAGTTCCGTTACGACACTTTTCGCGCAGCCGGTAAACACGCAGCGTTTTGGTTACAAGCAGGCTTCTGGCTCTGTGCCCGGCGTTCTGCTTGATGCGCGGGGCACCGTTTCAATAACAGCCGGCACGACGTTCGTTGACGTGACGCACGGGCTTTCCGCGACGCCGACAGACTTTTCTTTCACCAAGCTAAGTTCCGGTTGGACGAGCGATTTCTATGTTTCGGGCATCAACGCCACAACTTTTCGGATCAATTACACCGATCCTGGCGCAACGAAATCGCTGCGCTGGCAAGCAGAGGTGGCGGACGCATGATCATCGAAGATGATAACCTGCTGGCCGCGCTGGCCAGCGTTAACGCAGCGGTAAATGCCGATGCCGCGTACAGCGACGACGCCGAGCGGCTTTATACGATCCGCACTGTCACTGTGACGCGCGGGGATGACACCGGGCAGATGGCGTTCCGCGATTTGCTGACTCCTGGCGATATCGATTGGAGCGTATTCCGCGCGGGCGAAAAGCGGCGACGCCTTATCGCAGCGGGGTACGGCCCCGCCGGTCTGCTGATCGGCCTGGTGCCCCTGGCCGACGATACCCACCGTGCCGTTTTGACCGCCGACGTATCGGCGCCGGAAGAAGCCACGACTTATGTGCTCGATGGCGATGCCGATCCGGTTCGCGCGTGGGGCGACGTGCAGATTCAGTACCGCGAAAACTCGGCCGGCGATGGCTGGGTTCGGCTCGTGTAGGAGGATGGGATGATTAATGCCAACCGCGCGGGCGATATCGACGCGATCGACCTGATCCAACCATGAGCGAGGCTGGCGACATGGCGCAGCCGCGCATCGTGGCTCAAAGTGCGGTCGAGGCGAGCATGCCCGTGGTCGACGTCCATGGCGACGATCTTCTCAACATTCCCGGCCTGACGCCCGGCGGGGCCGGCGTTTGGGCGCTATTCGGGCTTGCTTTGATCTGGTGGGTGCGCGGGATGGCCGATCGCAAGCGTGCGGCAAACGAAAGTCAGACAACCGGCATGGCGGCAACGGCCGCGCTGATCGGCCACTTGACCAAAGAAGTGGAAAGGCTGGGCGATCTGGTGATCGAGCAGGCTGGCCGGATTACCGAACTCGAGCACAAGCTGGCGAATGCCGAGGGCGAGCTGATGAGACTGCGCGCGGTGAGCGCCGGCCTGGGCGATGCCAAGCAGACGGCGGCCCTGATCGTGGCGGCGGAAAAAGCGGCATCGAAAAGGGGAGATGCATAAGATGGCACTGCCAGCACAATACGCATGGCTCGATCGCATGACCGGGCGGCCGCGCATGATCGATGAAGCGCTCAAGCTCTATGGTACGCGCGAGCTGGCCGGCACGGGCAACAATCCCGTGATCCTGGCCTGGGCGAGCGAGCTGGGCGGCGACGTGGCGCGCGACTATCGCGCCGATAGCATCCCCTGGTGCGGACTGTTCGCGGCGATCGTGGCCAAGCGGGCCGGCAGGGATGTGGTCGAAAAGCCGCTCTGGGCGCTCTCCTGGGCGAAATTCGGGGTTGCGGCACCCACACCCATGCTAGGCGACATCTTGACGTTCAGGCGGCCTTCCGGCGGCCATGTGGGCTTCTATGTGGCGGAGGACGAGTCGGCCTATCACGTGCTGGGCGGCAACCAGGGCGATGCGGTGAGCATCGTGCGGATTGCCAAGTACCGCATGTTTGCCGCGCGGCGCCCTGTCTATCGAGCGCAGCCGGTGACGGTGCAGCCCTATCGCCTGGCCTCGGCCGGCGTGCTTTCGAGCAACGAGGCGTGACGATGAAAGATGAACCCATGACCGTGCCCGCCTCTCCGTGGCCAGAGCAGCTTTGGACAACCGCACGCCAGATCGTGCCGCCGGTTGTCGCGTTCGCCGTGGGCCGTGGCTGGCTGGCTGGCGACACGGCGGCGATGCTGGCTGCTGTCGGCGTCGGCCTATATCCGATCATCATGGGCCAGCTCAAGACGTGGGACCGGTCCAAGAAGCTCGCCGCGCTTGCCGATGCTGTACCGGATGCCATGGCGGTGACGAAATGATCGGCCTTTGGCTGGCCAAGGCGCTGGGCTGGCTCGATCGCCTGCTTGGTCCCCGCTGGTCGACGATCGCCGGCATCGCGGTGGGCCTGCTGGCCATCCAGACCGTGCGCATCGAGGGGTTGCATGTCTGGCCGATCGAGATCGCCGGGCTGAAAGCCGACGTAGAGAACGCCCGCGACGATCTGGCCAAGATCAAGGATGCCCAGGCCACGGCGACTAAGCAATGGCAGGACGCCGTGAAACACCAGGAAGCGGCGTCGCGCATGGCGGCGGCCGTGGGAGAAACCGAACATGCCAAGGAACTGGACGCTGCGCGCGCTGCCGGCGCTGCTTATGCTGCCGCTCACCGCGTGTGCCCATCAACCGCTGGTCGTTATGCCGGCAACGCCGCCCCCGCCAGCCCGCCGGGCGATACCGGACTTCGCGAAAGCGTGCCCGCGGGTGCCGTCGTGGTATCCGAAGGGGACGTGCAAGCCTGCAGCGACACGGCAGCCTACGCCATAGGTCTGCATAACTGGCTGATCGATCAGCCGAACCAACAGTGAGGAGATAACCGATGGTCACCAGGCCATATGCAAGCGGCGGCCAGATCGGCGTGCTGGACAAGATGGACAAGAGCCCCGTCATTCCGATGGCGGACAACGATCCGACGCGCTGGACCTATAGCTATGCCGTGCTGGGCATCACCTTGCCGGCGAACGCGACGGATATTCTGCAGATCCAGGGGGCGGCAGGCAAGCGCACGGTGATCCGCGCGCTGATCCTGAGTGGTTCGGCCACGGCCGCGCAGAACATCCCGCTGCAGCTGGTGCACCGGTCGGCCGCGTCGACGGGCGGGACGCCCAGCACGCCGACGCTGCACAAGCGCGACAGTGCCGATCCCAACCCGGGCTCCGTTCTGACGCTGTTCGCCGGCGTGCCGGCGGTGGGCGCCGTGCTGGGCGGCAACAGCGGGATTGTCGAAGCCGGCCGCCTGAACGTGGCGCCGGCCAACAATGGCGCGGTCGACCGCTGGATCAACCAGTATACCTGGCAGAACGAAAAGGGCATCGTGCTGAACGGCGCGACCGAATATCTCTCGCTCTTCATCCCCGGCGGCAACCTTTCCGTGGCGAATGCGCCGGTGCTCGATATCTCGCTGATCCTCACCGAAGAGGCGCTTTGATCACGCGCTGCGAGGCCAGCAGGGGAAGCCTTCCTAGGCTTCCCTTTTGCGCGCGAATCGGCTAGCCGCACGGCTCCGGCAGGCACGATGTTGGAAGGCTTGTTGGAAAAATGTTGGAAGGCTTGCCGATTTTGGCAAAATTTCTGATTTTTTATAACACCTTGCGGGTGTAGCTCAATGGTAGAGCAGCAGCTTCCCAAGCTGAATACGAGGGTTCGATTCCCTTCACCCGCTCCATTTTCCTGTCCGCGCACGTTCGCCCGCGTCTGGACAGCCCCCGACATCTGCCGCTCGCCGAACCCGTCATGCCTTTCGAGGCTGGCGACCGGAGCTTGCGATCGCTGTCGCGCGGAGCTTGCGATCGCTGTCGCCGGCTTCGCGTTTCTGGCATGTCAGATCGGCGTGCTTGCCCGGGTCACCGGCGTTTGGACTCCTGTTCGAGCAGCAGGCTCTTGCGCAGCCGCGCTTTCACCAGGCGGGCTTCCAGAATGCGCCCGATAACATAGAGCAGGGCGAACAAGCCGGCGAAGACATAAGCGGCCGTGGGGGAATACCTGTCGCCCTTGCGGTCGGGCTTCTTGCCATTTTTCTCCGGGGGGGGTGCGCCCAGTGCCTTGTCGATCGGGTTCATTGGTAGAACCCGGTCCTTCTTGGCGTCCTTCTTGACAGTCTTGCCCTTTGCCGCCTCTGCCGCCGACGTTTGCTTCCAGTGCCCTATCGTCACCGTGAGTTGCGCAAAGGCCAGGAACAGCAGCGGAGCAAGGAAACAAAGCAGCAGCGCACGGCTGACCAGGTGATAGCGCAGTACCGAGCCGGCGCTTCCTTGTTCCAGTTGCAACAGGCCGCGTTCGAATACTGCCAGCTTGTCTTGCGCAGCGGGATCTTTCTTGGTGAAGCGCAAGGCATCGCCGCTGCGCTCCTGATAGGTGCCGGGCTCACGCAGCAACGGCTCGATCGCGGCCAGGGCATCCTCGCCGGTCCGTTCGGGGGGCAGGTCGATGCTGCCGCGGACGTGCCAGATCCAATCTACGAAACGCAGGTTCATGACCGGTTTTCGAAGCGGGGCGGGAAAAGCCGCTGCGTTGGTCATTCAGCCGGGATCGCAGCGGTATCGTGCATCGGTCGGCTTGTGAACTTGCCCTTGATAGCGCGCCAGCCTTCGGTGAAAGGGAAAGTCATCTGCTCGCGCAGGCCCATCCGGCGGCCACCCTCCATGCCCAGCAGTTCGGCTTCGCCATCGATGCACGTGCCGAAGATACGGTCGATGAAAATGTAAGTATTGGTATAGTTGCTGCGCGTCGCTTCGAAATCCTGCGAATGGTGCAGGCTGTGATGTTCGGTGGTATGGAACAGGAATCGCCACCAACGTGGCGAATTGAACCGCACGTTGATATGCTGGTAGCTGCCCACAGCCAGCCCGATCGCCCCTGCCAGCAGGAACGCGCGCGGCACGAAATCGAAAAATCCGCCGATACCCAGCCCGATGAGGAACAGCTCGATCGGGTTGCCCACGGCGCCCTTGTTGATATTGAGCTGGGTAATGTAGTGATGCACCGAGTGGGGCAGCCAAAGCGGATACCAGTTATGCATGCCGCGGTGCATCCAGTACTGCCCGAAATCGAAAATGAATGAAATCGCGAAAGCCTGAAGCAATATCGGCAGCCCGATAAACCAGTCGAAACTTTTCAGATGAAAGGTGTCCTGAATGGCACCGACCATCACGTCGGAGCCGATAAAACCGTCGACAAGGCGCAAAACGGTATAGCCCAGGCCCACGTAAAACAGATCGGTGGCCACTTCTTTCCAGGTCAACCGCCAGCTCTCATGGCGGGGAAAGACAAATTCCAGGCCCATGAGAAACACACGAAAGCCGATGCCAATACCGATTGCGGTCGAAGCTTTGGCGATGGAATTGGGAGCATAGTACCAGAACAGAATCAAAGCGAACAGGACGGCGGGCTGAAAATAGGTGAAGAAAAAGCGTTTGAACGGCCCACCTTCCACGCGCGGGATGTTTTCCCATCCCACGATGACCGGTGACTGGGTGCCTATGAACCGCTTGCCGACCCGAATGCCTTCCATCTGCCTGTCCTCGTAATACCTGGGTACCCGCGTCAGTAATACTACTTCGAAGAATGGTAATACGGATCCGATGCTTCGTCCATACCATATTGCAGGTGCTAATGCGCAGGCTGATCGGGGAAACCGGACGGCTTGCGCCGGGCCGAAGCGGGGCTGACCAACCATGTGCCTGCCGGTCGATGCTCACGGAACTGTGATCCCTTCCTGGGCGAAAAGTGCCGCGACCGGAGCGAGCGCGTCTTCGTGCCGGCGCCACCGCGCAACCGCGTCGCGGTAGATCGGGCGGCGCACCTGCGCGGCGCTGGGGGTGGCCACGGGCGCGGCATTGCGGTGAAAATCGAGACAGGCGGCATCCCAGCCCAGGCCGCAATGGGCCAGCAGACGCCGGGTCGTGCCTTCCTGGTCGGCCACCAGGTCTTCATAGGATATTTCAAGAACGCGCCCCGGCAGCGCAGCCTGCCAGAACGCCATCAGGTGATGGAAGCGTGCATAATATCGCGCGATATCAAGCAGATCGTAGCTGTAATCGTAATAGCGCGAGGTAATGGCGAAAAGGTTGCGGAAGTTGCTCAGCACCGTGTCCATCGGATGACGGCGCAGGCAGACGATGCGCGCCTGGGGAAGAGCCCGGGCAATCACCCCGGCATAGTGAAAGTTGCCGGGAAACTTGTCGATGAAGCGGGAAGCCGGATCGCGGCGGTGATGACGGGCGCGGGCAAGATAATCATGGCCTACCGTGCCCAGGTCGGCCCGGGCCAGCGCCAGCACCGTTTCCGGATCGAGGACGTTGCGCGTTCGCGTGCCCGCGGCGTGCTTGACCGCCAAGGGCATGGCCTGCAGTTCGCCCGCGCTTTCCACCTCCGGGTGCGACGACAGAATGCGATCGACCAGCGTCGTGCCCGTGCGCGGCATCCCGATCACGAAGATCGGCGCTTCGGCGGCAGGGCTGGAAACCGGCGCGCGCGCAACGGCCGGCCACGCCGCTTCGATGGCGTCGAAATTGGCCGCATCGCTTTCGAACCGATAGGGAAGGCGCGCACGATGTTGCGCATTGGCCGCGGCAAGCGCGGCAAACGCTGCGTCCCATTCGCCAAGATCGTCGAGTTCCTTGGCCAGGGCATAGCCCAGAAGCAGACGGTCACGCGGATCGGCTGCGAAAGCAAGCTGTGTGCGCAGGCGCGGCACGTGGTTGGCATCGGCGCTTTGCCGCTTGAGGCTGGCCAGCAGATGGTGGGCGCGGCCATGGCCCGGCGTCAGAATGAGGAGGTGCTCGAGCGTGGCTTCCGCCTCTTCGACCCGGCCGATGAAATTGAGCGCGGCGGCCTGGTTATAGCGATACTCGATGTTGTCCGGATCGCGTGCCACGGCATAAGCGAAGTGCGGCAGCGAAGCGGCATGATTGCCCAACCGCGCATAGACGCAACCCATCGTATCGCGGCTGAGCGCATCGTCGGGCAGGGCGCCTTCCGCATCGGCCAGCGTTTGCGCCGCCGCGCCGTCCTGCCGGGTCATGATCAGCAGGCGTGCCAGTTGCGCGCGATATTCGCCTTGCGGATCGCGCGCCACGGCCGCCGCGATGCCGGCAATTCCATCGCGCACCTGGCCCATGCCGGCCCGGGCCAGGCCCAGCAGAAAAAGTGCTTCGGCGTGATCGCGCGTTTGCGCCAGCACGCTTTGCGCGGCACGCGCCGCGGCAGGGAGATCGCCCTGCCCAAGCGCACCGCGCGCAACGGCAACCCCCTGATCCGGCGGTGTGGCCATTATCCCCCTTGAAAGACGTCCAGGGCCGGCAAGCGTCGCCACGTCGGCCTCAGGGCCCCGTCGCTTCGGGAGAAGCGCGCCGGGCCTTGATCGCCGCGAGCAGCGGGACGAAGGGGAACAGGAATTGTTCCTTGATCGACAGCCGGCGGCGCTCGCCCTGCCCCACCAGAATGCCCTCGCCTTCGCGATAGGTGCCCAGCACGCGATCGATCAGGATCATCGAATTGGCATAGTTGCAGCGCGTTTCCTCATAGCCGACCGAATGATGCAGGCTGTGATGGCGGATGGTCGTAAAGAAAAAGGAATAGAACGGCGGGGGATCGGCCTTGACGTTGGCATGGGCAAAGCCCGACACGACGCTGCCAACGCTCGCCGCACACAGGATCGCCACGGAACTGAAGTCCAGCAGTGCAATCACCCCGAGGCTGATGAGGAACAATTCCAGCGGATTGCCGACATAGCCTTTGAGGGCGTTGAGCTGGGTGATATGATGATGCGGCGCATGCGTGAGCCAGAGTGGCTGCCAGTTGTGCATTGCGCGATGCATCCAGTACTGTCCGAATTCGAACAGAAAGAAAATCAGACCCACCTGTGCCACAAACGGCAACTGTTGAAGCCAGGGAGTGGCAAGGCCGAGGTTGGCCTTGGCCGCCTTGAGCGGGGCATCGGCGAAAAAGTCCGTCGCCCAGGAAATCACCGTAACCATGAGCAGGGCATAGAACAGGTCGGTGAAAAACTCGCGCCGGTTCAGGCGCCAGCCCTCGTGACGCTCGAACAGCCATTCCAGCGCCAATATCCATACCGAAACGACGGCCGTCACGATCGTCAGCGTCCATGGAAAGCTGACGATTGCCCTGGGCGCATAGGCCCAGAACAGAATGACCGCCAAAAGCGTGGCGGGAGGAATCAGCCCGATCAACCGCGGCTTCATGTCATCGATCCAATCTATCCTTGCGATCTGGGATCACGGAACACTTGGGCCTCTGGCAGCGGGTGGACCGGCCCCGCACTGCTGCTGGCCGGTCCACCAAGTTATCACCGGTACCGGAACCGCAGTTCGAGCCCTACCCTGCGCGGTGTCAAGACACCTTGGGAATAGTAACGCTCCACCACGCCGCTACGGGTGCGATTATAGGAACTGCGATCGTTGCCTATGGCGGTGACCGCATACTTGTCGAAGATGTTGTCGGCGTAAACGCTCACGTCGACCATGCCGCCATGATAGGTCAGCGATGCGCGGTGCGTGGTATAGGCCGGAATGACTTCGCCGTTGCCGCGCAGGCCGACGCGGGAATAGATATTTCCCGTGTAGGTCGCCGCCCAGCTTGCCTCGATATCGTGGCCATCGGGCAGCGGATACATGTATGTCGCGCCCAGGCTGCCCGAATGCTTGGTCGAACCCGGCAGGCGATCACCGGCATAGGCGTCATAGTTCACGCCGTCGCTGACAACGATGCCCGGTGCATCCTCGCTCAAGCGCGCGTCATTATAGGAAAAGGTACCATCGATGGTAAGGCGCGGGGTAACTTTGAGGTGGCCGGAAAAATCGATGCCCTTCGAAATTGCCTTCCCGCCGTTGACAGTGATACCCACCGCGCCGTTCACGGTCTGGCTGGGCACCTGCACATCGGTCCAGTTCACGATAAAGCCCGACAAGGTGAATTGCAGCTTCTTGTCGAACAGCGCGCCACGGACGCCAAGCTCGCGGTTGCGCGTCTTGTCGGGGCCGAAAGCCAGCTCGTTGGGCAGGGCGCAGACGTTCTGGCCGGGTGGCAACTGGCCGTTGGGCTCGAGCACGCACTGCGCCACGCGGTTCACGTTGCCGGTGCGATAGCCCGTGCTGTAAGTGAAATAGACCAAGAGGTCGGGACTGAACTTGTAAGACGTGTTCGCTTTCCAGACGACGCCATCCTTGCCCGTGCTGCCCGATCTGATCCGGCTGGGATCGAAGCGCACCAGGGGATAGGGCGTGCGGCGCTGGCCGCCTCTGGTCAGCGGCGTATCGGTGCCACCTTCGGCAAAGGCGTCATACTTGAAATAGCGAAGCCCGCCGGTGACCTGCCAGGCCGGGGTGATCTGGAACGAGCCTTCGCCATAGGCAGCCTTTTCCTTGGTCCGGGTGTTGACGAACGACATGTATTCCAGATTGTCGGGCCGATAGATTCCCGCCCAGTCCGGATAGCCCGGCACATATTCGCGGTACTGCGAACCATAGCGCAAGTTGTTGTAAAAACCGCCCACCACCCAGCTAAACGGGCCGCCATGAGTAGAAACCAGGCGAACTTCCTGGTTGAACTGACGATACTTCACGGCCGATGTGTTGTAAGACGAGAATTCCGGAAATGCTTCGTAGCCATAGTCCAGGTCCAGCAGCAGGTCGGTATTATCGCGCTGCCGATAGATCGTCTGGTTGGTGAAGGCCGTGGTGGCAACGAGTTGCGCCACGTCGAACGCATTGGCATTGATCTCTGCCGCATAGAGATCCGACGAACGATCGGTCGGCTCGAGATAGCGCCACGGTGCTTCGTATCTGCCGGTACCCAGAACGCCCGCTCCGGTGGCCTGCACACCCTCCGTCTTGGTGGTCTGGTGGGCATAGGTCAGGTATAGCTTGAGATCCGGATTGGCTTGCAGCAGCAACTGGTTGCGCGTGGTGAACGTGCGTTCGTAGTTGGCATCCTTCTTCGAATAGAAATTGGCCGCCCGTTGCGCGGGCGTGCCAAAGCTGCCTTCGGCTGCCGTATTGCCGCGTACCGGCTGGGGATCGGAAACCCCGGGCTCTCGCAGCAGGTAGTTGTAGTCGATGAAACCGGGGTTTTCGTAATAGCCGACCACGCTGCGCAGCGCGATATGATCCTGCACGATCGGCACGTTGATCGTGCCATCGGCATTCACCCCGGCCTGGCTGCTGTGACTCTGGCCAAACCAGCGGCCATGCAGATCGGCGGTGAAATTGTTCGTATCGGGCCGGTTGGGCATATAGCGCACCGCGCCGGCCAGCGTGCCCAGCCCATAAAGCGTGCCCTGTGGGCCTTGCAGCACTTCCACCCGGTCGATGTCGAGCAGCTTGAAATCGAGATAGAGCGGCACTTCGCCCAGATAGACGCCTACGGCGCTGTTTTCATTCGAGCCTTCGACGCTGGAATCGGCCGAACTGATGCCGCGCAACACGATCCGGCCGGTGGATGTCGGCCCGGTGTCGATAACCGTCATGCCGGGGGTGAACGCGGCAAGCGATCGCACATCGTCGATACGCTGGCGGGCAAGGTCCTGCGCGCTGACCGCGGTGATGTTGATCGGCGCGTCCTGCACGGTGGTTGCGCGCCGTGTTGCAGTGACCACGATGTAGTTGCCGTCAGCGCCGGAATCGGCGTCGGGACTCGGTACAGCGTCTGCTTCCGGTGCGGCCTGGGCATGGGCCAAGGTTGGCATTGCCGCGCAGCCGAGCAGGATGGTTGCCCCCAGCAGTTTGGTTCGGAAATATCGCTTGGTCACGTCAGCCCCTCGCTCTGTTTTCAACAAGCCGTGCCTTGTGACATCCTTCCCCAATCACCGGCCTCCCGAGCCGGGCCGATGCCGGCCGCTTGCCGACCTGGCATCGCAGTTTGACAAGCAGGTAATCCCGGCTTCCCGCTGCAGCAGCCCTGCGGGCATGCGCGACGGAGCGGCGGTGCTTGCTCGTGCAGATCAAGACCGTTGGGATTGGGGGAAACAGCGCAGACCCAGGCGGCTGATGGCAGATAGCCTGCCTTTGTCCGCCGCGCTCAGAATTGGCACTATTTCCCTTCGCCCGCGCCGCATGCGGCGTGGGAACCACGATCCGGACTTGATTTATTTTGTGTCGCCCTGAACTTTCGACTCCTTCACGGTACCGATATTACATAAGCGGTCAAGCGTAATAATTTTGCCGGGTGGAAGTATGAAAGGCACTGCGTCAAGCCGCAGAAAGCCGCCACTTTGTTCGCGAATGCAGCAAAAGGGTGGCGTGATTCTGGCTTGGCGCAAAGTTTGATCCCGCCACCCGATCGCACCATTGCGGCAACCGCGCGAATCCGAATCGCGAATCGCCATGGCGCGGATTGTGATCACGATGTGGCAGAAGATACCGTGCAACCCTTGCAACGACCGGCCCGCTATCGCGTCGTTGGCCAAGCCACGCTGGCCCGGGTGCAATCGCAGTCAGGCCCGGAGTATGTGCATTCCGCAAAATGTTATTACAGAATACGAGGTGAGTAATATTTTTCCATGGACAGGATAACGCTTTCTCGCAATGGTGCGTTGCGAAAGGGGCACGAATCACAATGAAGACGATCGGCATGGCAGCCAGGATCGCCCTAGCGGCAAGTGCGCTGATACTGGCGTCATGTTCGCCCGGCCCCGACGCCGGCGCCAGCAAGAAAACCGAATTCAACATCGGCTGGTCGATCTACGCCGGCTGGATGCCTTGGCCTTATGCCCAACAGGCCGGTATCGTAAAGAAATGGGCCGATAAATACGGGATCAAGATCAATATCGTCCAGGTGAACGACTACGTCGAATCCGTGAACCAGTATACCGCTGGCAAGTTCGACGGGGTAACCGTGGCCAACATGGACGCGCTGACGATCCCGGCCGCAAGCGGCAAGGATACCAGCGCTGTCATTGTCGGCGACTATTCCAACGGCAACGACGGCGTGCTGCTCAAAGGCGCCACCTCCGTGGCCGGCTTGAAAGGCAAGCAGGTCTATCTGGTCGAGCTTTCGGTGTCGCACTACCTGCTCGCCCGCGCGCTTGGCACGGCCGGGCTTTCGCTCAGCGACGTCAAGACGGTCAACACGTCCGACGCCGATATCGTCGGTGCTTTTTCAAGCCCCGATGCCCAGGCCGCCGTCGCCTGGAATCCGCAGCTCTCGGTCATGCGGGGGCAACGGGGCGCCACCGAAGTCTTCTCCTCGGCGCAGGTGCCGGGCGAAATCCTCGATCTCATGGTGGTCGATACGGCCACGCTCAAGGCCAATCCCGATCTCGGCAAGGCGTTGGCGGGCATATGGTACGAAACCGTCGCGCTGATGAAGCGACAGGATGAACAGGGCAGGCAGGCGCGCGCGGCCATGGCGCGGCTGGCCGGGGCGAGCCCGCAGGCCTTCGACGGCCAGCTCGCCACGACCTTTCTTTATACCGATCCTCAGGCCGCGGTTGCCGCCACGCAAAGCCCGGCGCTGGTTGCCAACATGACGCGCGTGCGGGATTTCAGCTTTTCCAAGGGCCTGTTCAAAGGGGCCGGTTCGCCTGATGCGGTCGGCATCGCTTTTCCGGGCGGCAAAACGCTGGGCGATCCGGCGCACGTCACGCTGCGCTTCGATGACAGTTTCATGAAATTGGCGGCTGCCGGGAAGCTTTGACGGGAACGATCGCGAGGAGTGCACGAAGCACTCGCGCGGTCGGTGCTCCAGCCGTTTCGAAAGGGATGCACACCATGCGGTGGGTCAACCGAAAAATGCGTCGCAATGACAGGCTGATTGCCGGGGCGTTCCCGATTCTGGCGCTGCTGGTGGTCTATCTGGTTCTAGCGGCGCAGCGCCACGCGCTAAACCCCTCGGACAAGATCCTGCCCCTGCCCGATGCCATGGCCCGCGCCCTTTCCACCTTGCTGTTCCAGGCCGATCCGCTTTCGGGAAATCTGCTGTTCTGGACGGATACCTTTGCCAGCCTGCAAAGACTGGGCCTTGGTCTGGGACTGGCCACGGCGGGCACGCTGGTGGCAGGGCTCGTGCTGGGCGTTCTGCCGCCGGTCAGGGCCACGTTGGGGCCGCTGGTCACGGCCATCGCGGTCATCCCGCCGATCGCCCTGCTGCCGATCCTGTTCATCGCGCTGGGCCTGGGCGAAACGGCCAAGGTGGCGCTGATCGTGATCGGAATCGCCCCGGCAATGATTCGCGACATCACCGATCATATCGCCAGTCTGCCGCGCGAACAGATTATCAAGGCGCAGACGCTTGGAGCCGGAAGCTGGCAGATCATGATCCGCGTGGCGCTGCCCCAGGCCATGCCGCGTTTGATCCAGGCCGTGCGCCTGGCGCTCGGGCCGGCCTGGGTATTCCTTATCTCGGCCGAAGCGATCGCTTCGGATACCGGCCTTGGCTATCGCATCTTCCTGGTACGGCGGTACCTGTCGATGGACGTGATCATTCCCTATGTGGCATGGATCGCGTTCCTGGCCATTGCCATGGATTTTGTCTTGTCCCTGGCAAGCCGCCGCCTGTTTCCCTGGGCACATGGAGCAGGCCGTTGACCGCGCTCCTCTCGCTTCGCGATGTCTGGGTCGAATTCGGGGACAAGATCGTTCTCGAAAAGATCAATCTGGATGTGGCGGCCGGCAGCTTCGTCTCCATCGTCGGCCCGTCCGGCGCGGGCAAAAGCAGCCTGTTGCGGCTGGTACTGGGCCAGGAAGCGCCAAGCCGCGGCACGATCCACCTGGCCGGTGCGGTATTGCCCCCGGAAAGCGGCCCGGATCGCGGCGTGGTCTTTCAGCGCTATTCCGTGTTTCCGCACCTCACGGCACTGCAGAACACGCTCTTCGGCCTGGAATGTGCCGGTTCCCCCTTGCTGGCGCGCCTTTTCGGCAAGGCCAGGCGCGCCGCGCGGGAAGAAGCGGGCGCGATGCTTGCCGCAGTGGGCCTTGCCGATGCGCTGGATCTTTATCCCGCCCAGATGTCAGGCGGGATGCAGCAGCGGCTGGCGATTGCCCAGGCCCTGCTCAAGCGGCCGCGCATCCTTCTTCTCGACGAACCGTTCGGCGCACTCGATCCCGGCATCCGCGCCGACATGCACCTGCTGATCCGCCAGCTGTGGCGCGAACATGCGCTCACCGTGATCATGGTGACGCACGATATCCGCGAGGCGTTTGCCCTCGGCACGCGGGTCCTTGCGCTCGACAAGCGTCGCAACGATCCCCACGCGCCGCACCGATATGGGGCGACCATAGTCTACGACCTCCCGTTACGGCCGCGCGGCGACGACAAAGCGGCCGACACCGCTGCCGAGGATGACAAGATGCCACCGCAAAAGGTGGCCGTATGAAACGAGAGGACCCTGCATGAGCAACGAACCCGCCACCCT
This sequence comes from Novosphingobium sp. DS6-6, assembly GCF_057784975.1. NCBI lineage: Bacteria > Pseudomonadati > Pseudomonadota > Alphaproteobacteria > Sphingomonadales > Sphingomonadaceae > Novosphingobium > Novosphingobium sp. DS6-6. Next base: position 149,677 of record NZ_JBYNTS010000005.1, on the reverse strand, counting down.
GGCCCGGCTGAGCATGAGCTTGCCGGCCGATCTGTTCCGCAAGCTGGACATGATGGTGGAAGAACGGCAACTGCCCTCACGCTCCCAGCTGATCGCCGAGCTGATCCGCCATGCCCTGGCCGAGCACGAGGCCTTGACCCGTCCCGACGAGATGCTCGCGGGCACGATCACCCTCGTCTATCGCGGCGATCGCGGCCGCGTCCGCCACCAACTGGCGCAGACCCAGGCCGATTACCTGAAGGAAGTGATCTCTGCCCAGCATGTCTTCCTGGAAGACGACCAGTCGCTCGAGGTCCTGCTGGTTCAGGGACCAGCCATAAGGCTGAAGGAACTTTCCGACGCGCTGCGCCGGGTGCGCGGCGTCCAGCAGCTCGAACTCGTCACCACCACGGCCTTGCTTCCGCCGATCTATGTGCAGGATCACGGCACGAGCACGGCCGACGGAGCCGCCGCATGACCGAAACACCCAGTTCCCCCGCCGGCGCCACCGCTCTGGCAAACCCGCTTGCCGCACGCGATCATGCGCGCAGCATGGGCGGCACGGTGGTGGAAGCCATGCCGGTGCTGCCCCCTGTGGCAAACGACCTGCCGGCGGGCATCGATCCCGCCGACCTGGTGTGGGAGGAAACGATTGCCGCTGGCGGCTATGCCACGCGCAGCTTGGCGCGGGGCACGCGACTGCGCCTGACCGATACCAGGGGCGATGCCTGCGCCGGCCTGCAGGTCTTCAACGCGGCGATGCCCACCGAACGGCTGAATGTGGCCGATACCGTCAAAGTGCAGTGGAACGCCTATCTCGGCGCCGGCAAGCTGCTGCTGTCGGACATGGGCCGCGTGCTGTTGAGCATTGTCGAGGACGATGCCGGCACGCACGACTGCTTTTGCGGAACGTCGAATGCGGCGACCAACGCAGCCAAGTATGGGGAAGGGCGCAACAGCGGGGATTTTCCCAGCGGGCGGGACCGCTTTCTGCTGGGCGCGGCCAAGCATGGCCTGGGCCGGCGCGACGTCCATCCCTGCGTCAATCTGTTCAAAGGTACGCGCATCGAGGACGACGGCACGATCACGCCGCTGGTCGGCCCGTTCGCGCCCGGACGCCGGGTGGTCCTGCGGGCGGAAATGGACGTGATCGTGGTACTTGCCAACGTGCCCCATGTGCTCGATCCACGGCCCGCGTACACGGTCACGCCTTTGCGGGTCACGGCCTGGCGCGGGGCGATTACGCCAGCCGAGGATCCCGTCCGCAACGCCACGCCCGAAGGCCTGCGCGCTTTTCTCAATGTCGAAGACTTTTTCCGCCGCTGAGGCAGAGGACCGAAACCCATGTCGAGCGATCCCTCTCTTTCCGGTCGCCAGGCCCGCAGTCTGCCGGGTGCCGTCGTGCATGACGAGATCGTGCCGGCGCGGGCGCCCTGGCTCCATCACGTGGCCAGGGGCCAGAGCCTGCGCATCGTCGATCTCGAAGGCAACCAGGCTGTCGATTTCCTGATCTACAGCGCGGCCGACGATGCCGAGCGCTACTCCGCGCAGGATACCGTCGCCGCGCAAGGCAACCTGTTCCTGCGCGCCGGCACTGTGCTCCTGTCCAACGAAGGCCGCGCGATGATGACCATCACTGCCAGCGCGGTGGAATATCACGACACCATCGGGGGCGCCTGTTCCTGCGAGTCCAACACGCTGCGCTATGGCCATCACACCAGATCGCAGCACGCCTGCGTGGAAAACTTCCTGGAGGCCAACCTCAGGGAAGGGCGCGGCAAGCGCGATATCGTGCCCAACATCAATTTCTTCATGAACGTGCCGGTGGAGGCCGATGGCTCGCTGGGTATCGTGGATGGCATTTCCGCGCCCGGCCTGACCGTAGACCTGCGGGCAGAGATGGACGTGATCGTGGTCGTGTCCAACTGCCCCCAGATCAACAACCCCTGCAACGCCTTCAACCCGACCCCCGTGCGCATGATCGTGACGGCGTGATGTTCGATACCGTGCTCATCGCCAACCGGGGCGCGATCGCCACGCGGATCATCCGGAGCCTGCGTGCCATGGGTCTGCGCTCGGTGGCGATCTATTCCCAGGCCGACGAAGGATCGGCTCATGTGGCCCTGGCGGACGAAGCGGTGTGCATCGGCCCGGCGCGCGCCAGCGAAAGCTACCTCAACATTCCCGCAATCATCGCCGCGGCGAAGGCCACGGGCGCGGGCGCGATCCATCCCGGCTATGGCTTTCTTGCCGAAAACGTCGAATTTGCCGATGCCTGCTCTGCGGCAGGGATCGTCTTCATCGGCCCCACGCCCGACAACATCCGCACGTTCGGCCTCAAGCACAGCGCGCGCGCGCTGGCCAAGGCCCACGGCGTGCCGCTCGCACCGGGTACCGATCTTCTGACCAGCGAGGACGAGGCCGTCACGGCGGCGGCGGCCATCGGCTATCCGATCATGCTCAAGGCCACGGCGGGCGGCGGCGGGATCGGCATGCGGGTGTGCGAAAGCGAAGCGGACGTGCGCGCCGGCTTTGCGACTGTGGCGCGGCTGGGCCAGAGCAACTTCGGCGATGCCGGCGTCTTTCTGGAACGCTACGTGCGCCGCGCGCGCCATATCGAAGTGCAGATCTTCGGCGACGGCAAGGGCCGCGTCGTCGCCCTGGGCGAGCGCGACTGTTCGCTGCAGCGCCGCAATCAGAAGGTGATAGAGGAGGCGCCCGCCCCGCTGCTGCCCGAAAGCATGCGTGCCGATCTCTACGCGGCAGCCATCCGCCTGGGCCAGGCGGCGCGCTATCGTTCCGCCGGCACGGTGGAGTTTCTCTACGATGCGGATCGGGCGGAATTCTTCTTTCTGGAAATGAATACCCGGCTTCAGGTGGAACACGGCGTCACCGAAGAGGTCATGGGCATCGATCTGGTGGAATGGATGGTGCGCGGCGGCGCGGGCGATTTTGCGTTTCTCGATCGCGTGCCACCTGCCCCTTCCGGCCATGCGGTGCAGGTGCGGCTCTATGCCGAAGACCCGGCGCTGGATTACCGGCCGACGTCCGGCATGCTTACCGCGGTGGCCTTTCCGGATGGCGTCCGCACCGAAACCTGGGTTTCCGCCGGAACCGAAATCAGCGCCTGGTACGATCCCATGCTGGCCAAGCTTATCGTGCACGGCCCCACCCGCGCCGCAGCCGTGGCCGCGATGCAGCAGGCCCTGGCGGCAACACGCGTTGACGGCATAGAAACGAACGTGCGCTGGCTGCGCGAAGTGGTGGCGAGCGAAACCTTTACGAGCGGCCAGGTTTCCACCCGGGCGCTCGGCGCCATCGCGTTCGCCCCGCAGAGCCTGCGCGTGATTGCCGGGGGCACGGCCACCACGGTACAGGACTGGCCGGGGCGCCAGCGCCTGTGGGCGGTGGGCGTGCCGCCGTCCGGGCCGATGGACGACCAGTCATTCCGCCTGGGCAATCGCCTGCTGGGCAATCCGGAAGGCACGGCCGGCCTGGAAATGACGCACAGCGGGCCTACCCTCGCTTTTGGGGCACCCGCGCGGATCTGCCTCGTCGGTGCCGATTTCGGCGCGACGCTGGATGGCGCGCCGGTACCGCTCGGCCAGGCGGTGGAAGTGCTGGCCGGGCAGACGCTGGCGATGGGCCGCACCCGCGGCGGCGGCATGCGCGGCTACCTGCTGATCGCGGGGGGCCTTGATATCGCGCCCTATCTGGGCAGCCGCGCGACATTCGAGCTGGGCCAGTTCGGCGGCCATGCCGCACGCCGCCTGGTGGCCGGAGACGTGCTCCATCTGGCGCGCGACCCCACCGCCGCGCCGCTGCCGCAGATCGATCTGCCGGCCATGGGCAGCGAGTGGACCCTGCGCGTACTTTACGGCCCGCACGGAGCACCCGATTTCTTCACCGACGAAGACATCGCCATGATCGTGGGCGCCGATTGGCAGGTGCACTACAATTCCAACCGCACCGGGGTGCGCCTTATCGGCCCCAAGCCGCAATGGGCACGGGCCGACGGCGGCGAGGCGGGCTTGCACCCGTCGAACATTCACGACAATCCCTATGCCATCGGGGCGGTGGATTTCACTGGCGACATGCCGATAATCCTGGGGCCGGACGGACCTTCGCTGGGTGGCTTCGTCTGCCCGTTCGTGGTCATCGCGGCCGATCGCTGGAAAATCGGACAACTCGTGCCGGGAGACCGCTTGCGCTTCGTGCCGGTCTCGATCGCGGATGCACAGGCCGCCGATGCGGCGCAACGCGCGCTGGTGGAAAAAGGCATCGCCCCGGCCCTGCGCCCGGCGCGCGAAATCGAAACGCTGTCTCCCATCCTGACGGAGATCGCCGCTCGGGGCACGCGGCCCCGTACCGTCTATCGCCAGCAGGGCGACCGCAATATCCTGGTCGAATACGGGCCGATCACGCTGGATATCGCTTTGCGTATCCGGGTTCACGCGCTGATGACCGAGCTTGAGCGCATGGCCATGCCCGGCGTCATCGACGTGGTGCCCGGCATCCGTTCGCTGCAGGTTCATTTCGATGGGCACGGACTGGATCAGCAGGCCATGCTGGCCGCTCTGATCGCGGCGGAAGAGCGGCTTGGCGATCTGGAGGATTTCACGATCCCTTCGCGCATCGTGCATCTGCCGCTCAGTTGGCGCGACCCCGCGACGATAGAGACCATCCAGAAATACATCGGCGCTGTGCGCGACGATGCGCCCTGGTGCCCCGACAACATAGAATTTATTCGGCGGATCAACGGTTTGCCTGATGCAGAAGCCGTGGAAAACCTGATATTCGAGGCCAGCTATCTGGTCATGGGGCTTGGCGACGTCTATCTGGGCGCGCCGGTGGCAACGCCGGTCGATCCCCGCCATCGCCTGGTCACCACCAAATACAACCCGGCGCGCACCTGGACGCCGCCCAACGTGGTGGGCATCGGCGGGGCCTACATGTGCATCTATGGCATGGAGGGGCCGGGCGGCTACCAGCTATTCGGCCGCACGATCCAGGTGTGGAACACCCACCGCCAGACCGACGCGTTCATCGAGGGCAAGCCCTGGCTGCTCCGCTTTTTCGACCAGATCCGCTTCTACCCGGTCAGCGCCGAAGAACTGGCCGAGTGGCGCCGCGATTTCCCGGCCGGGCGCCGTTCGATCAGGATCGAGCAGTCGGAATTCCGCCTGGCCGATTATCGCGCGTTCCTTGCTTCGAACGCGGCCGAGATCGCCGCTTTCGAAGCACGTCGCCAGGCTGCTTTCGAAGCGGAACGCGCCGATTGGCAGAAGCGTGGCGAATTCGATCGCGTGACCGATCTTGCCGCTGCCGATGCGCCGGTGGTCGGCAGCGTGGAGGTGCCTCAGGGCGCCGATCTGGTCGAAGCCCCGTTCGGCGGCAGCGTGTGGAAATTGCTGGTTGCCGAAGGCGACGAGGTGAAGGCAGGCGACACCATCGCCGTGCTGGAGGCGATGAAAATGGAATGCGCGGTGGAAAGTCCTGGCAGCGGCGTGGTGGCCGCACTTTACATGCAGGAAAAGCAGGCGCTTCAACCCGGCGCTCCGATGCTCGCCTTGCGGAGGCACGAATGAGCGTTCCGGCCCCCCGCCTTTCCGCCGCCGCAATCGCGGCCGCCGTCAACGCGCGGCAGACGAGCGCCGTCGATGTGGCCGCACAGACGCTGGCGCGCATCGCCGCATATGATGCCGTACAACCCCAGGTGTGGATCAGCCGGGCCGCGTCCGATGCGTTGCTGTCTGCAGCCCGTGCCGTCGACGCGCGCGTTGCCGCGGGGGAGAGCCTGCCGCTTGCCGGGGTGCCGTTTGCGGTCAAGGACAATATTGATGTGGCCGGGTTGGCCACCACGGCTGCCTGTCCTGCCTTCGCCTACCGCCCCGAACGCTCGGCCATGGTGGTGGCGCGGCTCGAGGCTGCAGGGGCGATCTGCGTTGGCAAGACCAATCTCGATCAGTTCGCCACGGGCCTTGTCGGCACGCGCAGTCCTTATGGCATCCCGCGCAACGCCAGCAATCTGGCCTATGTTTCGGGCGGGTCCAGTTCGGGATCGTCGGTCGCCGTGGCGGCGGGCCTCGTTCCCTTTGCTTTGGGCACCGACACCGCGGGGTCCGGGCGAGTCCCGGCCGCTTTCAACCATCTTTTCGGTCTGAAGCCCACCAAGGGCCGCTGGTCCACGCAAGGGCTCGTCCCGGCCTGCCGCTCGCTCGATTGCATATCGGCATTCACTACCGATCTGGCCGATGCGGGTCTGATCGACGGGATCGTGGCGGGCTATGACCCGGCTGACCCCTGGTCGAAACCGCTGGCGGACAAGACGCTTGACGGCCACGTCATCGGCGTCCCCCGGGGCAGTCAACGGCAATGGTTCGGCGATGCCGAGTCCGCGTTTCTCTATGATCGCGCGCTGCAGCGGCTGGCCGATATCGGCACGCTGGTCGAAATCGACTATGCCCCCCTTCAGGAAGCGGCCATGCTGCTTTACGGCGGGCCATGGGTGGCCGAACGCACGGCAGCGCTGGCCGGCCTGCTCGCCGAAAATCCCGCTGTCATCGATCCGACCGTTCGCGCCGTGGTGGAACCGGGGCTGGGCCAGAGCGCGGTGGACCTGTTCAACGGGATCTATCGCCTGGCGGAATTGAAGCGCCAGGTCGATCTGTTATGGCACGAAATCGATGTGCTGGCCTTCCCCACCACGGGCACGGCCTATCGCGTGGCGGAACTGCTTGCCGCGCCGATCCCGCTTAACAGCAACCTCGGATTCTATACCAATTTCGTCAACCTGCTCGATATGGCCGCGCTCGCTGTGCCGGCGGGCATGCGGCACAATGCCACCGGCTTTGGCCTTACACTGATCGGCCCGGCCGACAGCGATCGCGCACTGCTCGATCTGGCCGACACCTATCTTCAGGTGGCAACCCTGCCACCCCCACCCCCGCTCGATCTGGAGGGCAAGATGCAGACCGTGAAACTCGCCGTTGTAGGTGCTCACCTCAAAGACATGCCGCTGCATTGGCAACTGACCAGCCGCAACGCCACGTTCGTCGAAGCGACGACCACCGCGCCCACCTATCGGCTCTATGCCATGGCCGACAGCGTCCCCCCCAAGCCCGCGCTGATCCACGACGCTGCCAATGGCGCGGCGATCGCGGTGGAAATCTACGAGCTGGGCGTTGCCGAATTCGGCAGCTTCACCGTCGAGGTGCCGGCACCCTTGGCAATCGGCACGGTAACACTGGCCGACGGCAGCAGCGTCAAGGGTTTCGTGGCGGAACCGCGCGCAATCGCCGGCGCGCAAGATATCACCACGCTGGGCGGCTGGCGCGCGTTCATCGCGCAGAATGCCTGACAGACAAGGATCGGAGAAAGGCTGATGCGCCGCAAGCTTGCTTTTTCGCTTCTCGCCGGATTGACTCTGGCGCCGCTTTCCGTCCGTGCCGCGCCCGAACCCACCGTGCTGAACGTTCCGGGTTTTGCCGATTTCCTGGCGGTCGATGGCGATACCGTGTGGACCACAAATCGGGGCGGGGTGGAGCAATGGTCTCTCGCGGGCATGAAGGCGCGGGTACCTCTGGCGCGCCCCTGCGGTGGCATGGCTCTCGCAAATGGCGCCTTGTGGGTTGCCAATTGCGCCGACCGTACCGTCAACCGGATCGATACGGCGAGCGGCAAGTTGGTGGCGACTATCGCCACGGGCATTGCCAATCCCGGCGAGGGGGAGCTCAACGTGGTCGTTGGGGCCGGGTCGGTCTGGGTGGCAAGCGATGCCAAGGGCGTGGTTTCACGCATCGATCCGGCAACCAACACGGTAATCGCCACTGTCCCGGTCGATCCCGGCAGCTGGTACATGGCGTTTGGCGAGGGTGCGGTCTGGGTTGTAAGCGCCGGGCAGCAAAGCTTGCAACGCATCGATCCGGCGACCAACGCGGTGACCGCGCGAACGCTGCTGGGCAAGGCACCAGGTTTCCTTGCGGCGGGCGAAGGCAACGTCTGGGTGCAGGAACAGGGCGACGGCACGCTGGCCCGTGTCGATCCCCAAACGGGTGCCTTGCTGGGCCGCGTAAAAGTCGGCGACAACCTGAAATGGGGCGATATCGACACCGGCGCCGGAAAAGTGTGGCTGCGGACGACCGACGATCAGGTCTTCGCCGTGATCGACGCGCAGACGATGACGATCGATGCACGCGTTGGCAAGCCGGCGGGCAGCGGGGGCCTGCGGTTCAGCCCGCAAGGCATCTGGACGACGGCACATGATGCGCACACGCTGACCTGGTGGCCCCGGCTTTCGGGGACGCCGGCAGGATAGATACAGAACCGCTGTTGCAGGCGCTTCATCGACATGACCCGATGACCACCATCTGCCTGTGCATGCGCCAAACCGGGCTCGCTTTTCCGGCCGGTCGAAGGTAGATCGGCTGCCATGCCCATTGATCTTCCAATCGGCAAGGCGTTGCGCCGGTTCCGGCGCCTGTCCGCCATGAAACAGGGCTATGCGGCTGAACGTCTCAGGGTGTCGCAAGGCACGGTCTCTCGCTGGGAAAGTGGCGAAGTGGCGCCCGATGCCGAACATCGCGCGCGGATCGAGCGCCTGATCCGGGCTCATACCGGGTCCGAGGCGGACGCGGCGCTCAAGCGCCTGATCCTGACTTCGTCCTAACCCGTCCATCTCGTATGCGATGCCACACACGAATTGCTGGTGGCCTCTCCGGCACGCGCCGCGTCGTGGCGGGTGGACGCGAGTCACTATGTCGGCATCTCGCTATGGCGCTTTGCCAGTGACGAAATCGTGGAGGCGGAATTCGGGCTTGACCCGCTCGGTTGGTTCGAACGCCCGTTCCAGCGCTTCCGGTTCGAGACCGGCGACAATGGCAACGACGAGATTCCCGTGCGCCCCAGCCTGATGCAATGGGAAACGCTGCCATTGTCCGACGGGCGTATCGGGCGGCTGACGACAACGCTTGCGGAATAGCCGGTACACTGTCGATCGGTGACCGGCGGAACGCATATTTTTTGCGTGTTCTTGCGCGCGCCATGGGGTTACCGGCTGCATATGACGAACAGATGGGCGCATATCGGCTTCTTGTGGCTCCTTGGCGTGCTGGCCGCCGCGCAACTGGCCAAGATGGCCGTGCTTGCCCCGGCCCTGCGCCGCACGTTCGATCTGCCGCTGGCGCAGGTCGGCCTGCTCGTTTCCCTGCTCGAAGTCGGCGGGGCCGTGTTCGGCTTCGCGGCCGGTCTTCTGATCGGACGGATCGGGGCGCGGCGCTTCCTGCTCTCGGGCCTGGCCGTGCTGATGCTGGCCGCCGCCGCCGAAGCTCTTGCCGGCGATGCCGCCATGCTGTTTGCCGCCCGGGCTGTCGAAGGCCTTGGCTATGTGCTGGTCGTGGTTGCAGCCCCGACCATGATCGCGGCGCTCGCCAGCGAAAGCCAGCGCGGCGCAGCGCTCGCCCTGTGGAGCACGTTCGTGCCGCTTGGCGTTGCGCTGGGCAGCGGGCTTACCGGGATCTGGGCCACCTGGCTGGGTCCGGCAAAAACCCTGCTGCTTTGGGCGGCTGCCTTCGCGCTGGCGCTGGCGTTGGCCACGCGGCTGCCGGGCGGTGCCGGCGGCGCGCGGCGCCGGCTTGCCTTTCCCGAGGCGGCGGCCTGGCTTTCGACCCTGGCGTTCGGCCTTTATACGACGTTGATCTGTGCGCTGACGGGGCTGTTGCCCAGCTACCTTGTCGAGCATCTTGGCGCGGCCCTGCCTGTGGCAAGTGCCATCGCGGCAACCGTTTCGGCCGCCGCGTTGCCCGGCTGCATCGCGATGATGCTGATCATGCGTCGCGCAACGGCGAAAGTCGGCCGCACGGTCTCGGCCGCGGCGCTGGCCATGCTGGCCAGCGCCCTGCCCGCTACGGCCGTCTTCGGCGCTGCCGATGGCCGCATTGCGGATATCGTGATGTCCGGCGTCCTTGCCGTTGGCACCGTGCTGCTGGGCGGCCTGGTTCCCCCGCTCATTCTGGCCCGGCTGCCGCATCTATCCGGCGCGCACGCGGGAGACGATCCCAAGCTTGCCGTCGCCCAGGGCTTGCTGACGCAATTCGGTGCAGGGGGCGCCCTGCTCGGCCCGCCGCTCGGCGGTTTCGTGGTCGGGCTATGGGGCTGGCCGGCACTCGGGCACGCTATCGCCGGCCTGACCGTCGCCACCGTCCTGGTTCTGGCGGCAGCCGAATGGCGCGCCGGGCAGACTTATGGCGCCCCGGACGCGCCGCACGCCTGAACACACCCGCCTCGTCCAGCCACACCCTATTCCGATACCCGGTTGATCTGCGCGCCCAGGCCGTCGATTTCGGCGCGAATGACATCGCCGGCTTTGAGAAACTGCGGCGGCGTTCGTGCATAGCCGACCCCTTCGGGCGTGCCGGTGGCAATGATGTCGCCCGGCTCGAGCGTCAGGCCTTGCGACAGCTGCTCGATCAGCGTCGGTATGTCGAATATGAGATCCGCCGTGCTGGCCTGCTGGCGAAGGTCCCCGTTCACCCACAACCGAAGGTTAAGGCGGGCAGGATCGGCAACCGCGCTGCGGTGCACGAGCCACGGCCCCGTCACGCAACAGCCATCGAGCGATTTTCCCTTGAACCACTGCCCGTGCCGACGCTGCAGGTCGCGCGCCGTGACGTCGTTGATCACCATGAATCCGAAGACGTGGTCCCATGCCTGCGCCCGGGGGATGTTGCGGCCGGGGCGGCCGATCACCACCCCCAGTTCCACTTCGTAGTCCAGCATCGCGGTCACGTCGGAATGCAGCGGTATGGGGTCGAACGGGCCGGATATGCCGGTAGGCGGCTTGGTGAAGAATTCGGGAAAGGCGGGCGGCGGTTGCGATGTCCCGCCAGCGGCGCGGATGCCCTCCTGCAGATGGCCCATGTAATTGCGCCCCACGCAGAAGACGTTCTTGCCGGGTCTGGGCAAAGGTGCCACCACATCAAGGTCCGACAGGCGATGGCGCCAGGCCTGCGGTCCCGGCAACGCGGCCGCCCGGGTTAAAGTGTCCTTGACCGCGGCGACACCGGCGTCGCCCAGAAGGATCAACCCGGACAGCGTTTCGGGAAAAGGGAAAGGAGCGTCGGGCACGGCGTGAAGATCGACGACCCATTCCTGCTCAAGAACGCCGAGGCGAAGCTTGTCCTGGAATCGAAATGTCAGAAACAGCATGCTATGCTCCGTGCAACGAAACTGGTGTGGCAAGTCACTGCAAAAACGATTGGGAGGGAGACGGTAATGGCGCGAGCGCAAGTGGTTTCCGACGATGATATCCGGCGGATCGCCCGCGTCTGCTTTCTCAGGGATGGGCCAGGCGTTTCCGTGCAGGTCATCGCCGACAGGCTTGGGGTGACGCCCCCCGCGATCTACAAGCGGTTCGGCAGCAAGCAGGATCTGCTGCTTGCCACTTTCGCGACGCCGCTGTCATGTCCGTGGCCGAACGAAGCCTTGCGCTGCGGACCCGATTCCCGCTCGATCGGCGAGCAACTGCGGGAAATCGCCCGTGCGATGGTTGCCACGATCGATGAAATCGGCCCCGCGCTGAGGCTGTTCCAGGATAGCGAGGTCGACATCACAACATTCATGACCGCCGTGCAGGTTCCCGACGCGGCCGGAGCGATCGACCAGTTGACCGGCTGGTTCGAGCGTGCGGTAAAGCACGGTCACATCGCCCCTGCCGAACCACGTCTGCTCGCAGCCATGCTCCACGGCGCCATCCTGTTTCACAAGCGGGACCTTTCCAACATGATGTTCACGCCGGAAGGGGATCCCGATCTGCTGGCCCAGCAGATCGTCGCGGTGTTTCAGCCCCTTTTCCAAAGCTGACCAACGGCTTGCGCGGCACGCACCGCACAAGCCGTTCGCAACGAGATCATGCGAAACGGGGCATGACTTCCTTGGCGAAGAGCCGGATCGACGCGGCCACGTCTTCGCGGCTCATCTGACCGAAATTGAAACCGACGAGGAAGTGAGTGACGCCCTCGTCCACCAGTGTCTGAAGGCCTCTGGCCACCGTATCCGGGCTACCGAACAGCGGAGGGGTGTTGCCGGGGGCTTCTCCCATGTCGGGCGCGCGCATCGTGTCGGGCGCATCGTTGCGCTCGGGCCAATACTGGTGCGTCATCGATACTTCGCGTCTGATGAAGCCGCCCATGCGTTCGAACGCGGGCGCCATGATCGCCTGCGCGTCGGCATCGGTCGGTGTCACGACAGCAGCCGTCGGCAGCAACGACCAGTCAACGCATTCGGCGATCTTTTCCTCGCTATGTCCGAATTCGCGCATGGCATTGGTCAAGGTAGCCAGTCTTTCCCGGAAATCACCTTGAAGATAGAGCGGGCTGCCGTCGCGGGCCGCTTCTCGTGCACCGGCGTCGGATCGCGTCGCTTTCAGCAGAAGCGGATGCGGATCGCGCCATGAACGCGGCACGATCCGCCCATGCACCCGCCCGCTGTACCCGGCGGCATCGAAGTGCAACGGCGGGTCGGTGTCCTTCTTCGCCCAGAGCTTGCGGATGATCTCCATAACCTCTTCGGTTCGCTGCGAAGCTTCGTCATGATGAAAGCCGAACCCGGCCGCCTCGCCAGGGATGCCGCCCTTGCCTATGCCGAGAAGGAAGCGCCCTTCCATCAACTGATCGAGCAGGTTCACCTGTTCGGCAAAATGGATGGGGTGATTGAGCACGGGCGTGGCCACGGCCATTCCCAGCCAGGCGCGGCGCAGAATGGGCGCAAGGCGCGCGCCGAATACCATTGGATCGCTGTAACAGTTATACCCGGCAAGATGATGTTCGCTCAGGAAGACCCCGGCAAATCCGAGGTCCTCGGCCAGCTGCGCTTCTTCTATCGTCTGCCTTATGACGGCACCGTCAGTTTCAGGCGTCAAGCTGAACGGACACATAAACATGGAAAAACGGATCATGTTCCAACCTCGCTGCGATGGTTATTCCGGAAAGGACGGGGACTTCAAACAGGACAGCAACCAAGCCGCCAGCGCGGCTGCGGTGGTGCCCGCCCCCAGGCACAGGAAAAGCGCGGACGAACCGATCCAGTCGGCAAGGGCCTGGGATGGCAGCGGCGCTATGACGTTGCCGAGCGCCAGCACAGCCGAGGCGAGGCCGAAGGCCAGACCATGCGCTGCGGGCGGCGTCCGGTCGATGATCGCCAGATTGAGCGCGGGGCCGCCGAGACTGAGCCCCAGCGCCGCCAGCATGACGCCGGCGCAGAAAACGAACGTCGAACCGGCAACGGCAATGCTGACCAGACCGAGGCCGACCATGACGAAGGCAACGGTGAACAGCGACAGTCGGCTCAGTCTGCGTGCCAGCAGCGGCAAAAGCGCCACGCCGAGCAGAACGCTGGCGATCGACGGCCCGCCGATCAAAGCACCGATCGCGCGTGGTTCCGTGGCACCCAGATCGTGCGCGAAGAACGGCCCGAACGTTGCCATCAGCAAGCCCGCGACGCCCATCCAGAACCCGAGCAACAGCAAGACCCAGATTACCGGCACCGTGGCCCGAATCGCGCGCAGGAACGAAGGGGCCGGTGCGTCAGCGTCCTGTCGCACCCGCGCGCCAAGGTCTGCGTCGGTGGCCCGGTTCTGCAACCGCGATCCGAACAGCAGCACCGCTGCAAGGGGAACAAGGCCCAATGCCGCCAGCAGAAACGGATGCCGCCACGAATGTTCCGCCAGAACGCCGCCCAGAACGACCCAGACCGGGCCGCTCAGCGGAATCGTCATGGCGACAATGGCAAGCGCGCGGGCGCGGGCCGCAGGCGCTATGCTTTCTGCAACCAGGCTGAGCACGGCGTTGGTGATTCCCACCCCGCCAAGCCCGGCCAGCATGCGACTGACCAGAAGCAGCGCAATAGGCTCGATCCAGAACCCGGCCATGCCGGCCAGGGTGAACAGCCCCAGCGAGAGGATGAGCAGTGGCACCCGTCCGATGCGGTCCCCCAGCAGCCCAATGAACGGAGCCGCCAGTATGGTGGCCAGCATCGGCGCCGAGATCATGAGCTTGGCGTAAAACCTGGCATTGTCGAGATAGCTGTATGCCGCGGCCATATGCGGAAGCGCGGCCTCGATCACGGTCCACGACATCGACGTTATGGCCATGCACGACAGCAGGACAGCCAGGATCGGCCATTGCCGTCCCCCCGGCGGGGCCGCATCCCCTCGGCCGGCGGGCGCTTCCTGCTGCGGCAGATCCTGCATCAGAACTGCACCGTCAACCGCAGGCCGGCCGTCGCCGGGTCTGCCAGGAAGTACGTGTTCCCCGCCGGGCGTTGCCGCCAATACGAGAAGTACTGCCGATCGAACACGTTGCGGCCATAGACTCTCACGCTCCAGCGCCCGGCCTGGCCTAGCAGCGTGGCATCGAGATTGACCAGCGTCAGCGGGGAGCGCAAGCCCGCCGACGTGTTGACGATGTCGTATTGCAGGCTGCTGGCATACGTGACATCGCCGCCCAGCACGAACATCTTGTCCCCCAGCGGCAGATGATATTCCAGACGGGTCGATCCCGAGAACCGCGGCGCCAGGATCGCCCGGTTGCCGTTGCAATCGACCAGCTGCAATGTTGGCCCCTGTCCCGAAGTCCCGCATCCGTTGAACTTGTCATAGCGCGAGTCCAGCAGGCTGCCGTTTGCCGACAGCTTCACGCGTTTCGTGATATCGAAGCTTCCTTCGACTTCCACCCCGCGGCTGGTAGACTTCTCTGCGTTGGCAATGAAGTTGTTGCTGGACAGGTTGGTTACGGTCGTCGTTAGCACCTGCTGATCATTGTAATCGATGTAGAACACCGAAAGATTGAGCCTGAGCCGCGATTGCATTGCGACGGCTTTGATGCCCGCTTCGTAGTTGGTGATATATTCGCCCTTGTACCGGCGAAACCGCTCCAGCGACGTCGGCAGTGGCGCGGTGTTGATGCCGGCTGCCTTGTATCCGGTCGAAACGGACGCATAGATCGTTGCCGGATCGGTCCGGTAGCTAAGCGCCGCTTTCCAGGTGAAGCTGTCATCGGATTCCGACCCGTCGAAAGAGGTCTGCGGCACGAACGGCGGGATCGCATCGAGATCGAGGCGGGCCCGGAAATCCGACTTGCTGTAGCGCCCGCCCAGTGTAACGGTAAGGCGGTCCGAAAGCGCAAGATCACCCTGGCCGAAGATCGCATACTCTTCAATGTTGTAGCGCGACTGACCGTTTACCGGCGTGAACAGGGGCCGCTCCGCCGCGACGGTTCTGGCGCCGATCTTGTAATTGTAATAGAAGCCGCCAACCATCCAGTTGAACTTGGCTGCCCGCGTATTCGACAGGCGGAGTTCCTGGCTCCAGCTTTCCTGCGAAACGTTGGTCAGCAGATATTCGGGCAGATCCAGCGGCTGTCCGGTGTCGTTCGCGGTCTGATCGTTGTCTGTCGAGGTATATTGCGTGGCCTTGCGGTAACCGGAAATCGAAACCAGGTTAAGGGCGCCTATCTCCTGACGAAGCGTCAGGCTGGCCCCTTTGGCTTCCCGGTCGTCGCGCATCGGCGTATTGAGGGACAGCACCCGCTTGAGCGGAAGCAGTTGGGCAGGCGCCGGCTGGCTGTCATCCGAGGTCCAGTCGACGTTGAGGTCGGCCGTGAAACTTCCACCGTTATCGTACCCGAATGTCGCGCGCGTCGCGATCGAATCGCCGCTATTCAATTTGGTATTGTTGTAGCGATTGTCGATCCACCCGTTGCTGTTCGAATAGACGGCAGCGGCCCGGAAATGGAATGGCCCGTGCGCGATCGGCCCGCCCAGGCTCGCACGAAGCCGCTGGCGGCTGAGCGTGTCGGCATCGATCGAAAACGAACCGTTGATGGTTTTGCCGGGGCGCCGGCTCACCACCGATATGGCGCCCGCCGTGGCATTGCGGCCGAACAGAGTGCCTTGAGGGCCACGGAGAACTTCGATGCGCTCGACATCGGCCAATTCAAGATCGGACGCAGCCCTGCCATCGACATAGACGCCATCGATATAGACGCCGACGCTGGGTGACACGCCAAAATCAAGTAGCGCGGTCGTAATGCCGCGAATGGCATAGTTGACGGTTTGCGCATCAGCGCCGCGCGCCACCTGCAATCCCGGTACGACCCCGACAAGATCGCTGGCCACTGTCACGTTGCGCGTTTCGAGGTCTGCTGCGGATACTGCAGACACCGACAGCGGCACGTCGCGAAGACTTTGCTCCCGCTTCTGCGCGGTCACGATAATGTCGGCCGTCCCCGGAGTCGTGTCGACGTCGGCCGCCAGCGCTGGGGCGGGTGCGGCGGCGAATGCCAGAATCCATGACAAATTCAGAGTCATATGGCTGGGTGAGCAGCGCAGTCTTGCACGCGTTTTATTCGCCACGTTTTGCGACACGTCTATATCCTCCCCGGATTAATTGCCATTTTTTGATGTGAACTCTAATCCCTTTAGAGACATCGATATGCTTAAAAGTTAAGTCAAGTTACTTTCAAAGTAATTCTCGATAACATTGCGCGATCTATCATTGTCAAGCATACAAGCGCCTACAATACGAAAGATGGAAATCTTCAAATGTATTTTTCCGTCTCGGTAGGGAGATGACGCGTGATCTATATTTCGTCAAAACTGATGTATTCTGCATCCTGGATAATGCCGGGCGGCCCCGTCGATCAAAATCCTTCGTTCCTGTTCAAGGAGCTTTGAAGAAATGCTGCGGCCGCAAGTAAGCCATATCGGCCTGTGGGTATGGGACGTCGACGCCATGCTCGCGTTCTATCGTGACGCTCTGGGCCTCATCGAAACGGATCGTGGGCGCGCCGGGCCGGATGGTGCGGAAGCGGTGTTCCTGAGCGCCGACCCCGACGAGCACCATCAAGTCGTGCTGGCGGTCGGCCGTCCGGCCGACGAGCGGTACAGCGTGGTGAACCACCTTTCGTTCAAAGTGGATACGCTTTCGGATCTGCGCGCGATCGCCGGACGGATCGGCCACCTGCTCAGCGAAGGGCCGTTTTCCATGACGCATGGCAACGCATGGTCGGTCTATGGCCGCGACCCCGAAGGCAACATGCTGGAATTCCACTGCGATACGCCATGGTACGTCTATCAGCCCTTCGTACGACCGTTCGATCTGGCGTTGTCAGACGCCGAGATCGAAGCAACCACTCTCGAGATGCTGCGCAACGAACCGGGTTTTCAGACCAGGGGCGAATGGCGGCAGACCATGGTCGCGAAACTTACGGCGAACGCCAGCGAGGATCGTCATGACGCCTGAATCCAACGCCGATACGGCAGCGACGGCTCTGTTTCTGGAGGGGCGCACCGCTGTCGCCTGGCTGCCCGAACCGCTGCCGGACGATATGCCTCGGCAGCTCCACGATCTCATGCGCTGGGCGCCGACAAGCCTCAATTCCAACCCGGGGCGCTTTGTCTATTGCGTAAGCCAGGACGCGAAAGAGAAGCTCGCCGCCTGCGCGATGCCACCCAACCGGCAGAAAATCCAGACGGCGCCGGCGATGGTGATCATCGGCCACGATCTCGAATTTCATACCAGATTGTCTGAGCTGTTTCCGCACAGCCCGGCGGGGGCATTCTTTGCAGGCAACCCCGATGCTGCACAGGAAACGGCGTTCCGCAACGGCGCGTTGCAGGGTGCCTATCTCATTCTCGCCGCCCGGCTGCTCGGTTTCGATGCCGCGCCCATGTCGGGGTTCGACAACGCGGCGGTGGACAAGGCGTTCTTTGCCGATACCGCCATCCGGTCGAATTTCATTTGCGGCATCGGGCGAGCCGATCCTGCCCATTCCCGGCCGCGGGGCCCAAGATTGAACTTCGAACAGACGAGTTGGCTTGCATGACCAGACAATCCAGTCGCGGCGCCGGCCGCAAATCGCTTAGAGACCTTTCCGCAAAGCTGGTCCCGGTCACCATGCACGGCGGATATCCGCGGCCGTCATGGTTCACCGAACAGCTGGGCGATCGGCAGCTGGCGGCCGCCCTACTCGAAGAAGGCTTCGACGAAGCCTACCGGGACGCGGTACGCTGCGTGATATCCGAGCAGCTTGAGCTGGGCCTCGACATCATCGGTCAAGGCCAGATGTGGTACGATACCAATGTCGCCGGGCTGGGTTCGTCGTTTCTCTACAACGTCAAGCGAATGAAAGGCATCGAGGTACTTTATCGCCCCAATGCCGCGTTGCAGAGCGGGCCGCGCGCCGGGGGTGGCGACAAGGCATCGCTGCGCGCGATCCAGGGGGTTTCGGCAACCGTCGTCGCGCCTTTGGCAGACGCCGGACTGTCGTTTGCAACCCATTGGGAAATTGCGCAGTCTTCGGTCACCGGCGCAAGCCCTCTGCCTGTCAAGGCGCAATTCGGCATGGGTCCGACGGAGCTTTCCGGTCTGCTGGTCGATGCCTATTACGGTGACTGGCTGGCATTGCTGCGCGACGTTTCGGCGATCTATCGGGAGCAGATGGAAGCGGTGGTCGCCGCCGGCGCGCAAATCCTTCAGCTCGACGACCTGTTCATGATGGCGCCCCCGCCGACCTGGGAGAAAAGCGCCGAGATCATCAGCGCCATGTTCGAAGGGGTGAACTGCTACAAGATATGGCATCTCGGCCATGGCGGCACCGGCGTGCCCCCCGGCCGCACCCCTTACGACCGGCTGCTGCCCGTGCTCAAGGACGTGGCGGTCGACGCGTTCGGTCTCGCTTTTGCGCAAACCGGCTTTCGCGACGAAGACTTCAAGCTTTTCGCATCGCTGGACGTGGACAAGGACCTGGGCGTCGGCGCCGTTTCCAACAAGAACTTCTGGGTCGAAGCCCCCGCCGAAGTGGAAGCGGGACTGCGCAAGGCGGCGCAGTACGTTCCGGTCGAACGGCTTTTCGCAACGACGGATGCCGGCCTGACCCGCTATCCCCGGCCTGTCGCCAAGGCAAAACTGGCCGCGCTGGCCGCGGGCGCCTTGGCCTTCCGCGAAAGCTGTGCGGCCTGAGGCAATGCGCGGGGCCGGGAGGCTGTCACCTTTCCTCCGGCCCGTCGAGCAGAGCCGCCAGCGCGGCGATATCATGTGGCACGAAGACCCGTACACCATGCTGGCGAAGCAATGCCGCGGTTGCCCCTTGGCCCTCCACGCGCTGGCCCCGGAAGCTGCCGTCATGCACGAAGCTGCTGCCGCAGGATGGACTGCCATCAGTCAACAACGCATAGCGGCAACCGTTGCGAACGGCTGTTTCAAGCGCGATCCGCGCGACGTGCAAGGGCTTGGCCGAACCGTCGTACCGCACCGGCTTGCCGATAAGGCAGGCGCTGACCAGAATCTTTGCGCGGTTCATGGCCAGGCCGCAAAGGCAGGGGCGACACGGACAGGCAAGACCTTGGGCATGCTGCGCACTCTACGGCAACAGGGCGGAGGTTCAAGCAGGCCCGAATGACGGCGCTTTCTCGAAAGCGATTTCGCGGGTAGGGAAGCGCCATCGCAAGGAACGAGCCATGACCAGCTTCAACGCCCCCAGTGCCCGCACGCGGGTGAAACGGCAGCACCGGCGTGCCGATTATGCCCTTGAAACGTTGCATGCCGTGCTCGACGCAACACCATTCTGCCACGTGGCCTATGTCCACGACGGTGGCCCCGTCGTTACACCCACGATGCACTGGCGCGACGGACACCGGATCTATTGGCATGGATCTTCGGCCAGCCGCTTCATCCGCGCGGCGACCGATCGGCCCGTTTGCGTCAGCGTCACGCTGGTGGACGGACTGGTGATGGCGCGATCGGCCTTCAACTGCACGCTCAACTACCGGTCGGCCATGCTTTACGGGACTGCGGCGCTGGTCGAGCCGGCAGAGGAAAAGGCGGCGCTGCTCGCCGGGTTTGTCGATCGTCTGGTATCAGGACATTGGGCGCGCCTGCGGCCCGTGACCGAGCCGGAACTGAATGCGACCACTATCCTGTCGATCGACCTTAACGAAGCCTCGGTCAAACTGCGGACGGGTGATGCGCAGGATGATGAGGACGACTATGCCTTTCCCGTCTGGGCGGGCGTCATCCCGATCCGCATGACCGTTGGCGAGCCGCAAGCCGATGCGCGCAATCTGCCCGGGGTCACCATGCCGGCGGAGATGCGGGATTTCGCCATTCGCTAGCCGAAGAACGGGCATGAGGCGGCATTGGCGCCCGGATCGGTCAGCCGACCGCGCGCCACTGCCCTGGGGGCAGGTCGTCGAGCGTCCATTCGCCGATGGCCCAGCGCACCAGGCGCAGCGTCGGGTGGCCGATCGCGGCGGTCATCCGGCGTACCTGCCGGTTGCGCCCTTCGCGCAGCACCAGTTCCAGCCAGCAATCGGGCACGCTTTTGCGAAAGCGCACCGGCGGCACACGCGGCCACAGCGCAGGCGGATCGATACGGCGCACCCCGGCAGGCAGCGTCATGCCGTCGTTCAACCGCACCCCGCGCGCGAGGGCGGCAAGGGCAGCGTCGCCCGGCTCTCCTTCCACTTGCACCAGATAGGTCTTGGGCGCCTTGAAACGCGGGTCGGCGATGCGTGCCTGCAACCGGCCGTCGTCGGTCAGCAGCAGCAGCCCCTCGCTATCGCGATCGAGCCGACCGGCAGGATAGACGCCGGGCATGGCGATGTGATCGGCCAGCGTGGGCCGGGGCACGCCGGTCTTTTCGACGGTGAACTGGCACAACACGCCGAACGGCTTGTTGAAAGCGATCAGCACCGCTCAATCCAGCCCGTCGTCATCTTCGCCATCGTCGAACGCCAAGGTGCCCTGGTCGATCAGCGCGGTGACGATCGCCGCCGTCCCCGGCGCCACCGCCAGCCCGGGATCGAGCATGACGCATGCCCCGCCACACAGCGCCGGCGCCAGGCCGGGTACCGGGCAGGGGTGGCACTGGCCATCGGCGAACAGCAGGGTTTCCCCGCCATCATGCAGGAAAGCCATGCGGTGCGCCGGGTTGCGGCGCAGCGGCGCGCCCTGTTTGAGCAATGCCGCCACGACGTCCGGATCGGCGGCTTCGTCTGGCCGCCAATCGGTTTCGGGATACTTTGCCTGGGTGCTCATCTGCCCGAACCAGCGGGCAAAGGCCCCGCGATCGCCCAGCGCCTGCATGGCCATGGCATGAAGCCGGGCGAGCGCGGCCGGCAGGATCTCGCCGGGATGGTCCTGCAACGCCAGATCGGGATCGGCATAGCGATCGGCCTCGGCATCGCCCCGCTCTTCCAGCGCCAGCGCCGCGTGCGCGCCCCAGCCTTCCACAAGCTCGGCCCGCGAGGGTGCGCGAAAGCCGATCGAGTAGGTCATGCAACCGTCGCCCAATGCCACGCCATCGTGGGCAAAGCCCGGAGGCACGTAGAGAATGTCGCCCGGATCGAGCACCCAATCGTGCGTGGCGGCGAAATCGGCGATCAGCGCCAGATCGGCATGCGACTGCAACGGGGTGGCGGCGTCGCAGCGCGGCCCGGTGCGCCAGCGGCGGCGGCCCTGCCCCTGGATCAGAAACACATCATACTGATCGAAATGTGGCCCGACCCCTGCACCGTCCGTGGCATAGCTGACCATGACATCGTCGATCCGCCAATCGGGCACAAAGCGGAACGGCTCGATCAGCGCGGCCACGGCCGGTACGTGCTGATCCACCGCCTGGACCAGCAAGGTCCACGGATCGGTGCCCAGGCTGGCAAAGCGGTGTTCGGGCAGCGGCCCATGTTCCACGACGGGGCCATCTGGCGCGCGCACGATCAGCCGGGATTCCACCCCCACCTCGCAGGCAAGGCCCGCCAGTTCGTCCGGATCGAGCGGATTGCGCCACTGCCCCCAGGGATTGCGGATCAGCACCGGCTGCTTCTGCCAGGCCGTGGCAAGGAACTGGACGATATCGAACTGGGCAAGGCGCATGGCCCGCTCATGCGCTGCCGCCCGCTTCCTGTCAAAGCCGGCCTTGTCGGGGAACGGGGCAGGTGTCGGCAACGCGGCTATGTCACGAAGCTGTCGCCAACCACCGATAGCCCACCGGCACGGAAGGAACGCCTTCGTGCCAGCCGAATCCGCCTCCGCATCATCGCAGCCGCCTGTCGCACTGACGCCGGCGAGCGTGGTGACATGGGTTGCCCGGTACGTGGTGCCCGCAGAGCCGCGGGTGCGGGCCGCGCTGCACCGGGCGGGGGTAATGCCCGCCGACGTCGACGATCTGATCCAGGATGCCTATTGCCGGTTCGCCGCCATGGCCGAAGTGGGCCATATCGCCCAGCCCGGTGCTTATTTCATGACCATGGTCAAGAACCTGCACCGCGATGCGCTGCGCCGTGCACAGATCGTCAAATTCGAAGATATTACGGAAAATGCCGCGCTGTTCGTCACCGAAGAAGCGCATGGTGTGGAAGCCGTGGTCGCCGCGCGGATGCAACTGCGGCTGGTCGAGCGTCTGCTGGCCACTCTGCCCGAGCGGTGCGCTACGATTTTCCGGTTGAAGCGGATCGAGGGTCTGTCCCAAAAGACCATCGCGGCACGGCTGGGCGTGAGCGAAAGCATCGTGGAAAACGATGTTCAAAAGGGACTGAAGGCCATTCAGCAAGCCATTGGCAGCCCCGACGACAAGGAATGGATGGAAGTTGAACAAGGGCGGCCTACCACCGGTTGAAGACGGCACCGCCCATTGGGCGACCCACTGGGCTGCCCGCATCGACGCCCACCCCGACACCATGCATGACCCGGCGCTTGCTGCCTGGCTGGCCGCAAGCCCCCGCCACGCCGGTGCCCTGCTGCGCGCACGCGCCATGCTGGCGATGTTTGCGCCCGATGCGGCAGTGGCGCCGTCTGGAGCGGCACAGGCCGTGCCCGCTGGCAGGCCGGCGTGGCCCTGGCGCCGCGCGCTGGGGTTGACGGGGGCGATCGGCGCGGCGGCGGCGGCGCTGGCCCTGGCACTGCTTCCGCCCGGGGGATGGGGCGGGGGCCTGGCCGTGACCACCGGCATCGGCGAAGTGCGCCGCCTGGCGCTGGCGGATGGATCGTCGCTGGCCGTCGACGCGCGATCGCAGCTTGACGTCGATGTGGCGCGCGCCGGGCGCCGCGAAGTGACGATGGCAAGCGGACGGGCGCTGTTTCGCGTCACGCACGATGCCGCCCATCCATTCCGGGTGCTTGCGGGGGGCGTTAGCATAACCGACATTGGCACCGTGTTCGAAGTGAGCCGCGACGAAGAAGCCGGCACGGTGGACGTGATCGTCAGCGAAGGCGCGGTGCGCGTGGCGACGCCACAAGGCACGCGCTTGCTGGCGGGCGGGCAGCGCGCCCACTTTGCCCTGCGCGGCCCTTTGCCCGCGGCCCAGCCAGTCGATGCGGCAACGCTGGCGCGCACCGCCGGCTGGACGGAAGGGCGGCTGGACCTGGATGGAGAGCCGCTGGGCCAGGCCGTGGCCGAAATGAACCGGCACAACCAACTGCAGATCGTTCTTGCCACCCCCGCGCTGGGCGCCGAACCGCTGTATGGCGCCTTTCGCCTGAACGATCCCAACGCGTTTGCCCAGGCCGTGGCGGCCAGCGTGGGTGCGCGTGCCCGGCAGACTGCCGATGGCCTGGTGATTGAACGCTGATTCCGGTTTTTTTGCAGCCGCGCTAAGGAAAGCGGCACCGCCCTTCGTCACGCCAGTGTTCCTGCTTTCGCGGGACCGCATGAGGGGGGTTTTCCGCAATGTTTGCGCCGTTTCGTTCCGTCTCGACGCTGGCCATGGCCGTGGCTGGACTTTCCGCTATTTCCGCTGCCGCGCAGGGGATGCCCATGGCCGCTGTCACCGTGCATGTTCCCGCCCAGAACCTGAGCGATGCCGTTCGCCAGTTCGCCGCCCAGGCCCGCATCCAGATCGTGGTGGCCGGCAATGTCGCACGCGGACGCCGCAGCATGGCGATCGACGGCACGATGGACGTGCCCACCGCGCTCGCCCGCATGCTGGGCAATAGCGGGCTCATTGCGCGCAGCACGGGCCCCGGCGTTTTCGTGATCGTGGCCGACAAGGCGGCGCTTGCCCCGGCCGCTGCGGCACTGGCGCCGTCCGGCGACGCCGAAGCCGATGGCGACAGTGCAATCATCGTGACCGGCGTGCGCGCCGCGCAGGAAGAGGCCGCGGCCGAAAAGCAGAGCGCGCTCAATACCGTCGAAACCCTGCGCGCCAACGACGTGGGCAAGCTGCCCGATCAGAACGTGGCCGAAGCGATCAAGCGCCTGCCCGGCCTTTCGGTGGCCAACGACCAGGGGGAAGGCCGCTATGCGATCGTGCGCGGGATCGATCCGGGACTGCTTAACATCACGCTCAACGGGCAGACGCTGCCCGCGCCCGAACCCGACGGGCGCCAGGTCAAGCTGGACGACCTGCCTTCGGCGATGATCCAGGCGGTCACCGTCACCAAGTCGGTCCTGCCCAACCAGGATGCCAACGCGATCGCCGGCGAAGTGGCGATCCGCACCCGCACGGCGTTCGACAGCAAGGCGCCCTTCACGTTCGATGCGCGCGGCGCGCTCGGACGCTACAATCTCAACCACAAGGCCGCATGGGAAGCCGATGGCACGGTGGGCGGGCGCTTTGGCCCCGATCAGCAGTTCGGGGCAGTGCTTTCGGTCAACTATTCGCGCCGCAATATCGAAAGCGAGAACTACCAGGGCTCGGGCGCTTGGTCCGGCGGGCTGCCCGATGGCAACGGCCTGCGCAATTACAACCTTGTCCGCACGCGGCTGGGCGTGGTCGGCAATTTCGACTGGCATCCCTCGCCGGTGGCCAAAATCTTTCTGCGCACCAGCTATTCCGAATACAAGGACAACGAAACCCGCGACCAGAACCGCCTGGCGATCACCGATGCCGAGGCGCTGACCGCCACGGACGGGGGCAGGGCCACGGCGACGGGCACTGTCCTGGTCCGCCGCCGCATCGAAAACAGCAATACCCGCGCAGCCACTTTGGGGGGCGAGTTTTCCGAAGTGGCGGGGGGCACCCTGTCGCTTTCGGGTGGTTGGACCCGCGCGCTCAAGACCGATCCGCTGCGCAGCGAATTCACCTATTCCACGAAAAAGGGCGGCGTGACCGCGAACTACGACCCCAGTACCTATCCTTATACGCTGGCGCCCACGACCGATCTTTTCAACACCCCTTCTGCTTTCACGTTCAGCAAGATGAATTTCGAAACGCGGCGCGCGACCGAGGTGATCTGGCAGGGGCGGATCGACTACACCCACCCCCTGGGCGAGAGCACGACGCTGGCCGTGGGCGCCAAGCTGCTCTCGCGCGACAAGAC
This sequence comes from Novosphingobium sp. DS6-6, assembly GCF_057784975.1. Classification (NCBI taxonomy): domain Bacteria; kingdom Pseudomonadati; phylum Pseudomonadota; class Alphaproteobacteria; order Sphingomonadales; family Sphingomonadaceae; genus Novosphingobium; species Novosphingobium sp. DS6-6. The sequence goes on along the minus strand of NZ_JBYNTS010000005.1, from coordinate 124,389 downwards.
CGACGATCATGACCGGCAGGATTACAGCACGACGGGCAAGATCGGCGTAAGCGGCGGGGCGCTGGCCGATGTGGACTATACCGGCGATACCAGCTTCATGGGCGGCCAGTTTCCGTTCGGCGCGCGAATCGATTACAACGCGGCTCGCGCCTGGTTCGACGCCAATCCTTCGGGCCACACGCTCAACCGGGCCGCCACGATCTCGGACAGCCTGGCCAGCGACTACCGCGTCAAGGAAGACATCGCTGCCGCCTATGCCATGGCCACGATCAAGACCGGCATGCTTACCCTTGTGCCCGGCGTGCGCCTGGAACGCACGGTGGACAAGGCTTTCGCCAAGAAGATCGTCGACGCGGCTTCGACCTTGAACGACGGCTACAACAGCTATGGCCGGACCAGCTATACCGATTTCTTCCCCGGGGTGACCGCGCGGATCGACCCGGCACCGGGCCTGGTGATCCGCGGCGCCGTCACCACCTCGATCGGCCGGCCCAACTATCCCGACCTGGCGCCTTACGTGATTGTCGAGGACGATCCCAATCTGCCGTCGGTGTCGCTCGGCAACGCCGGGCTGCAGCCCTATCGCGCGGTCAATTACGATCTCGGCGTGGAGTATTATCCCGCCCCCGGCGCCATCCTTTCGGCCGGCTATTTCCACAAGGACATCCGCAACCCGATCTATAGCGTAGGCCAGATCCGCACCAACGTGACGCTGGCTGGCCAGTCCTATGCGCGGGCCGATGTCACCCAGCCGGTCAATCTGGATCGCCAGCGGCTTTCGGGCGTGGAATTCAATGTGCAGTACCAGTTCACCGGTCTGCCAGGCGCGCTGGGCGGGCTGGGCCTATCGGCCAACTATACCCACGTCTGGGGCCGGGCCTATGGCCCACAGTTGCGGGCCGGGCCGATCCCGCTGGCTTTCCAGTCGAACGATGTCGGCAACGTGCAGGTATTCTACGAAAAGTACGGCCTGTCGGCGCGTGTCGCATTCAACTATCGTTCGGCCTATCTCGATACCCTGGGCGATAGCGCGGCAACCGACGAATATACCGACAACAACGGCCAGCTCGACGTGCACGTGGGCTATCAGATCAAGCGCCAGGTCACCGTGTTCGGCGATGCCATCAACCTGACCGATGCCCCATGGCGCCGTTATCAGGGGGTAAAGAGCCAATTGATCGAGCGCGAGCGTTATGGGGCGCTATGGCGCGGCGGCGTGCAGGTGCATTTCTGATGCGCGCCCAGGTCGTTGCAAGGCTGATCGCGGCGCTTCTTGCAGGGCTTGCCCTGCCGGCTCTGCCCCGGGCAACGGTGGCACGCACCCCGGCGCCGGCACCTGCAAATGTGGTGGAGCAGGTCGTCGTGGTCATGCGCCACGGGGTGCGCCCGCCGACGAAGGACCCGGCCATGCCCGCCGGCTTTACCAGCCAGCCCTGGCCAGCCTGGACCGTGCCACCGGGCTGGCTCACCCGGCATGGCGCCCAGGCCGTGGCCCTGCTGGGCGCGGCAGACGGCCGCACGTTCCGGGCACAGGGTCTGCTGCCGGCGCGCGGTTGCCCGGCGCCGGGGCGCGTGGCGGTCATCGCCGACAGCGACCAACGCACGATCGCCACGGCGCAGCACTGGGCGCGCACGCTAACACCGGATTGCCCGCAGCCGATCGATCACCTGGCGCAGGACGTGGAAGATCCGCGCTTCAACGCCATCGAGCATCGGCTTGCGCCGCTTGATCCGGCGGCAGCGGACGCGGCCGTAGCCGAGGCCGTGGGGCCAGGTGGGCCCGCCGCGCGCGATGCGCAGATGCGGCCGCTCACGGCGCGGCTCAACGCCATCCTGTGCGGCAACGCGACAGGCAGCTGCGGCGTGGACCAGAAACCCACCACTGTCGTGCCGACGGCGATCGGGCAGAAGCCCAAGCTTGCCGGCACGCTGGACCGGGCCTCTACCGCCGCGCATATCCTGTTGCTGGAATATACCGAGGGCAAGCCGCTGCGCGATGTGGGCTGGGGGCGGGCCAGCGCCGCCGACGTGACCGCGCTATCGGCCTTTCACGCGCTGGAATTTGCGCTGGTGGCCCGCCCGCGCCCGATCGCGGCGGCCAACTTCGCCGCCCTGGCCCCGATCGTGCGGCACGGCCTGACAGGCCCGGCGCGGATCACGCTGATTTCCGGTCACGATACCACGGTGGCTAACCTGGCCGGGCTGATCGACGCGCATTGGCAGGTGCCCGGCTTTGCGGCCGACGATCCCGCACCCGGTGGCGCGCTGATCATCGAGCGGCTGCGTGGCCGGCAGGGCCAGCCGCTGGTGCGCGTGCGCTATCGGGCCCAGACGCTGGAAGGGATACGCACACTGGCGCCGCGGGGCGCGGTCAGCGTGCCCGTGCCATTGCCCGCCTGCGCGCTGCCGGGCCGGCCGACGCTCTGCCCGCTGGATGCCTTCCTCGCTTTGCTTGCTGAAGGGAACGCAGGGCGGCGCGCTGAAACGTTCGGCGTACTTGAACAAACCGATTGAGTTTATCAGTGTTTCCTTGAACGGCGTCGATGCCTATTTCCGGTGCCGGCCCGGGAAGGGCATCAACGAGGGATCACTGCCATGACCATTCGCACGCCCGACATGCCGGGCATCGACTTTGCGCTGCTGCCGCCGGTCCGCGATCTGGGCGAAGGTTTCAAAGTGCGCCGCGCGCTGCCTTCTGCCCATCGCCGCATGGTGGGGCCGTTCATTTTCTTCGACCAGATGGGTCCGGCCGCGTTCGTCGGCGGCGAGGGGCTGGACGTGCGACCGCATCCGCACATCGGCCTCGCGACCGTGACCTATCTGGTGGAAGGCGAAATCCTGCATCGCGACTCGCTGGGTTATGTCCAGCCGATCCGTCCGGGAGAAGTCAACTGGATGACCGCGGGCCGCGGCATCGTCCATTCCGAACGCACGGGGCCGGACATACGCCGGCAGGGCGGCACGCTTTTCGGGCTTCAGGCCTGGGTCGCCCTGCCCGCTCATGCTGAGGAGACCGATCCCGCCTTTGCGCATCACAAGGCCGACAGCATTCCCGTGGGCGAAGCGGACAGCACGCGGCTGACGCTCATTGCCGGGCAGGTCGATGGCCTGACATCGCCGGTCGGGACGCTGTCGGACCTCGTTTATGCCGAACTGGTGATCGCGCCCGGGGGCCGTTACCGCGTGGCAAGCGATCATGTGGAGCGCGCGCTGTATGTCGTGACGGGCGAAATCGGCGTCGTCGGGCAGACCGGGCAATTCGCCACCAACGAGCTGATCGTGCTTAAGCCCGGTGCGGAGGTGGTGATCGAAACGGCAGCGGGGGCGCGCGTGATGTTCATGGGCGGGGAACCCTTTCCGGAAAAACGCCATATCTTCTGGAACTTCGTGTCCTCTCGGCCCGATCGGCTCGAGGCAGCCAAGGCGGACTGGAAAGCGGGGCGCTTTGCCACGGTGCCTGGAGAGCGGGAATTTATCCCCCTTCCCGAATGATGGTGTGACGCAGAAGCCACAGGTGCGACATAGCAATCTTTCGTCACGATACAGAAAAGAAACGGACAAGGCGCCGACGTAATCCAGTCACGTCGGCGCAACCTGCGGCCGGTGATGTCCAGGCTCTTTCTGGTCGTCACACGAGACGAGCAGGCGCCAACACGCAGGCGGAATCGTTTTCATCACCGAAAGGGAAGGACGTTTCCGATGACTCACCGCTCTGCATCCAGCCGGGCTTTCCGCATGGTATTGGCAACAACGCTGGCTGGTAGTTGCATGGCCATTGCCAATGTCGCCAAGGCGCAGGATACCGCGCCACCTTCGCCCATCACCATTTCCGGCAGCGCCGCCGTGGTCAGCGATTATCGCCTGCGCGGCGTCTCGCAATCCAACAACGGCTTTGCCTTGCAAGCCGGGGTGACCATTGCCCATGAAAGCGGTTTCTACGTCGGCACCTGGGGTTCGAACCTGGCCGGCTGGGGCACGTTCGGCGGCCCCAACCTGGAACTCGATGCCATCGGCGGTTTCAAGAAAACCTTCGGCCCGGCAACGCTCGACGTCGGCCTGACCTGGTACATGTATCCGGGCGGCGCGGCCAAGACCGACTTTGCCGAACCCTTCGTCAAGCTTTCCGGCACTATCGGCCCGGTTTCGGCGCTGGCCGGCGTGGCCTATGCACCCAAGCAGGAAGCGCTGGGCAAATGGTACAACTCGGGCGCCAGCTATGTGAACGGCGTGCCTGACCAGCCCAATGCCAAGAACGACAATCTCTATATCTGGACCGACGTCAGCACCGCCGTTCCCTCCACTCCGGTCACGCTCAAGGCGCACCTCGGCTATTCCGAAGGCAACCCGGGCCTGGGTCCGAACGGTACCAGCGTGGCGCCCACGGGCTCTTATGCCGATTGGCTGATCGGCGCGGATCTGGCGCTGGGCAAAGTGGTGCTGGGCGTTGCCTATGTCGATACCGACATCAGCAATGCCAAGGCGGCCTATCTGCGGCCCAACTTCACCAAGTTCCAGACGCAGGACGGCGAGTCGATCTCGTCTTCGCGCGTGGTATTTGCCGCAACCGTCAATTTCTGACGCGCGCGATAACCTGACAGGTCGATGACCCCACCGGCCCTGCCGGTGGGGTTTTTCCTATGGCAACCGTTTGCCCGGCTTCATGGGCCTTGCGCGCTATCATTTCCGTGCAGCAGCCGAAAGCTGGGCCGATCTGACGGGCAGGCGAACTGTCGCGATCAGCCCGGTTTCCCCTGTCCCGGTTGCACGATTGGCCAGAATCAGGGTGCCGCCTTCGGCCCGGATCGCCCGTTTCACGATTGCCAGGCCCAGGCCCATTCCCGGCGTATCGCGGCCGCGCGCCGCGTCGAGGCGAACGAAAGGCTGTGTCACGTCGTCAAGCCGGTCGGCCGGAATGCCCGGCCCGCGATCGGCCACCACCACTTCGGCCCATTCGCCCACCCGGGCCACCGTGACTTCGACATGACCGGCATAGTGCAGCGCGTTTTCCACCAGATTGCCCAGCGCGCGCCGCAGCGATATGGCACGCGCCTGGATGACCAGGCTATCCTCTCCTTCGTAGCTGGCATCGAGACCCTGGTCATAGGCATTGTCCACCAGCGTCATGGCCATGGCCGCCAGATCCACCGGTTCGGCCGGAATCTGCCGCCCTTCCCCTTCGACATAGGCCTGCAGCGAGGCAAGCAGATGCATCATCTCGTCGATGTCGTGCACCATGTCGGCATGCGTGGCGCGATCGAGCCCTGCATCGTCGAGCCGCAGGCGCAGGCGCGCGAGTGGCGTTCGCAGATCGTGGCCGATCGCCAGCATCGACTGCGTGCGATCCAGCATCTGCCGATAGATGCGGTTGTGCATGCGGTTGAACGCACGGATCAGGCGCCGGACCTCGTCCGGGCCGCGCTCGATAAGCGGCTCCGGCGGCCCCGCGCCGACGCGCCCGGTTGCCGCCACGAGGGCCTTGAGCGGGCGGATCGTCGCGCGGAACAGCACCCATGCCAGCAGAACGAGAAGCGGCGTAGGCACCAGCAGCACGGCCAGGCGCCCGGCGTTCAGCGTCCAGGCCTCGCTTGCCTGGGTGTGGAACACCATGCCCGATCCGTCGTCGAGCAGCATCGCTCCATCGACGGACCCGGGCGAAGTCAGGGCATGCAGCGCAAAGCGGGGGTCCGCTGCCGCCAGTTCGGGCGCGGCGTCCAGAACCCGGGCACGCAGCCGGTCATGCGGCAGGGCCATGTCGGCCGTGGCCAGCCGCGGTTTCCACGTGACCGAAAAGCGGGGTGAAGAGAGCCGCGCGGCGAGAGCCGGGCGCGCGGCAGGCTCCGCCGCTTCCAGTGCACGACCGGCAATCACAAGATTTTCGGCGATCCGCGCAGCATCGTCGCTGCGCAGGGCAAAGTTGGTGGCGCGATCGAACAGGATGGCATTGGCGCCGAAATCGACCGCTGCCATCAGGACCAGGATCGACAGCAATCGCTCGGGCAACCCGAAGCGGCGCGTCGCCCGGCGCAGCCACAGCCCGCGGCGGCTGATCATCGGCGTGACGGCAACGGGTGCGGCGGCACGGCAGTCAGCGTGCGGGGCGTCAATTCCTGACGACCTGGGCCTTGAACATGTAGCCCACCCCGCGCACCGTAGCGATCGGCGCCTCGCCCCCTGCCGCGGTCAACTTGCGGCGCAGGCGCGAGACCAGCACGTCGATGCTGCGGTCGGAACTGTCGCCCAGCCGCGTGCGCGACAATTCGATCAACCGTTCACGCCCCAGCACGCGTTGGGGCTGGGCCACGAACGTGGCGAGCAGATCGAATTCGGCGCCCGTCAGATCGACCATGACGCCGCCCGGCGCATGGAGTTCGCGCCGGGCGAGCGACAGGGTCCAGCCGTCGAACTGGATCTCGCTGGCGCGCTCGCCAGGCTCCGTGGTGGCAAGGCCGTCGGCGCCCTGCGCGCCGCGGCGCAGCACGGCGCCCACGCGCGCCACCAGTTCGCGCGTGCCGAACGGCTTGGCCAGATAGTCGTCCGCGCCGAGTTCCAGCCCCAGCACACGGTCCTCCTCGCTGCCGCGCGCGGAAATGAAAATGATCGGCACGTCGCTCAATCGGCGCAGCTTGCGGAACAGTTCGATCCCGCTGGTGCCCGGCAGCATGATATCGAGCACCACGAGATCGGCCGGGGCACTGTCGAGCAGTACCCACATTTCCGCGCCGGTTGCCGCGGGGCGAACTTCATAGCCATGTTCGCGCAATGCGCGCGATGCCAGCGTGCGGAGCGGACCATCGTCTTCGACAAGGACGATGGACGGGGCAAGACGTGTGGCCAGCATGGCAGTGCTACGCAGATGCGCTCCCTCGGTTCCCGGCGTGATCGCAGGTCACTCCGGCCTATCTTGCGCACAGAAGCGTTCTCGGCAAGCGCCGAAGGGCGCTTGGCCAGCTATTACGATTCGTTGCGGACAGGCGCGACATCTTGCTCGGGCTGGATTTGTGCGCCAGCCATGCCCTTGCCGGCCGCGCCGGCAAAACCATGCAGGCCCAGCCACCATTGCAAGGCGATCACCGCGCCCTTGGCCGGCTGCAACAAGCCCAGCACCAGGGTGATCGTCATGGCCAGGCACAGAACCAGCATCGCCAGCCATGGAAGCGCGGTGTGGAGGCCAAGCGTGACGATCACCGGCGCCATGACATGGCCCGTCACCAGAATCGCCAGATAGGGCGGAAAATCATCGGCACGATGGCCGTCCCACACCTGCCCGCATGCCGGGCATTGCGATTGCGGCCTGACCCAGCGCGCAAACAGCGGGGCCTCGGCGCAGCGCGGGCAACGCCCCTGGCCCGCGCGCCACACTGCCTCCGCCAGGTTGCGGGGAAGGCCGGCCGTCACTTCTTGTCGAACGGGTTCTTGGGGCTGCGCAGCGTAAGCCGGATCGGCACGGCGTCGAAGCCCAGGTCCCGGCGAATGCCGTTGATCAGATAGCGGCGATAGCTTTCGGGCAGTTGGTCCAGCCGCGTGCCGAACAGCACGAAGCCCGGCGGACGTGTCTTGGCCTGGGTGATATAGCGCAGCTTGATGCGCCGCCCGCCCGGCGCCGGTGGCGGATTGGCAGCCAGGGCATCGTCGAACCAGCGGTTGAGCGCGGCGGTCGGCACGCGCCGGCTCCATGCGTCGCGCAAAGTGAAGGCCGCGGCCAGCAGGTTATCCAGCCCCTTGCCGGTGCGCGCCGAAACCGCCACCAGCGGCACGCCGCGCACCTGCGCCAGGCCATCGTCAAGGGCCTGGCGCACGCCGTTGAACAGGCCGCTGGCATCCTGCGCCACGTCCCACTTGTTGATCGCGATCAGCAGGGCGCGCCCTTCTTCCAGCACCATTGCGGCGATCTTGAGATCCTGGTGCTCCAGCCCGCGCGTGGCATCGAGCAGCAGGACCACCACTTCGGCAAAATCGATCGCCCGCCGGGCATCGGCAACCGACAGCTTTTCCAGCTTGTCGATCACCTGCGCCTTCTTGCGCATGCCCGCCGTATCGATCAGCCGGATCGGGCGGGCGTCGCCATCCCGGGGATCGATCCAGGTCCAGTCGATGGCGATCGAATCGCGGGTAATGCCGGCCTCCGGGCCGGTAAGCAGGCGGTCTTCGCCCAGAAAACGATTGATCAGCGTGGATTTGCCGGCATTCGGCCGGCCCACCACTGCCAGCTTGAGCACGGCCCGGGGGTCGTATTCGACGTCCTCCTCGGAAACGGCTTCGTCCTCGTCCGGCGGCTCGCCGATATGGGGCAGCAGGGCCTCGAACAGATCGCCCATGCCTTCGCCATGTTCGGCCGAGATCCCGACCGGATCGCCAAAGCCCAGCGAGAACGCTTCGAACAGGCCATGGTCGCCCGCGCGCCCTTCGGCCTTGTTGGCAACGAGAATCACCGGCACGTCGTACCCGCGCAGGTAACGGCCGATTTCCGCGTCAAGCGGGGTGAGACCGGCGCGCGCATCGATCACGAACAGCGCCACGTCCGCCCCTTCCAGCGAGGCTTCGGTCTGCATCCGCATCCGTCCCGGCAGGCTCGACGGGTCCTCGTCTTCCCAACCGGCCGTATCCACGATCGTGAATTCCAGGCCCAGCAATGTGGCGTCGCCGAAACGACGGTCGCGAGTTACGCCGGGCTGATCGTCCACCAGCGCCAGCTTCTTGCCGACAAGCCGGTTGAACAGCGTGGACTTGCCGACATTGGGCCGCCCGATGATGATAACCTGGGGTCGCATAGCCCCCGTTGGCCCGGCTTTACGCCAAAGGCAAGCAGGCGTTGCGCCGCGACGATGCATCGGTTCAGATCGTAAAGTGATCGTTAACCATCATGGTCAGGCAAATATTGACCATTCCCCCGCAAAAGGCCGTCATGGTGTGCTGGACGGGAACAAAACCGCTGGGCCTGATTGCGGGGGCAATCGCGGGAGCGGTATCGATCGCGGGGCTTTTTGCCCCTGGCTCTGCCATCGCCGCGCCGCTCGCGGTCATCGCCGGCCCAGATGCGGCTGACGACGCGTCGTCCGACCAGGCCGGCGATACCGGCGCGCTCCCTTACTTGCAATGCGTGCCTTATGCACGCCAGGTCTCCGGCATCCGGCTCTACGGCGATGCCCATACCTGGTGGGATCAGGCGGCCGGCCGCTACGAACGCGGTTTCGTGCCCCGGCAGGGTGCGGTCATGAGTTTTCACCCCTATGGCGCGATGCGCCTGGGCCATGTCGCCATGGTCAGCCGGGTGATCGATTCGCGCACCGTCCTGCTGTGCCATGCCAACTGGTCTCCGATCAATGGCGCCCGCGGGCAACGCGAAGACGATGTCCGCGCGGTCGACGTTTCGGATGCCAACGACTGGAGCGAAGTGCGCGTCTGGTATGCTCCGATCCAGGCGCTGGGCACCACGCATTGGCCGGTCGACGGCTTTATCTACAACCGTATGCCCCCGAGGCGCCCGGGCATCGGTGCGCCCTTGCGGCTCACCACGGCGTCATTCGGCCGCCCTGCCACGCAAGGCATGCCGATGCCCCGCCAGACCCTGGCCGCGCTGCCAGCGCCGGGCGGCCCCCGCCGCCGCATCGACGCCGATTTCCTCAGGGACGATTTCTTCAGGGATGGGGACGCGCAACCGGCACCCGGGCCAGCCGTGCGCCAGCGCACGCCCGCGCCCCGCCCGGTCTCGGCCGCGGCATCATTGGCCGACGACCCGATCGGCCGCATCATCGCCAGCCGCATGGGCCGCGGCAACGCCACAGGTCGCGCGCGCTGAGTTACCCCAGCCGTCGCTAAACTTGCGCTGCCGTTCAGGCCCTGGCCACCGGCGCGGTCTCGCCAAGATCTTCGTACCAGGCCTCTACCAGGCCGGAAAGCTTGATCGTCAGAGGATTGCCTTTGCGATCCATGGTCTTGCCGGCCTGGACGCGCACCCAGCCTTCGGAAATGCAATATTCCTCGACATTGTTGCGCACGGCGCCCTTGAAGCGGATGCCTACGCCGCGGCCCAGTTTCTCCGCATCGAAGAACGGGCTGCGCGGGTTGATCGCCAGCCGGTCGGGCGGCAGGTCTGCCCCGGTCGTGGCGGCATTGGCGGGGCTGCCCGCATCATCGGGCGTGTCGATTGCATCGGTCATGGTTGAGCGAAATATCTTCACATGCCCACTTGTCAACGCTGTGCAACGCCATTAGACGCCCGCTCCACACCCGGGACCGGCCATGATCGCCGCCGCGGGTGCGCCACGTCGGCGGGCGCGTAGCTCAGCGGTAGAGCACACCCTTCACACGGGTGGGGTCACAGGTTCAATCCCTGTCGCGCCCACCATCGGCCCGCGGCCCATGGCGGCAGCCGGTGCCCCTCGACATCCGGTTTCGCGCTATCGCCCGGTAAAGTGCGCCGCGCGGCGTTCGAACACGGCGGCCACTCCTTCGGCATAGTCGGCGGTTTCGCGCAGCAGCGCCTGCCGTGCCAGTTCATGGTCCAGTGCGGCTGCAACGTCCTTTGCCAGGCCGCGCGCCAGCGTGGCGCGCACGTCGACCAGGGCGAGCGGGCCATTGGCGGCGATCTGGTGCGCCATGGCAAGAGCTGCTTCGTCCAGGTCATCCGCGGCGGCCACGCGATCGACCAGGCCCCACTCCAGTGCCCGTTCCGCTTTCACCCGTTCGGCGGACAGCATCATCCAGGCGGCGCGCTGCGCGCCGATCACGCGCGGCAGGGTACAACTGATCGCGAATCCGGGGTGAAAGCCCAGTGCCACGAAATTGGCGCAGAACCGGGCGTCCGGGCTGGCGACGCGGAAATCGGCCGCCAGCGCCAGGCCCAGCCCGGCTCCCACCGCCGCGCCGTTTATTGCCGCGACCATCGGCTTGTGCCGGGAAAACAGGCGCAGGGCATGATCGTAGAGCCGGCGAATGGCGGCAAGCCCTTCCGGCCCGTTTCTACCCGCCGCGCCGCTCACCAGATCCGCGCCGGCGCAAAATGTCCTGCCCTGCGCGCGCAGCACGATGCAGCGCACCTGCCGGTCTGCGTCCATCGCCTCAACCGCATCGGCGATCGCGCCCAGAAGCTCCACCGAAAGGAAATTGAGCGGCGGATTGGCAAGCGTGACGATGCCGAGCGCATCGGACACCTGGATATCGAGGCCCGGTGCGTCCGGTGTCGCAGTGTGGGGCTGGGTCTGGTTCATGGCGCGACCCTTTGCGCATCGGCGGCAGGCAGACAAGTGCAAATGCCCAAGCCCGATTGCATCCCCGCGCCCTTGCGGGCATAGCGCGGCCACCATGCACGATATCCGCCTGATCCGCGAAAACCCCGACCGCTTCGATGCTGCCCTTGCCCGCCGCGGCGTGGCGCCGGTTTCGGCCGATATGCTCGCACTCGACGCGCGCCGGCGCGACTTGGCCACCCGCCTTCAGGAAATGCAGAGCCGCCGCAACGAAGCATCGAAGCTGATCGGCACGGCCATGGCCAGGGGCGACGGGGACACGGCCGCAGCGCTGAAGGCCGAAGTGGCTGCGCTCAAGACCACGCTGCCCGTGCTGGAAGACGAAGAACGCCAGCTTTCCGCGCAGGCCGCCGCCGCGCTAGCCGCGCTGCCCAACCTGCCTGCGGACCACGTACCCGACGGCGAGGACGAGGCCGGCAACGTGGAAGTGGCGCGCTGGGGCACGCCGCGCGTTTTCGCCTTCGCGCCCAGGGAGCATGCCGATCTCGGCCCGGCGCTGGGGCTGGATTTCGAAACAGGCGCGTTGATTTCCGGCGCGCGCTTCACCTTTCTGCGCGGCCAGATGGCGCGTTTGCAGCGCGCGCTGGCGCAGTTCATGCTGGACCACCAGACCGCGGTGAACGGCCATGTGGAATGTGCCCCGCCGCTGCTGGTGAAGGACGAAGCGGCATTCGGCACGGGGCAGCTTCCCAAGTTTGCCGAAGACCTGTTCCGCACCACCGACGGGCGGTGGCTGATCCCCACGGCCGAAGTGTCGCTGACGAACTCGGTGCGCGAGCAGATTCTGCCCGCCGCTGCGCTGCCGTTGCGCCTGGTCGCGCTGACGCCGTGTTTCCGTTCCGAAGCGGGCGCGGCCGGGCGCGATACGCGGGGCTACATTCGCCAGCATCAGTTCGACAAGGTGGAGCTGGTCACCATCTGCCGCCCCGAAGAGGCGCAGGCCGAGCACGAACGGATGACGGCTGCCGCCGAATCCGTGCTCCAGGCGCTGGACCTGCCCTATCGCAAGCTGCTGCTGTGCGCGGGCGACATGGGCCCTTCCGCGCGCGTCACTTATGATCTGGAAGTATGGCTGCCGGGACAGGGCAGCTATCGGGAAATCTCTTCATGTTCCGATTGCGGCGATTTCCAGGCGCGGCGCATGAACGCGCGGTATCGCCCGGACCATGACCAGAGCGGCGGCGGTAAAGGCACCGCGTTCGTCCACACACTCAACGGATCGGGGCTGGCCGTAGGCCGCACGCTCGTCGCCGTGCTGGAAAACTATCAGCAGGAAGACGGTTCGGTCGACGTACCGGGTGTGCTAGCGCCCTATATGGGCGGGATCACCCGCCTGATCCCCCAAAGCTGAAGCCATGGCACGCGCGCGGCGGCATGGCCTGGGCTTCCTGCTCGCGCTGCTGCCGGTCGCGCCCGCTACGGCGCAGCGGCCGGTGCCGCCCCGGCAGCCTCCGTCCCTGGCGCTGGCGGCGGAAAGGCCGATCATCGCCTGGACTTATGTGGTGCAGCCAGGCGATACCTTTGCTGCGATCGCCCGCCGCATGGGGGTGTCGATGCAGGCCCTGGCCGCCGAAAACAATGTGCCGCTGCCCTATCTGATCACCCAGGGGCAAGTGCTGCGCCGCCCGTCGCCCGCCGGAACAGCCAGAGCGCCGGCACCGGCCCAGCACCGTGCGCCGCTTCCGCAGCCCCCGGCCCCGCCGCGACGCCCCGCGCCCACGCCATCACACGCCCCTGCCCGCGAAGCAGGCGCGCCGCGCCTGGCCTGGCCCACGTCGGGCGCGATCATCGGCCGCTATGGCGTGGCCGCCGCCGGGGGATCGGGCAGCCGTCCCAACAACGGCATCGATCTGGCGGCTTTCCCCGGCACGATGGTCTATGCCGCCGCCGCGGGCCGCGTGATCTTTGCCGGGCAGGAGCCGGAGCGGTTCGGCCAATTGATCCTGATCGATCATGGCGGCGGCTGGGTCACCGCCTATGCCTATCTCGGCCGGGTAGACGTGAAGGAAGGGCAGATGGTTGCCGCGCGCCAGCCGATCGCCCATATCGGCAGAAGCGGGGAAGCGAGGCGCCCCACGCTTCATTTCGAATTGCGGCGCGACAACGTGCCGCGCGATCCCGCGCCCTATTTTCCGGCGCGCCTCTAAAGACAGACAGGCCGCTCGCCGTTTCACAACGCAGCGTTTTGAAACAATTGCTTACCGGGCGCAGCCTGACGTCAGCGGGAACAAAGCCGCCCTCTCGCCATTGGTGCAGCGCATCAGCCGCCAGCGCCAAGGAGCGTCGTCATTTCCCTGATCGCCACCCAGCCCGCCCTGCTTCCCGCGCCATGCCGCCGCCTGCTCGACCAGGGCACCGTGTTTCTCGACCTCGACGGGACCCTGCTCGAGTTGGCCGACGATCCCGAGGCCGTCCGGGCCGATGGCGCCACACGGGTGCTGCTCGCCGATCTGGCGCAGCGGCTCGATGGCCGGCTGTCGATCGTCAGTGGCCGCTCGCTCGCGCAGATCGACCGCATTCTCGGTCCGATTGCCCAGGCTTTGCCGGTCACCGGCAGTCACGGCCTGGAATATCGCTGGAACGACACCTTGGCCCGGCCCGAACGCCTGCCGGTGCTGGATGATGTGGCGCGCGATTTCGCCACCCTGGCCCGTGCCTGGCCAGGCTGCCTGGTGGAAGAGAAATCGTACGGGGTGACGTTTCATTGGCGCCTGGCCCCCGACGCACGCCAACCGGCCCAGGCGCTGGCCGTACATCTGGCCAATGTCCACGCGCTCAAGATCCAGCACGGCAAGGACATGGTGGAACTGCGCATGCCCGGCGGCGACAAGGGCCAGGCCGTGCGCCGGTTGATGGCCCGCGATGGCATGATCGGCACGCAACCGGTGTTCTTCGGCGACGATCTGACCGACGAGGCCGGCTTTGCCGCAGCCCGGGCTTTGGGCGGGCACGGTGTTCTGGTGGGCGCCCGTGCGCTCGACGGCAGCAGCACCGCCGCCACGCTGGCGCTGCCATCGCCGGCCGCCGTTCGCGCTTTCCTGCGTACGTTCGCCGATACCCCGGCAGAGGCCCGTGAATGAGGCAGGCGAGCGTTGATCTGTGGCCGATCGGCAATTGCCAGGTGGCCGGAATGATCGACCGGGCGGGCAGCATCGTCTGGGGCTGCGTGCCGCGCCTCGACGGCGATCCCGCCTTCTGCGCGCTGCTGGACGACAAACCCGCGATCGATCCGGCAGCGCGGGGCTTGTGGACGATCGGCCTGGACGATGCCGTGTCCATTACCCAGCACTACATTCGCAACACGCCAGTGCTGGTGACGCGCCACACCGATGCCCAGGGCGGCACGATCGAAGTGGTGGATTTCTGCCCGCGCTACCGGAACCATGGCCGCATGTACCGTCCGGTGGCCTTTGCCCGGATCGTGCGGCGCCTGGCCGGCAGCCCCCGCATCCGCGTTGCCCTGCGGCCGGCCAGCGAATGGGGTGCGGCCGTGCCCGCGCAGACCAGCGGTTCGCATCACACCCGCTATCTGCTTCAGGACATCACCCTGCGCCTCACCACCAATGCGCCAATAGGCTGGATAAACGACGAGCGCCCGTTCCGGGTGGAACGCACGCTCTATTTCTTCCTTGGTCCCGATGAAAGCTTTGCCAACGACCTGGGCCACGGCCTTGAGGAAATGCTGGCGCGCACGATCGCGGAATGGCGGCAGTGGACCCGCGGCCTGGCAACGCCACTGGAATGGCAGGAGGCGGTGATCCGCGCGGCGATCACGCTCAAGCTTTGCCAGTTCGAGGAAACCGGCGCGATCGTGGCGGCATTGACCACCTCGATTCCCGAGCACGCCGATTCCGGGCGCAACTGGGACTATCGCTTCTGCTGGATCCGCGATGCTTATTACACCATCCAGGCGCTCAACCGGCTGGGCGCGCTCGATGTGCTCGAAGGCTATCTGGAATATCTGCGCAACGTGGTGGAAAGCGCGCGGGGCGGGCATATCCAGCCGCTCTACGGGCTGGGCGGCGAAGACCGCCTGACCGAACGCGTGGCCGGGGCGCTGCCCGGCTATCGCGGCATGGGCCCGGTGCGCGTGGGCAATCAGGCCTATGAACAGATTCAGCACGATGCCTATGGCCAGATCGTGCTGTGCAACACCCAGGCGTTCATCGACCAGCGGCTTTACCGCATGGCCGGCATGGCCGATTTCGAAGCGCTGGAAGCCGTGGGAGAGCGCGCCTTCCAGGTCTATGACCAGCCCGATGCGGGCCTGTGGGAACTGCGCACGCGCGCCCATGTCCACACCTATTCGGCGGCGATGTGCTGGGCCGCGTGCGACCGGCTGGCCACGATCGCGAGCGCGCTCGCCCTGCCTGACCGCGCCGCTTACTGGCAGGGGCGAGCCAGCACCATCCGCGCCACGATCGAAGCACGCGCCTGGCGCCCGGAAACGCAGCGCTTTTCCGCCACGTTCGGCGGCGACGATCTGGACGCAAGCCTGATCCAGTTGCTCGACATGCGGTTCCTGCCGCCCGACGATCCCCGCTTTGGAGGAACTCTGCGCGCGGTGGAGGAAGGCTTGCGCCGGGGCAGCCACATGCTGCGCTATGCCAGCGAAGACGATTTCGGGCTGCCCGAAACCGCGTTCAATGTCTGCACGTTCTGGCTGACCGAGGCGCTGCATGCCACCGGTCGTGCCGAAGAAGGCCGCGTGCTGTTCGACGAGATGCTGTCGCGACGCACCGCCGCCGGCCTCCTTTCCGAAGACATCGACCCCGTTTCCGGGGAACTGTGGGGCAATTACCCGCAAACCTACTCGCTCGTCGGCCTGATCAATTGCGCCGGCTTGTTGAGCAAGCCATGGAGTGCCGTGAGGTGAAGCGCCTGATCGTCGTTTCGAACCGCGTCCAGCCCCCCAGCGAGGACGAACCCGGCAACCAGGGCGGGCTGACCGTCGCACTGTCGACCGTGCTGCGCGAAAGCAACGGCATCTGGTTCGGCTGGTCGGGCGGGGAAACCGAAAGCTTCACCGGCCATATCAATTTTCAGAAATCGGCCGGCGTGACCACCGCGACGGTGGATCTGGAACCGCAGGACATCCACGAATACTACGATGGCTTTGCCAACCGCACGCTGTGGCCGCTGTTCCACTACCGCGTCAGCCTTGCCGAATTCGAACGCGGGTTTGTCGACGGTTATGAACGCGTCAATACCCGCTTTGCCGATACGCTGCTGCCGCTGATCACCCAAGACGATCTGGTGTGGGTGCATGATTACCACCTAATCCCGCTGGGCCACCGACTTCGCGAGCGGGGCGTGGCAAACCGCATCGGCTTTTTCCTGCATATCCCCTGGCCGCCGATGGCCCTGATGGTGTCCCTGCCCAATCACCGGGAACTGGTCGAATCGCTGTTCGCCTATGACGTGGTAGGCTTTCACACTCCGGATTGGCTGGAAGGCTTTCTCGACTATGTGCGCGGGCAGACAGACGCGGAAATCGGCGAAGACGGGGCGATTTCCTGGCAGGGACGCACGCTGCGGGCCGTGGTCTGCCCGATCGGCATCGATGCCCGCGAATTCGCTCAGACGGCCGATAGCCCGGTTGCCGAAGACATGCGCCGCCGGATGGAGCAAAGCGCGGGCGGCCGCGCGATGATCGTGGGCGTGGACCGCCTGGACTATTCCAAAGGCCTGCAGGAACGCTTCACCGGCTACGAGCGCCTGCTTGCGCAGCGGGAGGATCTGCACGAGAAGGTCTTCCTGCTCCAGATCGCCCCGCCCAGCCGCGAAAGCGTGCAGACCTATCAGGAAATCCGCGCCAGCCTCGATGCCCTGTCGGGACGGATCAACGGCGAATTTTCCAGCGTGGAATGGGTGCCTTTGCGCTATGTCAACAAAGGCTATTCGCGCGATGTGCTGGCCGGGGTCTATCGCGCGGCCAAGGTGTGCCTGATCACGCCCCTGCGCGATGGGATGAACCTGGTGGCCAAGGAATTCGTCGCCGCGCAGGACCCGGCCGATCCGGGGGTACTGGTCCTGTCGAACTTTGCCGGCGCCGCCGTGCAACTGCGCGAAGCCGTGCTGATCAATCCCTACAGCCCGGAAGAGATCGCCGACGCCCTTGCCCAGGCACTGACCATGCCGCTGGCCGAGCGCCAGGCCCGCTGGCAGGCCCTGATGGACGTGGTGCTGAAGGAAGACGTGATGTGGTGGCTGGCCCGGTTTCTGGCCGCGCTCGACCCGGGGGAAACCGGCCAGCTGGTGCTTGACGAACAGCAATCCTGATCTGGCCGATCCCGAAGTTGCCGCGGGGCTTGCCAAAGCGCGCTCGAAGGTGGATTGCGCTTCCTTGAGAGAGGATCCGCGACAATGACCATCGAAACCCAAGCCGCCGACACGTCTGTGCCCGCGATCCGCCGCCTGCGCCACGAACTGGCGCGGCGCACGCTGCGTATCGTCCGTCACGAACGGCTTACGCCCAACATGATCCGCATCGTGGCGCAAGGCCCCGAACTCGATGGCTTCGTCAGCGGCGCGCCCGACGATCACGTCAAGATCATCGTCACCGATGCGCAGGGG
The DNA here is from genome assembly GCF_057784975.1 of Novosphingobium sp. DS6-6. Taxonomy (NCBI): domain Bacteria; kingdom Pseudomonadati; phylum Pseudomonadota; class Alphaproteobacteria; order Sphingomonadales; family Sphingomonadaceae; genus Novosphingobium; species Novosphingobium sp. DS6-6. The sequence goes on along the minus strand of NZ_JBYNTS010000005.1, from coordinate 106,567 downwards.
CAGATGGTGCTGCGCGATTACACCCCGCGCCATCACGATCGTGCGGCCGGTACCCTGACGATCGACTTCTTCGACCACGAAGGCGGCCCTGTTTCCGACTGGGCCCGCGCGGCCAGCGTGGGCGATCCCATCGTCGTCGCCGGCCCGCGCGGCTCCCAGGTGATCGAAGGGCCAATCGCGCACTGGCTGCTGGTGGGCGACGAAACCGCCCTTCCGGCGATAGGCCGCCGGGTGGAGGAATTGCCCGCGGGCGTTGCCGCCACGGTGATCGCTGCCGTTCCGGGGCCGGCCGACGAACAGGTTTTTGCCAGCGCCGCCACGCTGGACGTGCGCTGGGTCCATCGCGACAGCCTGGCCGCCACCGATTCGGCGCCGTTGCTGGCCGCGCTGGCACAGGTGAACCTGGTCCCGGGCACTTTCGTCTGGCTGGCCGCCGAGGCCGGCGTGGCACGCGCCGCGCGCGAATATCTGGTCGAGACGCGCGGTCTGGACCGGCGCTGGATCAAGGCGGCCGGCTATTGGGTAGCGGGCGAGGCCGACGCGTCCACCAAGGAACTTGGCGAAAGCTGACCGCCGATGACCCAGCCCGTGCTGCGCGAAGCAGGCCCCGCCGATGCTCCTGCGGTAATTGCCCTGTGGCAGGCGGCGGGCTTGACGCGGCCCTGGAACGATCCCGCCACCGACTATCGCCTGGCCATGGAAAATCCGGCCAGCGCGGTGCTGGTGGCCGACATCGACGGCGCGCCTGCCGCCACGATCATGATCGGTTATGACGGCCACCGCGGCTGGGTCTATTACCTGGGTGTGGCGCCTGCGTTCCGCCGCCGGGGTCTGGGCCGCATGCTGATGCACGCTGCGGAGGCATGGATGACGGCGCGGGCCTGCCCCAAGCTGATGCTGATGGTGCGCGCCGAGAACCTGGCCACCAAGGCGTTCTATGCCGCGCTCGGCTATGAAACGCAGGCCGTGGAAACGCTGGGCCGGCGACTGGACGGGCGCTGAGCCTGCGGGAAAAGCATCGCCAGCGAAAGCATCGCTAGCGCAGGCCGATCAGCGAGATTTCGCGGCCATAGCCCGGCTCGCCGGCATGGGTGGCACGGCGGAACGAGAAAAAGCGGTCGGGCTGGGCATAGGTGTCTTCGTCCAGCATGCCCACCACGCCGACACCGAACGCGTGAAGCCGCTGCGCGACATAGCCAGGCAGATCGAACCAGGCGTGGCCGGCACGCCCCGCCTTGAAGAAGCGCGCGTTCTCGGCCGCCTGTTGCACGAAGCGGGCTTCGAACGCGCTATCCACTTCATAGCTTTTCTGGCCGATGCACGGCCCCACCACGGCCGCGATCGCAGCGCGATTGGCGCCCAGCGCTTCCATCGCCTCCACCGTGCGGTCGGTCACCCCATCGATGGCGCCGCGCCAGCCGGCATGGGCCGCGCCGATCACGCCCGCGTGGGGATCGTGAAACAGCACCGGCGCGCAATCGGCGGTCAGAATGCCTAGAAGCAGCCCCGGCTGATCGGTCACCAGGGCATCGGCACGCGGGCGATCGGCTTCATCCCACGGCCGGGAAACCGTCACGACATCGGGCGAATGCACCTGATAGGCGCAAACCAGCGTGGCACCGGGCAGCACGGCCGCCACCGCGCGGTGGCGGTTTTCGGCCGTGGCGGCCGGATCGTCCTCGCTGCCCCAGCCCACGTTGAGGCCGGCGTGAATGCCGGCGGAAACCCCGCCGCGACGGCCCAGAAAGCCATGCGCCACCCCGGCCAGGGCGGGATGCGTCAGCACCTCCACCGCCATGCCCGGCGCGCTCATCCTTCCAGGCTCTTGCCGACCTGCTCGCGCACGTCACGCGACAGACGGGGCGCGGCGGCAATGCGCTCCAGTTCTGCCCGCATCAGCGCGGCGCGGGCCGGTTCGATCCGGCGCCAGCGGCCCAGCGGGGCAACGAAGCGCGCGGCGACGTTGCCGTTGATCGGATCCAGGGCCAGAATCAGATCGGCGATCAGGCGATAGCCGGCGCCATCGGCGGTGTGGAACGCATGGGAATTGGCAGCAAAGGCCATATAGAGCGCGCGCACGCGGTTGGGATTGGTCAGAGTGAAATCGGGATGTTGCGCCAGTGCGCGCACATGATCGAGCACATCGGGGTGCAGCGATCCGGCCTGGAGCGAAAACCATTTGTCGATCACCAGGCGGTTTTCGGCAAACCGGGCACGAAAGTTCGCCAGGGCTTCGTCGCGCTCTGGCAGATCGAGCCCGCACAGCACCATCAGCGCACCCTGGCGATCGGTCATGTTGTCGGCGGCGTCGTATTGCGCCTTGGCACGACGCCCGGCCTCCACCGAGTCTGCCGCCGCCAGATAGACGAGAGCCTGGGTCTTCAGCTTGCGCGCACCGCGCGCGGCGGCATCAAGACCATAGGGCACCGCGCTGCAACGATCGTGCAGATCGCGCCAGGCCTGGCCCAGTTCTCGGCCCAGCCAGGCCTTCAGGGACTCCCGCTCGGCATGGACGCGGGCCGGATCGGCCTGATCGATCTGCTCGGCGACATAGGCCGCGCCGGGAAGCATGACCAGCTCGCCCCGCATGAGATCGTCGAGCCCGCGATCGGCCAGAACAGCCCTCAGCGCGCCGCCGATGGCCACGCGGCCGGCATCGCGCGCGGCATCGTCGAGCCGCCCTTCCACCGCCGCAACCAGATGCTGCACCACCAGTTGCTGCATCGCTTCGTAGCGGGCAAAGGCATCGTCATCGTGCGCCGCCAGGAACACCAGGTCTTCCACGCTTTGCAGCGCATTGATCGTCACCGGCGCGGAAAAGCCGCGGTTGAGCGAAAGCACCGGCGCGCGGGCATGGCCCTCGAACGTGAACTGCTGCGCGGCCTGCGTCAGCACGATCAGGTGTTCGCCGGCGTGGCGGCCGCTGGCGCGATCGAACAGGGCCGTGCGCAGCGGGATCACCATGGGCTGCTTTTCCGGCTGGCCCGGCGTGGGTGGCACCGTCTGCCGCAAGGCCAGCGTCACCGTGCCGGTGGCGGCATCGTGAGTCATCGTCACGTCGACCTGCGGAGTGCCGGCCTGCTCGTACCAGCGGCGGAACTGAGTGAGATCGAGCCCGGCGCCGTCTTCGATGGCCTTGATGAAATCCTCGCACGTCGCCGCCTCACCGTCGTGCCGGTCGAAATAGAGATCGGTGCCCTTGCGGAACCGTTCCGGCCCGGCCAGCACGGTCATCATCCGGATCACCTCGGCACCCTTGTTATAGACGGTGGCCGTGTAGAAATTGTTGATTTCCTGATAGGAATCCGGCCGGATGGGATGGGCCAGCGGCCCTGAGTCCTCGGAAAACTGGGCGCTGCGCAGAACGCGCACGTCCTCGATCCGTTTGACCGGGGCCGATCCGTGATCGGCCGAGAACTGCTGGTCGCGCAGCACGGTGAAGCCTTCCTTCAGGGAAAGCTGGAACCAGTCGCGGCAGGTGACGCGATTGCCCGACCAGTTGTGGAAGTATTCGTGCGCCACCACGCCTTCCACGTTGTCGTAATCCGCATCGGTGGCGGTTTCGGGATCGGCCAGGACATAGCGGCTGTTGAAGATCGTCAGCCCCTTGTTCTCCATCGCGCCCGAGTTGAAATCGGAGACCGCCACGATGTTGAACAGATCCAGATCGTATTCGCGGCCATAGGCTGTCTCGTCCCATGCCATCGACGCGATCAGCGAGCGCATGGCGTGGGCCGTGCGGGTTTCGTCCCCGGGGCGGACCCAGATCGCCAGATCCACCTTGCGGCCCGATGCGGTGGTGAACGTATCGCGCGTGGCCACCAGATCGCCGGCCACCAGGGCAAAGAGGTACGACGGCTTGGGCCAGGGATCGTGCCAGACCGCCCAGTGAGTGCCATCGTCCTCCTCGCCGCTGTCCATCGGATTACCGTTGGACAGAAGCACCGGGAACGCGGCCTTGTCGGCCGTGAGCGTTACCGTATAGCGGCTGAGGACATCCGGCCGGTCAGGAAAGAACGTGATACGGCGAAAGCCCTCGGCCTCGCACTGGGTGCACAGCAGCCCGCCCGAGGCATAGAGGCCGGAAAGCTGGGTATTGGCAACAGGATTGATCGTGGTTTCGATCGTCACCTGGTGCGCGCCGCCCGGCAGATCGATCACCAGATCATCGCCATCCATCGACCAGGCATGGCAAGGTTCGCCATCGACGGCGACGCTTTGCGCCGCCAGGCCATCGCCATTGAGCCGCAAGGGGCCGCCCGCCTCTCCAACCACGGGATTGCGTTCGACGTCGAGCGTTGCCGTCACCTGCGTTGCCGTGGGATCGAGCAGGAAATCGAGCGCGATATCGGGCACCAGCCAGGCAGGCGGGCGATAGTCGGCGCGATGGATCACGACGGGCGGCTGGGTGGCGGGGTCTTTCATTCCCCAGACTTAGGAAGCCGGACGCGGCGGGGCAATTGAGCAAATGCGAAACAGCGGATAATTGCCTGTGCCCATGGACACGCGCCAGAGCAGCAGGCACCCGGATCGCGACGATGAACGAGGCGAGGCAGGCCGCGCCTTCGTCTTTGGCATGGGCTATGCCGCGCAGGTCCTGGCCCGTGCCCTGCGCGCGCGCGGTTGGCAGGTGGAAGGGACCGGGCGGGCCGGAACGATCGATTTTGCCGATCGCGCCGCCGTTCACGCCGCGCTGGCGCGTGCCAGCCACGTGCTGTCTTCGGTGCCGCCGGTACGGGAAAGCGGCGATCCGGTGCTCGATGCCTATGGCACCGCGCTGCGTGGCTTGGAGGAAGCATGGCTGGGCTACTGGTCCTCGACCGGGGTCTACGGCGATGCTCGCGGCGCCTGGGTGGACGAGACCGCGCCTATCGGCGGCGGTCGCCGTTCCGCGCGGGTTGCGGCGGATCTGGCCTGGCAGGCGCTGTCCCCCGCGGTGCGCATTCTGCGCCTGCCCGGCATCTATGGCCCGGGGCGCAGCGTGATCGACCGGCTGCGCGATGGCACGGCCCATCGCATCGTCGCACCCGGCCAGGTGTTCAGCCGCATCCATGTGGACGACATTGCCGGCGCGACCATGGCCGCCTTTTCCGCCCCGCCCGGCATCTACAACCTGGCCGACGAGGAACCCGCCAGCCAGAACGCGGTGGTGGAGGAAGCCGCGCGGCTCACCGGTCTGCCCCTTCCGCCCCTGCAGACGGCGGACGAGGCCGGGCTATCCCCCGTGGCGCGGGGCTTCTATGCGGAAAGCCGCCGCGTGGCGGCGGGCAAGGCGCGGCGCGTGCTGGTCTGGCGGCCGCTCTACCCCACGTATCGCGAAGGATTGCGCGCCTTGAGCGCCATGACCAGGCCCAACATGGCCAGCGCAGACCCCGCCACGGCCAGCAACGACCAGCGATAGCCCTCGAACACGGTGGACAGCGCCATGGCCACCACCGGCACCAGCACCCCGTTATAGGCGGCCCGGCCCGCGCCCATGTCCTTCAGCAACTGGAAATAGAGCGGGAACGTGATCACCGACCCCACGAGGCTGAGATAGAGCACGCCTGAAACGTAGGGCCAGTTGCGGTCGATCACCGGCGGCCCCGACAGCGCCAGGGCGATCATGCCGTCAGCCAGCGTGCCGATCGCCATGGCCCAGGCAAGGATCGGCAGTATCGGCCGCTCCCGCGCCGCGCCCGAAGCCTGCATGACATTCGCGACCGACGCGCCGAGGATCGAGACGGTCACCAGCCCAATGCCGAGCCAAGGGGCGTTGGTGACGGGCGCCACGCGTATCTCGTGCCACAACAGCAGGGCAATGCCCCCCAGCGCCACCGACGATCCGGCCCAGAAGCCACGTGCCACCCGCTGCCCCAGGAACAGCCGCGCCAGCACGGCATTGGGCACCATCAACAAGGCATAGAGCACTGCCACCAGTCCGGAAGTGAGATGTTGTTCGGCCGGATAGAGGAACTGATAGTTGAGCGTGAAATGAAACAGGCCGATGCCCGCTGCCAGAAGCCAGCCCTGGCGATCGAGCACGGGCCGCTCACGGCGCAGGAACACCAGCGCGAACATCCCCGCTGCCGATATGGCAAAACGGTAACAGACCGACCAGGCCGGCGGCACCGTGCCGGCCTGGCCCTTGATCACCAACCAGGTGGAACCCCAGATCAGCGCGACCGCCAGGAACGGCGCGACGACGCCCGGCCGCCACAGGGTTTCCGGCGCTTCGGCGCTCATAAGCCGCGAATCGCGCGCGCCAACGCGGAAACGTGCGCCGGGTCGCTGTTCCAAGCCGTGACCAGCCGCGCCGCGCCCGGCGTGCCCGCGGGGGCCGGCCAATCGTAGAAATCGAACCCGGCGCCGCGCAGTGCGGTCTTTTCCGCATCCGACAAGATCGCGAAGACTTCGTTGGCCTCGACCACGTGCAGCAGCCGCCCGGCGCAGGCATCGGCGAGTTCGCATGCGGCGGCATTGGCGGCCCGGGCGTTGGCCAGCCACAGATCGTCCTTCAGCATGGCCAGGATCTGTGCCGCCAGATAGCGGCCCTTGGATTGCAGGTGCCCCGCGCGCTTGCGGCGAAAACGGATCACGTCGGCAAGATCCTGATCGAACAGCACAACCGCTTCTGCCCCCAGCCCCCCGTTCTTGATGAAGCCGAAGCTCAGCGCATCGACTCCGGCCCGCGCGGTCAGCGCCGCCGGGTGGCAATCGAGAAAAGCCACGGCGTTGGCAAAGCGCGCGCCATCCATATGCAGCAGAAGACCACGCTGGCGTGCCAGCGATCCGATCGCGGCCACGTCGTGCGGGCGATAGGCGCGTCCATATTCACTGGCCTGGGTGATCGAGACGGCATGGGGTTGCACCTGGTGAACTCCGGGACCGATCGGATCGATCGCCGCCGCAATGCTGTCCGGGGTCAGCAGCGCGCCTTCCCCCTGGGCCAGGATCAACTTGGCGCCATGCAGGAAAAAACCCGGCGCGCCGCCTTCGTCCGTTTCGATATGCGCCTCGCGGTGACAGACCACCCCGCCATGCGGCGGCACCATCGCGCTCAGCGCCAGGCAGTTGGCCGCCGTGCCCGTCGCCACCCACAGGGCCGTGCAAGGCGTCTCGAACAGTGCGGTAAACGCCTCGTCCAGCGCGCGGCTCTGCGCATCGGCGTCATAGGGAAAATCGGGCGCATCGGCAGCCCGCATCGCCGCCCACACATGAGGATGGACGCTGGCGGCATTGTCGGAGAAAAAGTGCATGGAAACCGACATGGCCGGGAAGGCGTTCTGCGGTCAAGCCACCCCGTGCCGGTGGCCAGCGGGAGAAGCAGCGTGACCGACACCGTTTCGATCACTCACGAAGACAACGGCAGCCACGGCGCCTATCGCGCGACCATTGCCGACGCCACCGCGCAAGGGGTGCTTACCTGGCGCGAAGCGGCGCCCGGCGTGGTCGTGGCCGATCATACTCTGGTGCCCACCGCGATCAGCGGACGCGGCGTGGCTGCACGCCTGGTCGAGGCGCTGATTGCCGACGCGCGCGAACGGGGATGGAAGATCGTACCAGCCTGCAGCTATGTTGCCGCGCAGTTCCGCCGGCACCCCGAATGGGCCGGTCTGCATGCGTGATTGGGGCCGGCGTATTGCCCAGCATGGAAATGGTGCTGCTGGGGAGGATTGAACTCCCGACCTCAGCCTTACCAAGGATGCGCTCTACCACTGAGCTACAGCAGCACACCATTTCCGCGAAAGCCGGGGCGCTTGGCAGCCGGCTTTGCCCGGCGGCAGGTGCCCGCCGGTGGAGGCGCGCTATTGGCCGCAGGCCTGGGCAAAGTCAAGCGGGCTTGCCGACAAAAAATTCCCGCGGCAAGAAGCCTGGCCATGACCGGATCGCCATTGCCCCCTTCGTCGCCGCAACCGCCGACTCTCAGCCGCGAGGCACGCCTGGCCGAGCGTCTGCGGGAAAATCTGCGTCGTCGCAAAGCCCAGGCGCGCGCGCTGGCGGCGGCCGGGGGCACGGCCGGGGCCAGGGCCGAAGCGGGGGAGGTGGCCGTAGGCGGGGCGGCGGCCGATCCCGTCGTGAACCCGCGCGAACCCGGGGCTTAGAGCCCGAGCCGCTTTTCAAAACGGCACTGGCCCGCTAGTGGCCGCTTTCCTATCCGTTCTTGCAGCAGGATGCCTCGATGCCCCGTCTGATCCTGATTCGTCACGGCCAATCGCAATGGAACCTGGAAAACCGCTTTACCGGCTGGTGGGACGTGGATGTGACCGAAAAGGGTGCGGCCGAGGCCGTGGCCGCCGGCCGGCTGCTGAAAGACAAGGGCTTGCTGCCCACCGTGGCCTTCACCTCGCTGCAGACCCGCGCGATCAAGACGCTGCATCTGGCGCTGGAAGCGGCCGGGCGCCTGTGGATACCCGAAACCAAGGACTGGCGCCTGAACGAGCGCCATTATGGCGGCCTTACCGGGCTGGACAAGGCCGAGACGGCTGCCAAGCATGGCGACGAGCAGGTCAAGGTGTGGCGCCGCAGCTTCGACGTGCCGCCCCCGGTGCTGGAGGCCGGCAGCGCGTTCGATCTGGCCGGCGATCCACGCTATGCCGGGATTGCCGTGCCGGCGACCGAAAGCCTCAAGGACACCATTGCCCGGGTGCTGCCGGCCTATGACGCGCTGATCGCGCCCGCGCTCAAGGCCGGGGAGACGGTGATCGTTTCGGCCCATGGCAATTCGCTGCGGGCCTTGGTCAAGCACCTTTCGGGCATATCGGACGCCGCTATCACCGGCCTTGAAATTCCGACCGGGCAGCCCATCGTCTATGAACTGGACGAAGGCCTGGCCGAACTGGAACGCTATTACCTGTCCGAACGCTGAAAATGTCCGTGCCGGATCGAGGGGATCGGAATGAGTGAGAGACCGCTGCCCAAGGCGCATGTCGCTATCATCATGGGCAGCCAGTCAGACTGGGAAACCATGCGCAACGCCGCCGCCGTGCTGGAAAAGCTGGGCGTGGGCCACGAATGCCGCATCGTTTCGGCCCACCGCACGCCCGACCGGCTGGTGGACTTTGCCAGGACCGCGCACAGCGCCGGGTTCAAAGTGATCATCGCCGGCGCGGGCGGCGCGGCGCATCTGCCCGGCATGGTGGCGGCCATGACCCACCTGCCGGTGCTGGGCGTTCCCGTGGAATCCAAGGCGCTCAAAGGCATGGACAGCCTGTTGTCGATCGTCCAGATGCCGGGCGGCATTCCGGTCGGCACTCTGGCGATCGGAACGGCAGGCGCCACCAATGCAGGCATCCTGGCCGCATCGATCCTGGCCATCGGCGACGCTGCCCTGGCCGAACGGCTGATCGCCTTTCGCGAGGCGCAGACGGATGCCGTGGCCGAGCGGCCGCAATGACCGCGATCGCGCCGGGCGCCACTATCGGCATCCTGGGCGGCGGACAGCTTGGCCGGATGATGGCGCTTGCCGCGGCCCAACTGGGCTATCGCGCCCATGTCTATGCGCCCGAACCGCGCGAAGCCTCGGTCGCCGCGCAGGTCAGCGCGCGCTATACCGAAGGCGCCTATGACGATGACGCCGCGCTCGCCGCCTTTGCCGCGCAAGTGGCCGTCGTCACCTATGAGTTCGAGAATGTCGCCGCGGCGCCGCTTGCCGCCCTGGCCAGCCACGCGCCGCTGTTCCCGCCAGCGCGCGCGCTGGAAGTCGCGCAGGACCGGGTCAGCGAGAAATCCTTCGTCGAAGCGCTGGGCGGCCGGCCGGCACCCTGGATGCCGGTTGACGGGCCGCAGGACCTGGCCCGCGCCATCGCCACGATCGGCGCGCCTGGCATTCTCAAGACCCGGCGCGACGGTTATGACGGCAAGGGCCAGTGGCGCATCGCCGCAGCCGACGGCGTGGACGGCCTCGCTCTGCCGGCGGTGCCGCTGATCTATGAAGGCCTGGTTTCGTTTTTCGGCGAGTTCTCGGTAATCCTGGTGCGCGGGCAGGACGGCACCGTGCGCTTCTGGGATTCGGCGCGGAACGAGCACGAGGGAGGCATCCTGTCCCGCTCCACCGTGCCTGCCCCGGCCGAAATCATCGCGCAAGTGCCAGCCGCGCGCGCGCTTGCCGAAAAAGTCGCGCAGGCGCTCGATTACGTGGGCGTATTGACGCTGGAATTCTTTGCCACGCCCCATGGTCCGGTGTTCAACGAAATGGCGCCCCGCGTGCACAATTCCGGGCACTGGAGCATCGAAGGGGCCATTGCCAGCCAATTCGAGAATCACGTGCGCGCCATTCTGGGCCTGCCGCTCGGCTGCACCGACCTGGTCTCCGCGGGTGCGGTCATGGACAATCTCATCGGCCATGCGGCCGACGCCTGGCGGGATCTGATGGCCGATCCCGCCAGCCACCTGCACCTCTATGGCAAGGCGCAGGCGCGTGCCGGGCGCAAGATGGGCCATGTCACGCGGTTGGTGCGCTAGGAATGGGCGCCGCGCTGTTCCTGATCGTCGCCCGCGCCGATGACGGCACCATCGGCGAAACGGTCGACGGACGGGGCCGGCTGCCCTGGCACATTCCCGCCGATCTCAAGCGGTTCAAAGCGCTGACCATGGGCAAACCGATGATCATGGGGCGCAAGACGTTCCAATCCCTGCCCGGCCTTCTGCCCGGCCGCCGCCACGTGGTGCTGACCCGCGACCGCGGCTGGACCGCACCGGGGGCAGAGGTGGTGCACAGCGTGGAGGACGCGCTGGCCGCCGTGGCCACCGCGCCCGAAGCGGCGGTAATCGGCGGGGCCGAAGTGCTGGCTCTGTTCGCGCCGCACGCCGCGCGGTGCGAGCTGACCCAGGTTCATGCCCGCTTTGCCGGCGATACCACGATGCCCTATCCTGGCCCGCAATGGCGCGAAACCGCCCGGCAGACCCATCCTGCCGGGGCAGACCATCCCGCCTACACGTTCGTCACCCTTGAACAGGCGCATCCTCAGAAAGAAAGCAGCCAGCCATGATCCGGCTCTATGCACGGGACCGCGTGCCCGAAAACTGGCGGGGCGCCATCGTGGCGCTCGGAAATTTCGACGGGTTCCACCGGGGGCACCAGGCCGTGGTGGCCGAGGCGGTGCGCTGGGCGCGCACCGAGGGACGGTTGGTGATGATCGCCACGCTCGATCCCCACCCGGTCAGCTATTTCGATCCCAAGGCGCCGCCGTTCCGCCTGACCTCGCTCGACCAGCGGCAGGAACTGTTTGCCGCAGCCGGGGCAGATGCCATGCTGGTGTTCGAATTCGATGCCGCTCTGGCGCAGACTTCGGCCGCGGCGTTCGTCACCGACGTGATGCTGGACCGCATCGGCGCGGCGGGCGTGGTGACGGGCGAGGATTTCACCTTTGGCAAGCAGCGCGGCGGCAACGTGATCGTGCTGCAGGACCTGGGCCAGACGCTTGGCCTGGCCGCGCGGGCGGTGGGGCCGGTCATGCACGATGGTGCGGTGGTTTCGTCCAGCCGCGTGCGCGAGGCGCTCAAGGCCGGCGATTGCGCCACCGCCGCTACGCTGCTGACTCGCCCCTTTGCCATTCGCGGCGTGGTCCAGCATGGTGACAAAGTGGGCCGCACGATCAATTTCCCCACGGCAAACCTTGCCATGGGCAAGTACCTGCGCCCGGCCTATGGCATCTATGCCGTCAAAGGGCGCCTGCTGAATGACGGGACCGAACTGCTGGGCGCGGCCAATGTGGGCATCCGCCCTACTTTCGATCCGCCCAAGGAGCTGCTGGAGCCGCACTTCTTCGATTTCACCGGCGATCTCTATGGCCAGGAAATCGAAGTGAGCTTTCACCATTTCCTGCGTCCCGAGGCCAAGTTCGACAGCCTTGACGCGCTGGTGGCGCAGATGGCGCGGGATTGCCTGGAAGCGCGGCGATTGCTGGAAAGCGCATGATCGCTTCGCTTCCCACTGGTGCCGCACGGCGCCTTGCGGCCGGCACGGCGGCATGATCTGGTTGCGGGGCATCCTGTTTACCGGTGCTCTGGCGTTCCTGGTGCTGACGTTCGTGAACGCCAGCTGGCTGGTCACCGCGCCGCCCGGGCGGCCGCGCCTGGTTGCCAATGGCGGCATCGCCCAGGATTACCAGCCCGGCGGACGCAGCGCGCCCTGCCCGGCGCGCGCCATCCTGCCCCCGCTTCATGCCATTCTCGAAGACACCGCGCGCGCGGTCTTCACGGCGCGGCGCATGGGCGCCGATTACGTGGCGATCGACGTGGTGCGCACGGCCGACAACCAGCTGGCGCTCTATCCCGATGCCGATCTTGGCTGCCGCACCGAGGCGACCGGCCCGGTTGCGCAAAAGACGATGGCGCAGCTTGCCCGGCTCGATGCCGGCCACGGCTACAGCGCCGATGGTGGCAAGACCTTCCCGCTGCGCAGCAAAGGGGTGGGCCTCATTCCCTCGCTCGACGAAATTCTGGCGGCCAATCCGATGGGCCGCTTCCTCTATCGCTTTCCGGGCAACGACCCTGCTGCGGTCCCGCTGCTGATCACGTCGCTGGCCCGGGCCGGCCACGATGCGCGGGCGCTGGGCGAAGGCTTTGTCGGCAATGCCGCGGTGGCGGCGGCGGTGAACCGGGCATTGCCTGGCGCCTGGACCATCGACCCCGCACGGGGCCGCACCTGCGCCAGCGACTATCGCTGGAAAGGCTGGACCTCGGTGGTTCCGGCAAGCTGCCGGGGCACGACGATGATCGCCGCCCTGGGCGACGGCTTTCCTGGCGGGGTTTTCACCCTGTGGGGCTGGCCCGACCGCGTGCAGCGGCGGATGGAGGATGCGGGCGGCAAGATCATGGTCGTTGCCGGCGAAAGCGGCGCCGGGGACGGGCTGGGGACCGGCCTGCGCCACGTGCGGGAACTGCCCGACGTGCCCGCCACGTTCCACGGCGCCGTGCTGATCGACAATTTCTGGACCATCGGCCCCGCGCTGCATCCCGGCATGGACGCGCGCACCAACGCCGAAGCCCTGGCTGCGCAGGATCGCGACGAAAAGACGCCGTAGCGAAGCCTTGTCAGCCTTGGCCCCACCCCGGGTCCCCGCTTCTTCAAGCGCACAGCGCCAGCCATCGAGCGGGACCCCGGATCAACTCCGGCGCTACGTTGCATGACGATGCCCGGCGAGCAGCCCCCGGCATTTGCCTGCATCCGGCGTTTGCAGGAATCTGCGCAGATCGCTAAGGCCCGCCGATCATGACCGACAAGCGCGACTATCGAGACACCGTCTTCCTGCCGAAGACCGATTTCCCCATGAAAGCCGGCCTCCCGCAGAAGGAGCCGGTCATTCTCGCGCGCTGGCAGGAAGAAGACGTCTATGGCCAGCTGCGCGCCGCGCGCGCAGGCCGTGAAAAATTCATCCTTCACGATGGCCCGCCCTATGCCAATGGCGACATGCACATCGGCCATGCGCTGAATCACATTCTCAAGGACATGGTGGTGCGCACCCAGACTCTGCTGGGCAAGGATGCACCCTATGTTCCGGGGTGGGATTGCCACGGTCTGCCCATCGAGTGGAAGGTCGAGGAAGAGTATCGCAAGAAAAAGAAGAACAAGGACGAGGTTCCTCCACGCGAATTCCGCGCCGAATGCCGCGCCTATGCCCAGAAATGGGTGGATGTGCAGCGCGCGCAGTTGCAGCGCCTGGGCATCAACGCCGCCTGGAGCCGGCCCTACCTGACCATGGATTTCCAGGCCGAAGCGACGATCGTGGGCGAACTGCTGAAATTCGCCGAAAGCGGCCAGCTCTATCGCGGCGCCAAGCCGGTGATGTGGAGCCCGGTGGAAAAGACCGCGCTGGCCGAAGCCGAAGTGGAATATGAGGATATCGTTTCCACGCAGATCGACGTGGCGTTCGAGATCGTGGATTCGCCGATCGAGGCGCTCAAGGGTTCCTATGCGGTGATCTGGACGACCACGCCCTGGACGATCCCGGTGAACCAGGCGCTCGCCTATGGGCCTGAGGTGGATTACGTCCTATTCGAAGCGCTTAGCATCATCGTCCCTCAAACAATCGAAGCTGGATCAGCACTCCCTGATTATCCCTTCGATCAGTATCAGACGACCGTCGGCAAGAAATTTCTTGTTTCCGAAAAATTGATTGAAGATTTCAAACTGCGCACCAAGCTAGTGGGCAAAGCGCGTTGGCAGGGCAAAGGCGCAGATCTCGCCGGCACCGTGGCCCGCCACCCGATGCACGCGCTGGGCGGTTTCTTTGCCGAACCGCGCCCGCTGCTGGCTGGCGATTTCGTCACCACCGATTCGGGCACGGGCCTGGTGCACATGGCGCCCGACCACGGCGAGGACGATTTCGAGCTGTGCAAGGCGCATGGCATCGAGCCCAAGTTCGCCGTGACGGCCGATGGCCGCTATCGCGACGACTGGGGCTGGCTGGCCGGCCAGGGCAGCGTGATCAACCCCAGGTTCAACGCGCCAGAGGGGCCGATCTGCACGGCGCTGGCCGAGGCAGGCGCATTGCTGGCGGCAAGCGCGGACTATCGGCATTCCTACCCGCATTCCTGGCGATCGAAAGCCAAGGTCATCTATCGTTGCACCCCGCAGTGGTTCGTGCCGATGGACCGGGCAGGCGATGACGGCACTTTGCGCGAAAAGGCCCTGGCCGCGATCGCCGCCACGCGCTTCGTGCCCGAAAAGGGCCGCAACCGCATCGGCGCCATGGTCGAAGGGCGGCCCGACTGGGTGCTGTCGCGCCAGCGCGCCTGGGGCGTGCCGATCACCCTGTTCGTCAACCGCCAGACCGGCGCGTATCTGGCTGATCCCGAAGTCAACGCCCGCATCATCGCCGGTGTGATGGCCGAAGGCGTGGATGCCTGGGATGACGAGCGCGCCCAGAACTATCTCGGCTCCAACTACAGGGCCGAGGATTACGAGCGCGTCACCGACATTCTCGACGTCTGGTTCGATTCCGGTTCCACCCATGCCTTCGTGCTGGAATCGGGGCGCTGGCCGGAACTGCGCTGGCCCGCCGACCTTTACCTGGAAGGCAGCGACCAGCATCGCGGCTGGTTCCAGTCCTCGCTGCTGGAAAGCTGCGCCACGCGCGGCCGCGCGCCCTATGACGCCGTGTTGACGCATGGCTTCACCATGGACGCCAAGGGCCTCAAGATGTCCAAGTCCCTGGGCAACACGGTCAGCCCGCTCGATCTGATGCGCGATTACGGTGCCGATATCCTGCGCCTGTGGGCCTTGTCGGTCGATTTCACCGAGGATCACCGCATCGGCAAGGAAATCCTGGCCGGGGTGGCCGACCAGTATCGCAAGCTGCGCAATACCTATCGCTATCTGCTGGGCGCGCTTGACGGGTTTGCCGAGGACGAGCGCGTTGCGCCCGAGGCCATGCCCGCGCTGGAGCGTTACATGCTGGCCCGGCTTGGCACGCTGGATGCGACGCTGGCCCGCGCCGTGGCGGACTATGACTTCAACACTTATGTCCGCGCCCTGACCGAATTCTGCAACGAAGACCTCTCGGCCTTCTTCTTCGATATCCGCAAGGACTGCCTCTATTGCGACGCACCGGCCGATCCGAAACGCCGCGCCTATCGCACCGTGCTTGATACGCTGTTCCACGCCCTGGTGCGCTATGGCGCGCCGGTGCTGGTCTTCACCGCCGAGGAGGTATGGCAAAGCCGCTATCCCGGCGCGTCGGTCCATCTGCTGGAATGGCCGGTATTGCCGGCGGTGGAAGCGGATCTGGCGCAGTGGGACAGCCTGCGTGCGCTGCGTGACCGGGTGAACGAGGCGATCGAGCCGCTGCGCCGCGACAAGGTGCTGGGTTCCGGGCTGGAAGCAGCCGTGACCGTACCGGTCGATGCGCCCGATGCCGAAGGGGGCCTGGCCGAACTGTTCATCAGTGCGGCGGTTTCGCGTGGGGAAGGCCTGTCCGTCGCCCGGACGGACGATCACAAATGTGGCCGTTGCTGGCGCCACCTGCCCGACGTGCCCGAGGACGGTGCGCTGTGCAACCGCTGCGAAAGCGTGGTGGCGACGCTTGACGGAGCCGCCGCGTGAGCCTGCTGACGCGCAACCGCCTGGCTGGCTTTGCCTTGGCTTTCGTCACGTTCGCAATCGACCGCGCGGTCAAGACCTGGGTTGCCGGGCCGCTGGCATTGCCCGAACAGGGCGCTGTTTACGTGACCAGCTTTTTCAGCTTGCGCTGGACTCAGAACCTGGGCGTTTCGCTCGGCCTGTTCAGCGCCGATTCCAGCGAAGGCAAGCTTGCGCTGCTGGCGCTGACCGGACTGATCGCGCTCGGCGTGGTGGTCTGGATGCTGCGCGAAAAGGCGATGGGCGAGCTGGCTGGTCTGGCGCTGGTGCTGGGCGGGGCCATGGGCAACATTTATGACCGGTTCACCCGTGGCTATGTGATCGATTATGCCGATCTCCATTTCGGGGAATTCCGGCCTTTCCTGATTTTCAACCTGGCCGATGTGGCAATCTCGCTCGGTGTCGTGATCCTGCTTGCCCGTTCGCTGTTTTCGCGCGAAAAGCCCGCTTCGGGCAGCCCCAGCCCCACGGAGATTTAAGTAATGCGCAAAGCCGCCGCCCTTGCCTTTCTCGTTTCGGCCGGGAGCCTTCTGGCTGCGTGCAGTTCGAACAGTTCGCTGTTCAATCGCGTGCGTCCCGACGAATTCGCCGTCAGCCGGCAGGCGCCGCTGGTCGTGCCGCCCGATTTCGCACTGACCCCGCCCAATCCCGGCGCGCCGCGGCCGCAGGATGTCGATTCGTCGCGCCAGGCCCTCGATGCCTTGTTCGGCGGCCCGGCGCCGCGCAGCGCGGTGGAAACCGATACGCTGGGCAAGGCCGGCGCGTCGGCCGCGGGCATCCGCAGCACGGTAGGCGATCCGCAGACCAAAACCGTTGCCAAGGGCGCGCTGGTCAAGGATATCCTGGCCGCACCCCAGGGCGATGGCGCGGACGCGCGTGCCTCCATCCCGGGCTGATCGGCCGGGCCACCTGCCGGCCACCGTTTAGATCGTGAAGCTTTCCCCGCAGCCGCAAGTGCCCTTGGCATTGGGATTGGCGAACACGAAACCGGCCTGAAAATCGTCTTCCACCCAGTCCATCGTGCTGCCCACCAGATAAAGCACCGATGCGCCGTCGATGAAAAAGATGCCACCGGGCGTTTCGATGCGCTCGTCCGCCGCGTCGGCCTGGTCCACATAGTCCACCGAATAGGCAAGGCCCGAGCAGCCCCGGCGCGGGGTGGAAAGCTTGACCCCGATGGCCCCGGCCGGCGCGGTGGCCATCAGCGCGGCAATGCGCGCTTCGGCTGCCGGGGTCAGCAGAACGGCTGCGGGGCGCTGGCGGGTGCGGGTGGTGGTCTGAGTCATGGCTTACAGCATCCCGAGTTCGAGCTTGGCATCGTCGCTCATTTTCTGCGGGTCCCACGGCGGGTCCCACACCAGGGTCACTTCGGCATCGCGCACGCCGGGAACCGCGCTCACCCGCAATTCCACTTCGCCCGGCATCGATTCGGCCACGGGGCAATGCGGGGTCGTCAGCGTCATGGTCACCGCCACATGCCCGTCTTCCGAAACATCGACGCCATAGATCAGGCCCAGGTCATAGATGTTGACCGGGATTTCGGGATCGAAAATGTCGCGCAACGCGGCGATTACCCCGTCATAGATTTCGCCGCCCGGCTCGCCCGGTGTCACGTCCTGCGGTTTTTCCGCCAGGAAGCCGGCCAGATAGTCGCGCTTGCGCTCCGCTGGCGGCGCCGGCGGCGGGGGGATATCATCGACCAGCGCGCGGCGCGGCGGGTTCACCGCGTCGACTTCCTCGATCGTGAAGCGGGGTGTTTCGGCGCTCATCCGAATATCCTCAAGGTTCGTTCGATGCCGCGCACCAGCGCGGCGACATCGCTTTCGTCGCTATAGATGCCAAAGCTGGCGCGGGCGGTGGCCGGCACGCCCAGATGTTCCATCAAAGGCTGGGCGCAGTGATGGCCGGCGCGGATCGCCACGTTTTCCTCGTCCAGAATGGTGCCAAGGTCGTGAGGATGCACGCCTTCGATCACGAAGCTGACGATACCGGCGGCTGCTTCGGGTCCGAACAGGCGTACCGCGTTGATGCGGCGCAGCGCGTCGCGCGTGGCCTGCACCAGCGCGGCTTCATGCGCATGGATGGCCGCAAGGCCTACTTTCCCGACATAATCGATCGCCACGCCCAGCCCGATCGCCTCGACGATCGCCGGCGTACCGGCCTCGAACCGCTGCGGCGGGGGGGCAAACGTGGTGCCGGCAAAGCTGACGCGATCGATCATCGCCCCGCCGCCCTGCCATGGCGGCATCGCATCGAGAATGTCAGCCCGCGCATAAAGCGCGCCGATGCCGGTCGGCCCATAGAGCTTGTGCCCGGAAAAGACGTAGAAATCGACACCGAGCGCTTTCACGTCGACCGGCAGGCGCGCCACAGCCTGGCAGCCGTCGAGCAGGATCCGGGCACCCACGCCGCGCGCCAATGCCACTGCGCGCGGCACATCGAGCACGCTGCCCAGCACGTTGGACACATGCGCCAGCGCCACCAGCTTGTGCGCCGGGGTCAGCATGGCCTGGGCTGCATCGAGATCGATCCGGCCATCGGCAGTCAGCGGGCAGACATCGATGACAATACCGATGCGCTGCGCCAGCAATTGCCAGGGCACGATGTTGGAATGGTGCTCGAGCGTGGAAAGCAGCACCCGGTCGCCAGCCTTGAGATTGGCCAGCCCCCAGGTCTGCGCCACCAGGTTTATCGCTTCGGTCGCGCCGCGGGTAAAGACGATCTCCCCCTCTCCCGCGCCCAGAAACGCCGCCACTTTGCCCCGCGCGGCTTCAAAGCCCAGCGTCATTTTCGCCGACCGCGTATAGACCCCGCGATGGACCGTGGCATAATCCACGCCAATGGCGCGCGTCATGGCGTCGATCACCATCTGCGGCTTTTGCGCGGTGGCCCCGGTATCGAGATAGTGCCAGCGCGTACCGTCGGGATTGACGAGGCCCGGCCAATCGGCGGCCGGGGTAAGGGTGGAAGGGGCAAGAGTGTGGGGCACAGCGATCGTCACAGCAGCCCTTTCAGCGCCTGGAGCGCGGCCTGGGTCAGCACGTCCTCCTCGGGCGCGTCGATAAACGCTTCGGCGATGAAGGCCTGCAGCATCAGTGCCTTGGCCTCTGCCGGCGGCAGCCCGCGCGATTGCAGATAGAACAGGCCCTGGGCGTCAAGCTCGCCCACGGCGCAGCCATGAGCGCATTTCACGTCGTCGGCATAGATTTCCAGTTCGGGCCGGGCATTGGCAGTGGCGGTGCGACCCAGCAGCATGGCACGGATCGACTGTTCCCCGTCGGTACCCGCTGCGCCGCGATCGACCACCACGCGGCCCAGGTAGGTGCCCGTCGCCTGCCCCGCGAGGACAGAGCGGACCACCTGGCTGGACGTGGCGTCGGGCTCTGCATGGACAACCTCGGTCACGATCTCCAGCGTTTGATCGCCGCCGCCGATCTGGGCCGCACCAAGATGGAACTGTGCCCCGCGGGCCAGCCGCGCGGTCACCGCAATGCGGCCATAGGCACCGCCCGCATTCAGCAGGCGCAAATCCATCTGCGCCCCTTCGCCCAGCGTGATCGTCAGGTCGCGCGCAGCCGGCGCAGCGCCGGCAAGCACAACCGAAAGGCTCTGGCGTTCGCCTGCCGCCACCGTCAACGCCTGGGCCGGCACGGGCCACAGCTTGGCAAGCGCTGCCAGATCGGCATAGCGGAACGCTTCGTCGGCCCTGGTGGGCAGAGGGCGTGCAGAAAGAGTCTCCGCCGAAATCACGCCACCGCCTCGTAGCCATGGCGCTCAAGTTCGAGCGCCAGTTCCGGCCCGCCGGAGCGCACAATGCGCCCGCCGGCCAGAACGTGGACGAAATCGGGCTTCACGTAATCGAGCAGGCGCTGATAGTGCGTGATCAGCAGCACGGCCTTGTCCGGCCGCCGCATGATCGCATTGATCCCTTCGCCACAGATGCGCAGCGCATCGATATCGAGACCCGAGTCGGTCTCGTCCAGAATGGCCAGCCTGGGATCGAGAATGCCCATCTGCACCATTTCCGCGCGCTTCTTTTCGCCGCCGGAAAAGCCCACGTTCACCGGGCGCTTGAGCATGTCCATGTCCATGCGCAGCAGATCGGCTTTCTCGCGCGCCAGTTTCAGGAACGCGGCGCCGGACAGCGGCTCTTCCCCCCGGCTCCTGCGCTGCGCGTTGAGCGCCTCGCGCAGGAACTGCACGTTGGACACGCCGGGGATTTCCACCGGATACTGAAAGCCCAGGAACAGGCCGGCTGCGGCACGCTCGTGCGGTTCCAGCGCCAGCAGATCGGCCCCGTCGAACAGCACGCTGCCTCCCGTCGCGGCATAGCCGGGGCGCCCGCCCAGGGTATAGGCCAGGGTCGATTTGCCCGCCCCGTTGGGACCCATGATCGCGTGGATTTCACCGGCATTGATCGTGAGCGAAAGGCCCTTGAGAATGGCCTTGCCGGCGATTTCATTGGAAAGATCACTTATCGTCAGCATTGCGTTTTCCGCTCGAACAATTGGCAAGAAAATCGGCGCGCACCTCGTCGAACAGGTCGCGCCAGGATTTTTCGATGGCCTTCACGTCATCCAGCTGCCTCTGCCGGGCGTCGATCTGGACGAGAGCATTGGCCGTCGTGGCAGCACCGCTGGGGCTGCCGGAAATCTGCGCGTCGAGCAACGCCGCACGCTCCTGCGCGATGGCGCGCTGCTCGGCATAGACGGCGGCGGCGAACTGGGTGCGGCGGTGCGGCTCCTGCATGACCAGCGCCCGCATCGCCTGCTTGTCGCAAGACTGGACCACCGCCAGCGCCGGGGCACTGTCGGGCGCGGCCGCCGTGGCCAGCATCAGTGCGACAAGCGCGCTCATCCGACCGAACCTTCAAGGCTGATGCCCAGCAGCTTCTGCGCTTCGACGGCGAATTCCATGGGCAGCTGCTGCAGCACTTCCCGGGCAAAGCCGTTGACGATAAGCGCCACGGCCTGCTCCTGATCCAGCCCGCGCTGCATGGCATAGAACAGCTGATCGTCGCTGATCCGGCTGGTCGTCGCCTCGTGCTCGATCGTGGCCGAAGGGTTTCTCACTTCGATGTAGGGCACCGTATGCGCGCCGCAATCGGCGCCCAGCAAGAGGCTGTCGCACTGGGTGAAATTGCGAACCCCTTCGGCCTGCGGGGCGACCCGCACGAGGCCGCGATAGGTGTTGTTGGACCTGCCGGCGCTGATGCCCTTGGAAACGATGGTCGATCGGCTGCGCTTGCCGTTGTGGATCATCTTGGTGCCGGTATCGGCCTGCTGGAAATTGTTGGTGACCGCCACCGAATAGAATTCGCCCACCGAATCCTCGCCATTGAGGACGCAGCTGGGATATTTCCAGGTGACGGCAGACCCCGTTTCCACCTGGGTCCACGAAACCTTGGAGCGCGCGCCCTGGCACAGCGCGCGCTTGGTGACGAAATTGTAGATGCCGCCCTTGCCCTGTGCGTCGCCGGGGTACCAGTTCTGCACCGTGGAATACTTGATTTCCGCATCATCGAGCGCGACCAGTTCGACAACCGCGGCGTGCAACTGGTTCTCATCGCGCTGGGGCGCGGTGCACCCTTCAAGGTACGAGACGTAGGCGCCCTTGTCGGCCACGATCAGCGTGCGTTCGAACTGTCCGGTATTTTCCGCATTGATGCGGAAATAGGTCGAAAGCTCCATCGGGCAGCGCACGCCTTCGGGAATGTAGACGAACGTGCCGTCGGAAAAGACCGCGCAGTTGAGCGCGGCAAAGAAGTTGTCGTGCATCGGCACGACTTTGCCCAGCCAGCGGCGGACGAGATCGGGATATTCGCGGATCGCTTCGCTGATCGAGCGGAAAATGACCCCGGCCGCTTCCAGCTCCTTGCGGAACGTGGTCGCCACCGAGACGCTGTCGAACACCGCATCGACCGCCACTTTGCGCGCGCCTTCCACGCCGGCAAGCACTTCCTGCTCGGCCAGCGGAATGCCCAGCTTTTCATAGACGCGCAGGATTTCGGGATCGACCTCGTCCAGCGACTTGGGGCCGTCCTTTTTCTTGGGCGCGGCCCAGTAATAGGCATCCTGATAATCGATCGGCGGGATGTTCAGCCTGGCCCAGTCGGGCATGGGCATGGTCTGCCAGTGGCGATAGGCCTTGAGCCGCCACGCCAGCATCCATTCCGGCTCTTCCTTCTTGGCCGAAATGAAGCGGACGGTGTCTTCCGACAGGCCTTTCGGGCCATATTCCTGCTCGATATCGGCAACCCAGCCGTGCTCGTATTCGGTCACTCTTGCAGCGGCATCGCGCGCGGCCTGGTCTTTTACGGGCAAAGCGTCCTTCACGGACAGCGCGTTGATTGTTTCATCGGTCATGCAGGCAACTCGGCAGAAACGGGGGTGGCGGCAACGGCATGCGAGACCGCGTGGATCGGGGCGGGACGGGCCAGCTGCATTAGCGAGACGCCGGAAAGCGCGGCCCGCAGGGCGGCGTCGACAGCGGGCCAGTGCGGTCGCACCATGCAGGCCGCCTCCAGCGTGCAATCGCCGCGTCCCTGCCCACTGCACGCAGCCATGGCGATGGGGCCTTCCACCGCCTCGACGATGTCGGCCAGGTTGATGGCCGCGGCCGGGCGCGCCAGCTTCAACCCGCCACGCGCGCCGCGCACGGCCTTGAGCAACCCGGCGGCCGACATCTTGCTGACCAGCTTCTGCACCGTGGGCGCGGGCAAGCCGGTTTCAAGCGCCAGCTGCTGGGCCGACAGCAGCGGGCGATCGGCGCCTTGGCGGCCGCAATGGCGCGCGGCCGCGCACATCATGACAACGGCATAGTCAGCCATGCTGGACAATCGCATCGCACCTGCTCGCAAACCGGAAAGGCCGGCCTGTCGCGGAAACCCGAAATCAGACCGAATCACTCCACTTATCTAGGCGTGCTCCCCTGCGCTTGCAAGGCGGGCATGATCGGCATTTGCCGACGCGAAAAAGCTGGGCAGCATCGCCGCGGCTTGGCATAGGGAGAGCTGACCCGTGCCGCTGCGTTTTGCCCAGGGAAAGCATGAACAATCCAACGCTTGCCGCGCTGCTTCTGTCGGCGCTTGCCATGACCGCCATCGTCGCGGTGCGCTATGTGGCGGCCAGCGGCCTGTTCGCCTGGCTGACGGGGCGGCGCCTGCCCGGCTATCATGGCGGGCTGCGGGCACAGATCCGCCGCGAGATCGGCTGGAGCCTGGCTTCAGCGGCGATCTATGGCGTGCCCGCCGGGATCATCGCCTGGGGCTGGCAGCAGCACGGCTGGACGCGACTCTATGCTGATCCGGCCGCCTATCCGCTGTGGTGGATGCCGGCGTCGGTCCTGCTTTACCTGTTCGCCCACGATACCTGGTTCTACTGGACGCACCGCTGGATGCACGAACCGCGCCTATTCCGGGCCATCCATGCCGTGCATCACGCCAGCCGGCCCCCCACCGCATGGGCGGCGATGAACTTTCATCCGATCGAAGCGGCCATTGTCGGCCTGTTCGTCCCCGCACTGGTCTTCGTAGTGCCGATCCACGTCGGCATGCTGGCGCTGGTTCTGACCGTCATGACCGTGATGGGCGTGACCAACCACATGGGCTGGGAGATCTTTCCCCGCTGGCTGGTTCATGCCCGGGCAGGGAACTGGCTGATAACGGCAAGCCATCATCAGCAGCATCACGAGCGGTATCGGTGCAACTACGGCCTTTATTTTCGCGTATGGGATCGGCTTTGCAAGACAGACGCGGGGCTGGCGGTCTGGAAAGAAAGGCCGGCGGCATGAACCGATCCGTCGTGCGCCTTGGCGCGCTGGCCGCCCTGGCGATCAGCCAGGGTGGCGCCGTGATACCGCAACGCACCACGGTGCTGGTGGACGTGGTGGGCCTGCGTTCGGCCAAGGGCATGATCCAGGCCTGTCTCACGTCCGATCCCGTGACCTTTCCCGATTGCGAGAAAGACCCGCAGGCCTTGCACCAGACCGTGCCCGCCCGTGGCAGCGACGTGATCACGTTTCAGCAGGTGCTGCCAGGCCGCTATGCGGTTGCGCTGTTCCATGACGAAAACGCCAATGGCCGGCTCGACAAGCTGTTCATGATGCCGCGCGAAGGCTTCGGCTTTTCGCGCGATGCGCCGGTCCATTTCGGGCCGCCACGCTTTTCCGCCGCCGCCTTTACCCTGGGCGACGTGCAGATGACCACATCGATCCGCGTGCGTTACCTTCTTTGAACGGCGCGACTTCCCCCGCGCAGGCGCCGGGCGGGGCGCTGGCTCCCTTTGCCTATCCCGCTTTCCGCGCGATCTGGACGGCAAACCTCTTCTCCAATCTGGGTTCGACCATCCAGGCCGCCGCCGCCGCCTGGCTGATGACCGAACTGACGCGCAGCCACGTGCTGATCGCGCTGGTCCAGGCCTCGTCAACCCTGCCGATTCTGTTGCTGGGCCTCTTCGCCGGAGCCATTGCCGACAATTTCGACCGTCGCCGGGTGATGATCTGGGCGCAGAGCGCGATGCTGGCAGTATCGGCCCTGCTGGCCGTGATGGGCTATCGCGGAGCGCTGGGGCCGGCTTCGCTGCTGGCGCTGACGCTGATGGTGGGCATGGGAACCGCGATCAACCAGCCGGCCTGGCAGGCTTCGGTACGGCTTCAGGTGGGGCGGGCCGATCTGCCGCAAGCCGTCGCGCTCAATGCCATGTCTGCCAATCTTGCGCGCAGCGCGGGGCCGGCGCTTGGCGGGGTGATGATTTCGATCTGGAGCGTCAGCGCTGCCTTTGCCGCCAATGCCATCAGCTATATTGGCATGATCGTGGTGCTGGCGCGCTGGCGGCCCGAAGCGCGGGCACCGGTGCGCCAGCCGATCCTGCAATCGATCAAAGTCGGCATCGCGTTCTGTGCCCGCTCCGCCCCGATCCGCAAAGTGCTGCTGCGCGGGGCCATGTTCGGCTTTGGCGCCAGTGCGTTTCAGGCGCTGATGCCCGCCGTGGCACATGATACCCTTGCCGGCACCGAACGCGATTACGGCTTCATGCTCGGCGCGTTCGGCCTGGGATCGATCGCCGCGGCCCTGTGGGTCACGCGGGCGCGCCGTCGCTTCGGCGCCGAAGCGATCGTTTCGGGCGGGACTGTCGTGTTTCTGGTCGCGCTGCTGCTGCTGGCGCGGGCAAGCACCCTGCCGGCCGCACTGCTCGCCGGGTTCGTGGCCGGATCGGGGTGGGTCGCGGCCCTGACCAGCATCAATGTCGCCATGCAGTTGCGCTCGCCCGAGGCGATCCTGGGACGGTGCCTCTCGCTTTATCAGGCCGTCACGTTCGGATCGATGGCCGTGGGGGCCTGGGCCTGGGGGTGGCTGGCCGATCAGCAAGGCCTGGCGTTCTCGCTCGATGCCGCCGCCGCCTGGTTGGCGGGCAATCTGGTGCTGCGCCTGTTCGTGCCCATGCCGGCGCGTGAAGAAGGACGGGTGGATGCCGTGCCGGAGCCCGTCCCGCAAACCCGTGCCTTTCGCAAAGGTTGAGACTGCATGACCGACACCCGCCCGCTGCGCTCTGCGCTTTACATGCCCGCCAGCAACGAACGCGCCATGGCCAAGGCGCGCGGTCTCGATTGCGATGCCGTGGTGCTTGATCTGGAAGACGCGGTCGCCCCCGGCCAGAAAGAGGCCGCCCGCCTGGGGCTGATACGCGAAACCCGGGCCGGCGGCTTTGCCCATCGTCGGCTGATCGCCCGGTGCAACGCGCTGGCAAGCCCCTGGGGCCATGACGATCTGGCGGCCCTGGCCAGTGCCCCGGTGGAAGCGCTGCTGGCGCCCAAGGTGAGCGATGCCGCCGATGTGCTGGAACTGTCTTCGGCCATGGACCGCGCAGGCTTTGCCGTCGATGTCGGCCTGTGGGTGATGCTGGAAACCCCGCGCGCGGCCCTGGCGGTGGAACGGATCGCCGATTGCGCCGACCGCACGCGCCTGTCTGGTCTGGTGCTGGGCCTTAACGACCTGGCCAAGGACACGGGCATGGTTCAGGCGCCCGGGCGTGCCGCTTTCGTGCCGCTGATGGCTCAGGCTGTCATGGCCGCGCGCGCCAATGGCCTGACCGTGCTGGATGGCGTGTGTAACACGATCGAGGATCCGGCCGTGCTGGAAGCCGAATGCCTGCAGGCGCGCGAACTGGGGTTCGACGGCAAGACTCTGATCCACCCGGCGCAACTGCCGGTGGCCAACCGCGTCTTTGCCCCCGATGACATGGCGCTGGCCGAAGCCGAGGCGATCCTTGCGGCTTTTGCCGATCCGGCCAATGCGGGCGTGGGTGCCCTGCGCGTCAACGGGCGGATGGTCGAGCGGCTGCATCGCGACATGGCCGAGCAGCTGATCGCCCGGGCCAGGGCCATTGCCGCACGCGGTTGACGCCACCCTCCGGATTCGATGATTTCATTGGCGCAACTTAATCGGTTCTTCACCATGTTGCGCCAGAAAGGCCCGGTGCGAGCATGACGAAGGGCCTGGGCGATGGACAGCATGCGTGGATCTGCCGACGAGCCGGGCCGCCTGGGCCTGTCACGCGGCGCCGATCCCTATGACGAGGACCTGATCGAGCCGCTGCCCCCCGTGGTCGGCACCGACGAGCGGCGGATGCAGGTGCGCGCCTACAACTTCTGGGCGGGCATGCTGGGCGATGCGCCCTTGCCGCTGGCCGGCCCGCTTCTTCAGGGCCATCTGCCCGATTTTGCGGATCATTCGGTATTGTTGCATTTCGACCGGGGCATGGAAGACCCGGCGATTGCCTATGTCGGCGCCGCCCTGTTCGACGATTGCGAGGCGCAGGGCACGCTTGCCCGGCTCAGCGACGTGCCCGGACGTTCGATCCTTTCGCGCATCACCGACCATTACATGCAGATCGTGGCGAACACGGCACCGATCGGGTTCGAAGCCGAATTCGTCAACCAGCGCGGACGCACGATCCTTTATCGGGGTATTCTCCTGCCATTTTCATCGGACGGGACAACGCTCGACTACATCTATGGGGTGATCAACTGGAAAGAATTGGCCGACCAGGCCACGACTGACGAACTGATGGCGGAAATCGGCCTGGTGCTAGGCGCCAAGAAACCACGGGCCAAAGCGGTGGCCGCGCTCCCCCCCGTCGGCGAAGCCGTGGCCCGCACGCCACCCCGCCTGCCGCAGCCCAGTTTTGCCGATCCTGCCGCCGACACCGGGGCCGGCGCCGGTGGAGACGCTGGCGAAGACTGGGGTGCACTGGCCGATTCGCTGGGCCAGTGGGCCGATGGCCCGGCCCGCACGCGCGACCCGCGCGATCACCCGGCCTCGACCACGACACCCGACAGCGCGCTGGACCTGGGCGCGATTGCCGTGGAAATCCTGCCTGCGCTGGATTTGCCCCCGCTCGATCGCTTTGCCACCCCCGATCCCGCTGCCGTGCCCGACCGAGCGGCCGCGATCGCGGCTCCTGACAGCCTGGCAGACTGGCTGGCCAGCGCGCGGGCCATGGCCGCCCTGGCGCTGGGCAGCGAGGACCGCACCCGCCAGATGCTCTATGCCGCGATCGGCTGCACCTGGGACTTTGCCCTGGCGGCCGAGGCGGAGCCGGACGATCTTGCCGCGCTGCTGGCCGATGCGGGCATTGCGATGCAGGCCCGCGCGCCCCTGGTCCCGGTGGTCAAGCTGGTGTTCGGTGCGCAGTATGACAAGACGCGGCTGACCGAATATGCCACGGCGCTGGCCCATGCGTACCGCCTGGGCCTGTCGCGCGGCGAGCTGGCCGGTTTCCTGGCCAATGCGCCCGGTGGCCTCAAAGGGGTCGTGGCGGCCGAGCGCCGCCTGCGCCGGGCGGAGGAAAGCGAGGCCCGGATCGATCCGCGTGCCGCGCTGGAAGCCAGCCTGCGCACCCTGCCTCTGCGCCGGCTGGAAGACCTTTCCGCCGACGGCCCCGAATTTTTGCTGGTCATGGCGCGCCGTCTGCCCGATGGCGGCCTTGCCGTGCTGGGTGAAGTGCTGGACGACATGCCCTTGTTGGAACGTGCGGCACGCCGCCTGATGCACTGATCTGCACTGATCCGGACGGGAACCGCCGCCCGGCGGAGGGCGTTGCCAGAACAATGACATTGTCTCGATGGCTCATGGGGCTGATCGCATTCGGCTTGGCCGGACAAGCCCTCTATCGCCGCGCCCTGGCCCGCAATCCCGTTGCCGTGCTTGACGCCGCCGACCTGGCCATGCGCGGCGGACGGGCAGGGGCGGCCTGCCTGGCGCGCGCGCGCTTCGGCCCCGATCCCCGACAGCGGCTGGAAGTATATGGCCCGCCCGGCCCCCGGCGCGGCATCGGGCGCGGCGCGCGGTTGCCGATCGTCGTTTTCCTGCATGGCGGCGGGTGGAACAGCGGGCGCCCGCAGGACTACCGGTTCCTGGCCCGTACGCTGATCGCGGCGATGGCGCCCGGAGGGTGCATCGTGGTGCTGGCCGGCTACCGGCTTCTGCCCGAGGGGCGCTGGCCAGTGATGCTGGCCGACGGTGCGCGTGCCCTGCGCTGGGTGGCCGATCACGGCGCGGCGCTGGGTGGCGATCCCGCGCGCGTGGTGTTGATGGGCCATTCCGCCGGCGCTTACAATGCGCTTGCCCTGGCGCTGGACAAGCGCTGGCTGGCGGCCGAGGGTCTCGATGCCGATACCCTGGCCGGGGCGATCGGCCTGGCAACGCCCGCCGATTTCCTGCCACTTGACGATCCCGCTTCGATCGCGGCGTTCGGCCATTGCGCGGATCCGGCACAGACCCAGCCGATCGCCCATGCCCGCGCCGGGGCCGCACCGCTGCTGCTGGTGCATGGGGCCGACGACACGCGCGTGCGGCCGCGCAACAGTCTCGCGCTGGCGGCGGCAATGACAGCCGCCGGCCAGCCGACCGAGGCGCTGGTACTCGACGCCATGGGCCACGAAGGGCTGATCACCGCCTTTGCCCGCCCCTTCGCGCGCGAGACGCGGCCCCTTGCCGCCGTCCTTGCGTTCATCCGCGCGGTTTGCGCTTCACCGCCAGTTCATTCCACGCCACAATAAGCGGCATGGTGATCCCCGCCCGTTCCCCCGTTCGCCTGCGTCGCTGTCTGGCGGCCCTGTGTTCCGCCATGGCCGTCCTGGCCCTGTCGGTCCAGCCGGTCATGGCGCAGAGCATGCTGCGCGATGCCGAAACCGAGGCGCTGTTCCGCGACATGTCGGCGCCGTTGATCAAGGCGGCCGGTCTCGACCCGCGCAATGTCGACATGGTGCTGCTCAACGATGGATCGATCAACGCTTTCGTCGCCGGCGGCCAGGCGGTCTACATCCATTCGGGATTGATCGGCGCGGCTGACAATATCAACGAAGTGCAGGGCGTGGTGGCGCACGAACTGGGCCATATCACCGGCGGCCATGTCATCAGCACGGCCGGATCGAAACCCGCAACCGGGATCACGCTGCTGTCGCTGCTGCTGGGCGGGCTGGCCGCGGCGGCCGGATCGGCCGACGCCGGGATGGGCGTGTTCATGGCCGGGCAGCAGGCGGCTCTCGGCAGCTATCTGGCTTTCAGCCGCGCCCAGGAATCGCAGGCCGATGCCGCCGGCGCGCAGTACCTCTCGACGGCCGGCATTTCGGGGCGCGGTTCGCTCGATTTCTTCAAGAAGCTGCAGAACCAGGAATTCCGCTATGGCTTCACCCGCAATGCCGATGCGGAATTCTATTCCACCCACCCGATGACCGCCGACCGCCTGACCTATCTTCAGGACATCTACGAACGCGATCCGTCGTGGAACGCGCCGATGGATGCGCAGCTTCAGGCGCGGTTCCTGCGGGTGAAAGCAAAGCTTTACGGTTATCTGGCCGAGCCCCAGTCCACTCTCAACGCCTATCCCGATTATCTGCAGGATGCCCCGGCCCATTATGCCCGGGCCTATGCCTATCACAAGGAAGCGTTGCTCGACAAAGCGCTGGCCGAAGTCGACGCAATGCTGAACCAGTTGCCCGAAGATCCCTATGCGCTGGAACTGAAAGGCCAGATACTGCTGGAATCCGGGCAGCCTCAGAACGCGATTGCCCCATTGCGGCGGGCCACGCAGTTAACGGGCAGCAATCCGCTGATCGCCACCACGTTCGGACATGCCCTGCTTGCCACCGAAGACAAGGGCAACTTTGCCGAGGCGGAACGCGTGCTGAAGGCTGCGGTCGCCAAGGACCGCGAAAATCCGTTTGCGTGGTATCAGCTTGGCGTGGTTTACGAAGCGCAAGGGGATACGCCCCGCGCCCGCCTGGCCAGTGCCGAGCAGCAGTTGATGCAGATGCAGTTGCCCCAGGCCGCACGCAGCGCCCAGGCGGCAGAGGACGGCCTGCCCAAAGGCAGCCCCGACTGGCTGCGCGCGCAGGATATCGCAATGTCCGCCCAGGTGATGCTGGAGCGGCAAAGGAAGAAAAAGTAGACCGATGGCTGCTGCTGTTCCGAAGCGTTCGTTTCTTGTCCTGCTGGGCCTGGTCGCGTTGGGCGCGGCCGGGCTGGCCGGGTGGATCGTTTCCAACCGCAATCAGGAAACCGCGGCAGCCACTGCGTCGAGCGCCGCGCTGATGGACGAGAAGCAACTGGCCAGGGCGCTGGTCGATGCCGGAATCGACGGCAGGGAACGCGCCACGCTCGAAGCGCTGGTACGCCAGACGCTGCTCGATCACCCCGAGATACTCAGCGACGCGGCCAACCGGCTGGAAGCGCGGGAAACGGCGGGCCGGGTCGCACCCTTGCGCGGGGCGCTGGAAACCGCCTTTCCCGGCGCCGTGCTGGGCAATCCGCAAGGGCGCGTGACCTTGGTGGAATTTACCGATTTCGCCTGCACGTATTGCCGCGGCAGCGTCGCCGATGTGGAAGCGCTGATCGCGGCCAATCCCGATCTCAAAGTGGTCGTGCGCGAACTGCCGATCATTTCGGAACAGAGCGTGCCGGCAGCGCGCATGGGCCTGGCGGCGGCCGCGCAAGGCCGGTATCCCGCGTTCCACAAGGCCATGTTCAGCGGGGAACGGCCGGATACGGCAAGCATTGCGAGTGCCGCGAAGCAGGCAGGCTTGGATAGTGCCGCCGCCAATGCCTTTGCCGGGCGGCCCGAAACCATGCGCGAGCTGCAGCGCAATATCGATCTGGCGCGCCAGCTGGGCGTGAACGGCACGCCGGCCTGGATCGTCGGTGACCAGTTGATCAGCGGCGCCGTGGGCCGGGAACGTCTGCAGCAGGCGATCGATGCGACGCGCAACGGGGCCAGGGTTCAAGGTGCATGACGGCCCCGCGCCTTGCCGGAGGCCTGGTGACAGGGGCGGCATGGGCGCTGTCTGCCTCGGGCATCGCGCTGCCTGCGCGTATTCAGGCTAGCAGTGTTCAGACTACCGAAGCCCGGGCCTTAGCCCCGGAAGCCACTCTTCAGCCTGTTGACGAGGTTCAGCGCGATGACATTATCGTGCAGACCATCGGCTGGAATCTGGCCCGTGCCAATGCGCGGTTCTGCAACCGGGTGGCGCCGGGCATCGGGGTGATGCTGCAGGATGCGCAGACATTCAGCGATCCTGCTCTGGCGCGGCAGGTCTACGGCCTTTCCGGCGACATCGGAATCGGCGCGATCGCCGGCACAGGGCCTGCTGCCAGGGTCGGCTTGCCACTCAATGCCACGGTAACGGCCGTTGCCGGCCTGCGCGTCGACAGCCTGCCCGTGCCGCGTCAGGGCAAGTGGACCCGCCTTTTCGCCTTGCAGGACGCGCTGGAGAAAGGCGTGGCGCGCGACGGGCGTTTGACGCTCCAACTGGCTGACGGCAAAGCGATAACCGTTGCCGGAGAGCCCGTCTGCCAGGTGCGCTTCCTGATGGATGACAGCACGGGCAATGCCGGCGCCAACCGCGACGTGGTGCGCATCGGCCGCCCCATGGCGGAGGTGGCGAAGTGGGACGAGGCGGAGATTGCCGCGCTCATGGCGCATGAGCTGGCCCATGCCGTGCTCGATCACCAGACCTGGCTGGAACGAGGCGGCAGCGCACGAAAGACCGAGCGCGAGGCCGACCGCCTTTCGGTATGGCTGCTATGGAACGCAGGTTATGATCCCGCCGCGGCCCTGACCTGGATGCGGCGCATCGGTCCGCGCTATGAATTCCTCTTCCTGGCGTCACCCGATCACGGCAGCTGGCGCACCCGCGTGCGCGACATGGGCGCTGAGATCGAGGCCATGAAAGCCGCCGTCGGCAACGATGGCCTGGCGGATTGGCCGCGTCTGTTCCGGCGGGAAACGGATACCCCCGCCACCCCGCCGCCGTCCGTTCGTTGATACCTTTCTGAACCGTTCTGGATCAAAATAGGTCCGTTTGCGACGCACCGTTTGGCGCTGGCCGCCAGGGCCGTGCCGGGCGGGTCAGGCGGCAAGGTCGGTCGGGCGATCGCCTGGAATTCTCTGGCTTTCCGGCTCCGTACTACGCAGTCGCAGGGCTTCGATCTCGGCCTGGAGAGCGTCGATCTTGGCAGCCCTTGCCAGCGCTGCGAGCAGGAAACCCAGGCATGTACTGACCGAAGCAACGACAAGATAGGCGATCATCGCGATCTCCCCGGTTTGACTTTGGTTTCACCGGCAAGGCGTGGCCAGAAGGGCTTTTGCGACATGCCAGACTTTGTTGAGAAGGCGGAAAAGCAACGCGATCCGGTTCGGATCCAGATCATGTTCGCCGATATTTCGCAGTTGCACACTTCGAGAAGCATCCATTGTGAACGTAAAAACACATTGATATCCACATACGTACAAATCACATATCGGAATCAATGAATAATATAGCCTTAGCGATCATATGCCTGCTCAAATCGTTTTTGCCGATCATATTTTTTGTGTTTACATAATCCACATGTTTTCAAAGAACAATTTATCGGAAGACTTTACATATAATTTTTTCCGGCATTTTTAAATTCAATTTGTATTTGTTCTTATTAACATGTTGGTTAACACCTTTAACGCAAGAAGCTTGCAAGCTTGCCTGAATGCAAGGTCATGGGGATACGGGATAGGTGCCGGTTATGTTCAGGCGCTGACGCAAGGATTATATTTATGCTGCAAGCCGTTGACGAGAAATCTCTGACACTTTCCTCGGAGTCGTTGCCGGATGTTGTCAGCCAGAAAAATAACCATTTTGAACTATTTTGCGAAACGCTTCTAAAAGCGGACGACGAAATCGAAAAGAATTTTCATCTTGATGTTTTCAATGATGAAATGCGTCTTATACTTAACCTTGTCAAGAAACCGCACCTTATCATAAAGGATGCATGGCTTCTTTCGCGTCTTTCCAGCAGAGCGTTTCATGAATTGCTCAAAAGAATGGAAGATAACGGCATCATCGAAGTCAAGCCGAACGCAATCGACCGTCGAACCAAGTCCATTGCGCTTACGCCGCAATTCATGGCGCGCTTCCAGTCGCAATTGTCCGGGGTCGGTGAGGCTTGGCGGGCGCGCCGGGCCGGCAAGCCGGCCTTGTAGCGCCGGGGCCCGAATGAGCTTTGGTCCGGACATTTCATTTTGGGGAAAGGGGGGCCTTTGACCAGTCATCTAGCCACGGAACGAGATGATACCGCGCTTTCGAAAGAACGCCGCGGCATGATGTCTCTGGCTGCAGCATCGCCCGGCCATGTTCCCGACCTGGCAGGGCGGGCCGCCGCGATCTATCGCGGACGCCGCCTGCGCGAGCAGCACTTTCCCACAGGATTGTTCGGCGAACCGGCCTGGGACCTGCTGCTCGACCTGTTCATGGCCACCGAGCAGAATCAGGATATCAGCGTATCGAGCGCCTGCGTGGGCGCGTGCGTGCCCGCAACCACCGCCTTGCGCTGGATCGGCATACTGGAAAACCGCGGGATGGTGACGCGCGTGCGTGACGCCAGCGACGAGCGGCGGACGTTCCTGCGGCTTACGCCACAAGGCTATCACATGATGCTGCGCTATCTGCTGGCCGACTGGTTCGCATCGCGCGAATAGAGCGGGGGCATGCGCCCGCCGCTTTTCGCAGGATGCGTGAGATTCCCAGCCCGAGTTTTCGGCCCAAACTTCTGGGCCCAAGCTTCTGGGCCTAAGCTTCTGGACGGCGTGGACAAATTCTGTTGCGCCGCAGCTGGAAGCAAAACCGGCCAGTGCGATGAGGCCCAGTCCCGGCAAGCGAGGCTAGCGCAATATCGGGAATGTTCCGCGCCGCGCCGACGCTGGAATGGGGGGTTTCCGGTCCAGCCCCGCAGAGCAACCGTGGCGTTGCGGAATTCATCCACGCCGCCTAAGACCCGGGGCTGTCATGGCTATGCTGCCGCTTCGTCCCACGCCGTTCTTCGGCAACAAGAACCGAGCGTTCTGGCGGCTCCAGTTCGTTGGCTGGGGCGGCGCGATGCTGCTGCGCGCCATGTCGAGCCTTGCCAACGCGCAACCCGTCTCATTCCTGCTGATCGTGCTGATCGCTTCGATCACCGGCTTTTCGATCTCGTCGATCCTGTCGGTGATCTTTCGCGCGCTGATCAACCGCCGTCCCGTCATCACCTGGGGCGTCACTGCGCTGGTCCTGGCCGTGGCCGTCGGGCTCTATGCGTTTATCGACGCCTGGGTCATCAGCCTCTATCGCCCGGGCAACGACGCAGGGTTTGCCCAGCTTTTCCTGGGCGTGTTCTACATCGACCTGACGCTTCTGGGGGCGTGGTCGGCACTCTATTATGCGATCAATTTCTATATCCAGGTGGAAGAGCAGAACGATCAGCTTCTCTATCTCGAAGCGCAGGCAACCTCGGCGCAGCTGGCGATGCTGCGCTATCAGCTCAATCCGCACTTCCTGTTCAACACGCTCAATTCGATTTCCACGCTGGTGCTGCTCAAGCAGACCGAGCCGGCCAATGCCATGCTCAGCCGCCTTTCCGCGTTCCTGCGCTATACGTTGATCAACGAGCCGACCGGGCGGGTGACGGTGGCGCAGGAGGTCGAGACTCTCAAGCTCTATCTCGATATCGAGCGGATGCGCTTCGAAGACCGGTTGCGCACCGAATTCCGCATCGACGATGCCGCGCGGCAGGCGCTGATGCCTTCGTTGCTGCTGCAGCCGCTGGTGGAAAACGCGATCAAATATGCAGTCGGCCCGCTCGAGGATGGGGCACAGATCACGATCGCAGCGCAACTCGTCGGCCCCACGCTACGGGTCACCGTGTCCGATACCGGGCCGGGCTTGCCAGCGGGCACCGATCCATCGACGTTGTTCGACGTGCACACCGACTCTGCCGATAGCGGCTTCACGCCGGGCTACCCCGTCTCGACCGGTGTTGGCCTGCCCAACATTCGCGATCGCCTGGCCCAGGCTTATGGCAGCCAGCAGCGCTTCGAGGTGGGCAACCGTTCCGAAGGCGGCTTTGTCGTGACGATCGAGCTGCCGTTCGAAGCCAGGGAGGAAGCGGCCGTGCCCGGTCAGCCCGTCAGGCTGGCGCAGGCATGATGCGGCTTGTACGCAGGCATCGGGAACTTTTCGAGCTTGTCGCATTTGTCACGCGGGGGCAAGAAAATCACAACAGGGCAGACGCTCCAAACAAAGGTAGCCAATGACCATCCGTACGATCCTCGTCGATGACGAGAAACTCGCCATCCAGGGCCTTCAGCTGCGTCTTCAGGCCTTCCCCGATGTCGAGGTGATCGACACGTGTTCCAACGGGCGCGAAGCGATCCGCAAGATCAAGACGGAAAAGCCCGATCTCGTGTTCCTTGACATCCAGATGCCCGGCTTCGACGGGTTCAGCGTGGTCAAAGGCGTGATGGAAATCGATCCGCCGCTGTTCGTCTTCGTCACTGCCTTTTCCGAGCATGCGCTGAAGGCATTCAAGGCCAATGCGGTCGACTATCTGCTCAAGCCCGTGGAGGAAGACCATCTGGCCGACGCGCTTGACCGGGCGCGCACCCGCCTGGCGGAAAAGCGCGGGCTGGAGGAAGTGGAAAAACTCAAGAACGTGCTGGCCGAAGTGGCGCCCGATGCCATGCCCGAACTCGAAGACGACGGTGAAGTGGCCGCCGGCCGGTTCGAAAAGCTGATCAACATCAAGGACCGCGGCCAGATATTCCGCGTGGATGTCGACACGATTGAGCGGATCGAGGCCGCTGGCGACTATATGTGCATCTACACCGGCGATAACTCGCTGATCCTGCGCGAAACGATGAAGGACCTCGAGCGTCGGCTCGACCCGCGCGTGTTCCAGCGCGTGCATCGCTCCAAGATCGTCAATCTGGATCAGGTCCGCCAGGTACGCCCGCACACCAACGGCGAATGCTTCCTGGTGCTGGAGTCGGGCGCGGAAGTCAAAGTGAGCCGCTCGTATCGCGACGTGGTGGCCCGCTTCGTCCACTGACGGCCCGGTTGTCTTTCGGGCGGGACGGGGGGCCACCGGGGTTCCCTCCCGTTCTCCATATGCGCCCCCGCCGCGCTCCCTGCGCCGTGGGGGCGGAAGCCTTCAGAAATCGGTGAGTATTTCGTTGTAGATGGGCACGAGCTTGCGCCGCTCCCTGCTGGATTCGTGCAATCCCAGGGCATAGTACCCGACCTGGTGATAATAGATGATCTGGGCGCGGACTTTGGCTTTCACTTCATCGTCGCCCGCTTCCATGAATATCCGCGTCAACGCGGCCACCCGGTCTTCGTCGGCCTGCCGCACCTGCGTGGCGACGGCGGGATCGATCACGCCCCACTGCCGCACCGCCATATCGAGCTCGGGCAGAAAATCGCTTTCATCGATCCACAGGCGGATGACCCGGTTGTAGCGCTCGCGCGGGGTTCCGGCCCGGTCGGCCGCCATGATGAACGGGCGGGTATTGCGGTTGTGCCAATCCACCAGCAGATGATCGAGCAGGTCCTGGCGGTTGCGGAAACGCCAGTAAAATCCCCCGCGCGTGACGCCCAGCCGCGCGGCAAGCGGGCTGATCTGCACCGCAGCCACACCACCTTCCATCAGCAACTGCCGCGCTGCCGCGATCCAGTCGGCCTCCACGGGTGTATCGCGTTCCGGCGCATTCGCGCTGCTGGTCTGCTTGGCCCTGCCCGCAGGCCTTGCGCTTTTCCGGCCTTTTGCCTGCAGGATAGCCGCTGCCTCGGCGCCGGCGAAATTCGGTGCGAGAGGCGCGGCCATGGCCGGTTCAGCGCGGTTTGTGACTTTCGAAGGCATGTGCGCTCTATAATGTCTAAATGCGCCTTGCCAAGCATCATGCAAAACCATACACGATACATATGTGTATCGAGAGGAAAGGCTGATGGCGCACCGATACTCCGCGTGGCGCGTTTTTCGGGAGGGCTTGCGCGGCCAATCGGGGTGGCATCCGGCCTGGCGCAGCCCGCAGCCGAAGGCAGCCTATGACGTCGTCATCGTCGGCGGGGGTGGCCACGGCCTGGCGACGGCTTACTATCTGGCCAAGACCCATGGCATAACGAACGTGGCGGTCCTGGAAAAAGGCTGGCTGGGCGGGGGCAACACCGGCCGGAATACGACCGTCATCCGATCGAACTATTTCTATCCCGAAAGCGCCGCGCTCTACGACCACTCGCTCAAGCTCTATGAAGGGCTGGCGCGGGAACTGAACTACAACATCATGTTCAGCCAGCGCGGCATCATCACCCTGCTGCATTCCCGCCACGATCTCGACGCGGCGCGGCGCTGGGTCGTCGCCATGAAGCTCAACGGCGTCGATACCGAGATGGTCGACAGGGCAGAGATCGCGGCCCGGGTGCCCGCGCTCGATATGTCGCCCGACGCACGCTATCCGGTGCTGGGCGGTTTCAGGCAGAAGCGCGCCGGTACCGCCCGGCACGATGCGGTGGCCTGGGGTTATGCCCGCGCGGCCGATAGCCTGGGCGTGGACATCATCCAGCAGTGCGAGGTCACGGGCTTTCAGCGCGACGCCAGCGGCAGAGTGATCGGCGTGGAAACGAGCCGGGGCAGCATCCGCGCCGGCAAGGTCGCGCTGGCCGCGGCGGGCCATTCCTCTGTCCTTGCGGAAATGGCCGGGTTCCGCCTGCCGATCACGAGCTACAGCCTGCAGGCCTTCGTCAGCGAAAGCATCAAGCCGGCGATCGATACGGTGGTACTGAGCCTGGCGACCGGCGTCTACATCAGCCAGTCCGACAAGGGCGGGCTGGTGATCGGCGGGGGGCTGGATCTGTTTCCGTCCTATGCCCAGCGCGGCACGATTCACACCCCGCAATCGGTGCTTGGCGCCGTTGCCGAACAATATCCGTCGTTCGGCCGGGTCCAGTTCCTGCGACAGTGGGCGGGCGTGGTGGACGTTTCGCCCGATTCCAGCCCGATACTCGGGCAAACGCCGGTGGAGGGCCTTTACATCAATTGCGGCTGGGGGACCGGGGGCTTCAAGGCCATTCCGGCCGGCGGCGACTTGCTGGCCCATCATCTTGCCACCGGCGAGCCGCATGCCCTGGCCCGTCCTTTCGGGCTGGACAGGTTCGTTTCCGGTGCCCTTATCAACGAGGCTGCCGCTTCCGGCATCGCGCATTGAGGCAAAGCCCATGACCCGTATACCCTGCCCCTATTGCGGTCTGCGAGAAGACATCGAGTTCCGGTTCGGCGGCGAAAGCCATGTCGTCCGGCCCGAGCCGGCCGCCGACGTGACGGCCGAAACCTGGGGCGGATATCTCTATGTCCGCCAGAACGTCAAAGGCCCGCAGGTGGAACGCTGGCTGCATGGCGATGGCTGCGGCCGGTGGTTCAACGTCGTCCGCGACACGGTCACACACAGGATCCTGTCGACCTACCGGATGGGCGAACCCGCCTGGACCGGCTCCTCCCCGGCGAGCGGGAATTGAACGCGATGCAACCATTTCGACTTCCTGCGGGCGGACGGATCGATCGTTCGCGCCCGGTAACCTTTGAATGGGCGGGCAAGACGCTCACCGGTTTCCACGGCGATACGCTGGCATCGGCCCTGGCCGCGAATGGCGTGAAACTGGTGGCGCGCTCGTTCAAGTACCACCGCCCCCGCGGCATCCTGACTGCCGGCGTCCACGAACCCAACGCCCTGGTGCAACTGGGCCGCGGCGGCCGGTCGACGCCCAACGTCAGGGCGACCGAAGTGGAACTGTACGAGGGGCTGGTGGCGGGGCCGGTCAATTGCTGGCCTTCTGCCGATTTCGACCTTGGCGCCATCAACGACATGCTGTCGCGGTTCCTGTCGGCCGGATTCTACTACAAGACGTTCATGTGGCCCGACTGGCACTTGTTCGAAGGCTTCATCCGGCGCGCGGCCGGGCTTGGCAAGGCGGCCAGGGAACCTGACCCTGACCGCTACGAGTACCGCTTTGCCCATTGCGACGTGCTGGTGATCGGCGCCGGGCCGGCCGGTCTTGCCGCGGCCCGGGCCGCTTCGGGCGGCGGCGCGCGGGTCATGCTGGTGGAGCAGAACGATTGCGCCGGGGGGGCACTACTGCATGCCGATTGCACGATCGATGGCCTGAACGGGGCAGACTGGGCGGCGCAGGTCGTGCAGGAAATCGCCGCTGTTCCCTCGAACACGGTAATGATGCGGGCAACGGCCATCGGCTGCCACGAAGACAACCTGGTGAGCATCGTCGAGCGCGTAGGCGACGATCGCCGTTGCGCGGCATCGGCTGCCCTGCCGCGGCATCGCCTGTGGCTGGTGAGAGCGCAGCGCGTTATCCTTGCAACCGGCGCGATCGAGCGCCCGCTGGTCTTTCCCGGCAACGACCGCCCCGGCATCATGCTGTCCGATGCGACGCGCGCCTATGTTCGACGCTTCGCCGTCGTGCCCGGCCGCAACGCGGTGTTGTTCACCAATAACGATGCGGCTTATGACGCGGCGCTTGCGCTGCGCGATGCGGGCGCCGGCGTTGCCGCCCTGATCGATGCGCGCAACGCGTTGCCCGAGGCCGCTGCCGCGCGCCTGCGCGAACGCGGCGTCCGCCTGATCGCGGGCGGGCGAATCGTCGGCACGCGCGGCCGCAAGGCACTGGCCGCCGTGCATGTGGCGCATGACGGCAAGTCCGAATGGATCGCCTGCGATCACCTGTCGGTTTCCGGCGGGCACAATCCCGCCCTTCACCTCTACAGCCAGGCGGGCGGAAACCTGGCGTGGAGCGAGGAGCTGGCCACGTTCGTTCCCCGTCCCGCGGAAGGCCTGCCCCGCGTGGCAGGCACCGCGGCGGGAATCTGGTCGACAGCGCAAGTGCTGCTGGATGGCCATGGCGCGGGCCTGGCGGAAGCGCAGGCGGCCGGGCGGACCCCCGACAACCGGGAAGCGCCCGTCGCCGCGGGCGAGCCAGCGACGGAGCGGTTGCTGCCGCTGTGGCAGGTCGATGCGCCGGGCAAGGCCTTCGTCGATTTCCAGAACGACGTTACCAGCGACGATATCGCGCTGGCCGCCCGGGAGAATTTCCAGGCCATCGAGCATCTCAAGCGTTACACCACGCTGGGCATGGCGACGGACCAGGGCAAGACCGCGAACGTCAACGCGCTGGCCATCATGGGCGCGCTTACGGGGCGCCAGCCCCAGGACGTGGGCCATACCCGCTTTCGCTTTCCGTTCACCTCGGTGCCTCTTGCCGTGTTCGGCGGGCGGGCGCGGGGCAAGCTGTTCCGTCCCTTGCGTCAATTGCCGGCGCACGACCGCCATGTCGCGGCCGGCGCGGTGCTGGAAGATCATGGCGGCTGGGCGCGTCCGTCGAGCTATCCCGGAAACGGCGAGTCGCTTCATGCTGCCGAACAGCGGGAGGCACTGGCAGTGCGCACCGCCGCCGGGCTGTTCGAAGCCTCTCCGCTGGGCAAGATCGAAGTGGTGGGGCCTGACGCCGGGCGGTTTCTCGACCTCGTCTATGCCGGGGCGATGTCCACGCTCAAGCAGGGCCGCGTGCGCTATGGCCTCATGCTCGACGAGCAGGGGGTGATCATCGACGATGGCGTGGTGACGCGCCTGGGGGACGAGCGGTTCCTGGTCTGCACGTCGAGCGCGGGGGCGGACCGGATCGCCGCCTGGCTCGAGGAATGGCTGCAGTGCGAATGGTTGAACCTCGACGTGGTCACGGTTCCGGTCACGTCCGCCTGGGGCGTGCTGACCCTGACCGGGCCCAAGGCGCGCGACATTCTGATCGATGCCGGCACGACATTGCCGGTCCGCGAAATGGAGCACATGTCGTTTGCGGAAGGCATGCTGGCGGGTCTTCCCGTCCGTGTCCTGCGCGTCAGCTACACCGGTGAAACGAGTTTCGAAATCAACGTTCCGGCCCGCTCCACCCGGGTGTTGTGGGACAGCCTGATGGCCGCGGGGGCCGGCCATGGCCTGACGCCGGTGGGCGTCGAGGCCTGGATGATCCTGCGGACGGAAAAAGGCTATCTCCATATCGGCGGCGATACCGATGGAACCA
Source organism: Novosphingobium sp. DS6-6 (assembly GCF_057784975.1). Classification (NCBI taxonomy): domain Bacteria; kingdom Pseudomonadati; phylum Pseudomonadota; class Alphaproteobacteria; order Sphingomonadales; family Sphingomonadaceae; genus Novosphingobium; species Novosphingobium sp. DS6-6. Next base: position 65,082 of record NZ_JBYNTS010000005.1, on the reverse strand, counting down.
CCAATCCCCTGGACGTGGGCTGGGGCCACGTTCTGCGGCGCAAGGTCGATTTCATCGGCAAGCGGTCGCTCCTGCGCGAGAACGACGCCCGCGCGGACCGGCACCAGTTCGTCGGCCTGGAAATCGTGGGAACCGATGCGCCGCCGGTCGGCGCGCACATCGTGCAGGGCACCGCCAGACACCGGGACAGCGAAGGTTATGTCACGTCCTGCGTTTTCAGTCCCCTGCTGGGCCGGCCGGTCGCCCTGGGAATGCTGCGGGGCGGGCTGGAGCGGCTCGGGCAGATCGTGTCCATCACCACGGGCGATGCCCGCGAGTGGAAAGCGATCGTCATCAAGCCGGGTGTCTACGATCCAGAGAACGAGAGGCTCAAGTGAGCGATGGCCGAGCATAACGAAACCGCGCAGGGCGTGACCGTCGAGCGAGCCGATTTTGCCAGGGCTCATCTTCTCAAGGTCAGAGCGCACGCCGTCGGCCTGGCCGAACTGCAGGGGTCGGGCCTGACCATTCCGCCCGCCAATCGCGCGGTGGGTACGCGGCCGCGCGTCCTGTGGCTGGGGCCGGGCGAATACATGGTGGTGGATGCCGATCAGGCGATACTGGACTCGCTCGATTTTCCAGGCGCGTGGCATTTTGCCGACGTAACCGATGGGCTTGTCAGCTTTCTGGTAAGCGGGCCAGCCGCCGCCGCGCTGCTGTCGAAAGGCTGCACGCTGGACCTGCATATCGCTACGTTCGGGCACGACCACTGCGCGAGGACCCGGTTTGCGCAGATCCGCGTGCTGGTCGAACGGATCGCGCCGAATGCCTTCAGGCTTACCACAGAAGCGGGCTTTGCCGACTATCTGCAAAGCTGGCTCGACGACGCCGCGCTCGAATTCCGGCAATTTGCGGAGACACAATGACCAAGCAAGACTGCTATCTCCTCACGGTGCGATGCGCCGACCGCCCCGGCGTGGTGGCGGCCGTTTCGGGATTCATCCACCAGCAGGGCTGTTCGATACAGGAAGCGCATCAGCATGCCACCCCGACGGGGCAGGAATTCTTCATGCGCGTCGTGTTCGCGGGCGAGCAATCCGCTACCTCGCCAGCCACCCTTTCCCAAGCGATGGCGCCGATCGCGGCACGGTTCGATATCGAGTACCGGATCCGTTATCTGGACGAGAAACCCCGCGTGCTGCTGATGGTGTCCAAGTTCGGCCACTGTTTGCACGACCTGCTGCATCGCTGGCAAGCCGGCCAGTTGCCGGTCGATGTGGTCGGAGTCGTTTCCAACCATGACGACATGCGCTCGTTCGTCGAATGGTGCGGCCTTCCCTATCATCATCTGCCCGTGACGGCCGAAACCAAGCAGGCGCAGGAAGACCGGCTGCTGGCGTTGATCGAGGAAGCAAAGGTCGATCTGGTGGTGCTCGCGCGTTACATGCAAGTGCTGAGCCCGCGCCTGTGCGCGGCGCTGGCTGGCCGCTGCATCAACATCCACCACAGCTTCCTGCCCAGTTTCAAGGGCGCCAAGCCCTATCACCAAGCCCACGCCCGCGGTGTGAAGATCATCGGCGCCACGGCCCACTACGTCACCACCGATCTCGACGAAGGGCCGATCATCGAGCAGGACGTCCGCCGGGTGAACCATGCGCGCTGGCCTTCCGAGCTGGTGCAGATCGGCCAGGAAGTGGAAGCCAGCGTACTGGCCCGTGCCGTGCAATGGCATGCGACGGGGCGAGTGTTCGTCAATGGCAACAGCACGATCGTTTTCGATTGAACGACAAGATGCGTTCGCGCGCCAGAAGATCGGCCGGCAAGCGAGCCGGGATTTGACAGGTGCCTGCAATACACTACTGTATTGCAGGCACCATGAGGGTGGGCAATGAGTCGGCGGCCCCAGCGTCGGGCACCGCAAAAAACAAACTGCTGATGCGGCAAGATTTTGCCGTCAGCGATGCCGGACGATGGAGAGACCGATGCAAGTGGATCGCCGTACGCTCAACAAGGCCCTGCTGGGTTCCGCCGTTGCCATGGGCACCCCGCCGATCGTGGCCCGCGCCGCACCGGGCACGGCGCGTGTCGATCTCTCTCCCTCGACCTGGCCTGCCGGCGATTACGACCGCTACATGCGCCTGCAGCTTCAGGATCGCACGGCCGCCGGTTCGGCTCTTGGCTACAAGGGTGCCGTCACCGTTTCCTACAACGCCCTGGCCGCCCGGTCCGGCCTGGAAGCGCTGCGCAAGGGCGGTTCGGCCATCGATGCCGCATTGACGGCGGCGCTTGCCCAGATCGCTCTCACCGCCGGCGCGCCCGTCAGCTATTTCGGCATCATGTCGCTGGTCTATTACGAGGCCAGCACCGGCAAGGTGCATACGATGAACGCGGAATGGAACACGGTCGCCAACGAACGCGATCCCCTGTCCATTCCCGGCGGAATCGACCTTGCCACCGAAAGCGGCCGCAGAGGCGCCGGGGCGGCCAGCGGGCGTACCGCGCTGGTCGGCGGTTTCATGAAGGGAGTCGAAGCGGCCCACGCCAAATTCGGACGCCTGCCTTTCGCCACCCTGTTCGACCCTGCGATCCACATTGCCGAAAACGGCATGCCGGTTTCGCGTGCGCTTGCCGGGGAATTCCAGTTCCGCCGCGAAGATCTGGCCCGCCTGCCTGCAACCAAGGCCAACTTTCTCAAGCCCGATGGTTCCATTTACCAGACCGGCGAAGTGTTCCGGCAGACGGCGCTGGCCGAAACCCTGCGTCGCGTGGCCGAACAGGGTGCGCAGTACATGTATACTGGCCCTTGGGCGCGCAAGCTGGTCAAGGCCGTGCAGGCCGATGGCGGCAAGATGACACTGGATGACCTTGCCCGCTACGAGGTATTGTGGAAGGAACCGCTGGTCGCTCCGATCTATGGCGATTACAGCATCTATACCAATCCCTGGCCAAACGCCGGCGGCGTGGCGATGATCGAAGCCCAGAACCTTGCGATCGTTTCCGGCCTAGCCGATGGTCCGCACTGGACCAGGGATGGCAAGGCGTTGCGCAAGGCGCTCGACATTGCGAACCTTGGCTATATCAGCGAGTTGCCGGCATCGGTGGTGGCCACGACGTTCCCCGGCCTCGACATGTCGCCCGAAGCGCGCGTGACCATGGACCATGCCAAGGCGATCTGGCAGCGCATTTCGTCCGGCGTCCAGCTCGTTCCCTTCATTCCAGCCAAGCCACGCCATTCCGACGACGTCGTGGCAGTCGATGCCGACGGCAACATGGCTTCGATCACCTTGTCGATCAATTCCGTGATCTGGGGCAAGACGGCCATCACGATCGACGGTATTACCATCGGGGACCCGGGCTCTTTCCAGCAGCAGGCCATTGCCGCGACCGGCCCCGGCAAGCGGCTGCCGGCGATCACCGAAACGGGCATCCTGTTCAAGGGCAACCGGCCAGCCGTCAGCTTTGCCTCGATGGGCGCCGGGCTGCATCATCGGACGTTCCAGTGCCTGTTGAACGTGACGGCCTTCGGCATGAGCGTGGAGCAGGCAGTCAATACGGCCGATTTCTTCGTCCCCGGGCTGGACATGAAGACGATGCAACAGACGATCAACCTTCCGATCGGGCGTTATGACACCTACGTGCTCGACGATACCGGCTATGCCTGGCGGGAGATACCGCTGAGCGAGGTTAGGGAAGGCGGAGAAGGAAAGTGGGTGGCGATCAGCCGTGATCCCGACACCCGACTTCTTCATGCCGCATCGCACAATCGCAGCAATAGCGACGCTGTTGCCTTCTGACGACAACCTGCCTCGGGAGACATAGCAGGATGACCAAGACCGAGTTCCTCAGCGGGACGCAGGCTCTCGTACGCCTGCTGGCGCTGCAGCGCGATCGCGATCGGGCGTTGGGCCGCAACACGCGGGGGTTCGTCTCGGGCTATCGCGGATCGCCGCTGGGCGGTGTGGATACCGAACTGGTCAAGGCTGCGAAAAAATCCCAGCTCGACGATATCGTTTTCGAGCCCGGGCTGAACGAGGATCTGGCCGCGACGGCAGTGGCCGGAACGCAGCAGATCGCCCAGTTCGGCGCCAACTGCGACGGTGTCTTCGCTTTGTGGTATGGCAAGGGTCCGGGCGTCGACCGGTCCAGCGATGCGCTGCGTCATGGCAATCTGGCAGGGTCTGCGCCTCTGGGCGGCGTTCTGATCGCCTTTGGCGACGATCACCCGTCCAAGTCTTCGACCGTGCCCAACCAGAGCGAGCCCCTGCTTGCCGCACTCGGGATACCGGTGCTTTATCCAGCCGATGTGGCCGAAGTCATCACCTATGGGCTGGCAGGATGGCAGCTTTCGCGGTTCGCCGGTACCTGGGTAGGGCTCAAGCTGGTCAACGAAACAGCGGAAACCACCGGCACGGTGGACCTGGCCGCCGTGGAGCGCCAGTCCTTTTCCAATCCGGAAAGCGCGGATGTTCCGCCAGGCGGCGTCAATTTCGTCGGCACCTATGCGCCGCTGCAGCATGAGGCCCTGTTGGTGGACCGCAAGCTGCGGCTGGCGGCCGAATTCGCGCGCCATAACCGGATCGATCGCATCGCCATCGGGGCCGACCCGCACGGCCTGTCGCCTACCCTGTCAATCGTAACGGCCGGCAAAGCCTTTGGCGACGTGGCGGAGGCATTGAAACTGCTTGGCTTCGACGAAGAGCGATGCCTCGCCCACGGCGTGCAGGTGTACAAGGCGGGGCTTGTCTGGCCGCTGGACCGGGCCGGGCTGCTTGAAGCGACCGCCGGCGCGCGTGAAATCCTGGTGGTGGAAGAAAAACGCGAGCTTCTGCAAAGCCAGATCGCGTCCGCCATCGTCAACCGCGACGACCGGCCGCGTCTTGTCGGGAAGACCGACGAACACGGCCAACCCCTGCTGTCGTCATGGCAGCAGCTCGATCCGGTTGGCGTTGCCCGCGTCATTGCGCAGCGGCTGGAAAGCCTGGGGATTCCCGTACCCGGCCATGCCGCGCTGGGCGCGCCGCCCGCCCCGGCAAGCGGCGTTCCTGCCCGGATGCCCTATTTCTGCTCGGGCTGCCCGCACAATCGTTCGACGAAGGTGCCCGAAGGCGCCGTGGCCCTGGGCGGCATCGGTTGCCACGGCATGGCAATGTTTATGGACCGGGCTACGTTTCCGCCTGTCCAGATGGGCGGCGAAGGGGCAAACTGGATCGGCGCCGCGCCCTTCGTCAACCGCGCGCATATCTACCAGAACCTGGGCGACGGCACGTTTTCGCACTCGGCGCTGCTGGCGATCCGTGCCGCGGTCAACGCCAAGGTCAACATCACGTTCAAGATCCTGCACAACGATGCCGTGGCCATGACCGGCGGCCAGCCTGTCGAAGGGGCGATGACGGCACAGGACATTGCCCAGCAAGTACAGGCGGCCGGCGTGGCGCGGTGCGTGATCGTGACGGACCATCCGCAGGCGTTGCAGGGCAAGGTTCCGTCAGGCGTTGCCATTCACGACCGCGGCGAACTCGATACGGTGCAGAAGGCGCTGGCGCAGGTATCTGGCACGACGGTTCTTATCTATTCGCAGGTCTGCGCCACGGAACTGCGCCGCCGCCGCAAACGCGGCCTGGCGAAGGCGCCTGACCTGCGCATCTTCATCAATCCCGAAGTTTGCGAAGGCTGCGGTGACTGCTCGAAGAAGTCGAACTGCGTCAGCGTGATGCCGCTCGAAACCGCGCTCGGCAGGAAGCGGCAGATAGACCAGTCAAGCTGCAACATGGATACCAGTTGCGCGGACGGGTTCTGCCCCTCATTCGTCAGCGTGCACGCCGGGGCAGCTTCCCGCAAACGCGGCAGCCTGCCACAGTTCGACAATCTGCCCGCACCCGCGCTACCGCCCGCCGACAAGCCGTTTTCGATCCTGTTCTCCGGAATCGGCGGCACCGGCGTGGTGACGCTCAGCATGATCCTGGCGTCGGCCGCTCGCAAAAGCGGGCTTGCGGCAACAAGCTTCAACATGACCGGGCTGGCGCAGAAAGGCGGCGCGGTTCTCAGCCACCTGCGGATCGGCCCGCCGGACCAGAAGCCGCGCGCGGCGCGTATTCCCGAAGGCAATGCCGACGCCGTCATCGTCTGCGACCCCGTGGCCGGTGCGGGCGCAGACGTGCTGCAGGCAATCGATCCGCAGCGCAGCAAGGTCGTGGCCAATCGCCATGCGCCGCCAACCGCCCATTTCCAGCTCGATCCCGACTTCGTCACGCCGACGCCGCTCGCACTGCAGACACTGGCGGGCCGCCTTGCCGATCCTGATGCCTTGAGCACGCTCGACGCCCATGCCCTGGCGCTGACGCTGTTCGACGACGCCGCGACAGCCAACATGATCCTGCTCGGCTACGCATGCCAGGAAGGCGCGATACCCGTTTCGCCCGACGCGATCGAAGCCGCGATCACCGAACTCGGCCTGGCGGTCGAGACCAACATTGCCGCGTTCCGGGCCGGGCGATCGCATAGCTGTGCCAGCCTTCTGCCGGCAGTGCCGGCGGCCGGCAGCCCGACCAGCCTCGAAGACATCATCGCCCATCGCCGTGCGTGGCTGACCGCCTATCAGGATGCGGGCTATGCCGATGTCTACGAAGCATTCGTGCGCAATGTCCAGGCGCGCGAACAAGCGGCGATCGCGTCCGACAAGCTGGCGATCGCGGTGGCGCGCGCGCTGGCCAAGCTGATGGCTTACAAGGACGAATACGAAATCGCCCGGCTGCACACCCGCGACGAATTCCTCGATGATCTGCGCCGCAGGTTCGGCGCGTCGGCCAGGCTGAAATTCCATCTTGCGCCGCCGGTCCTCAGCCTGTTCGGGAAAGGCGGCGAGCCCCGGAAAATTGCATTCGGGGAATGGATACTGCCGGTGTTCCGCATGCTGCGGACGATGAAGCACGTGCGCGGCACGATGATCGATCCATTCGGCTACAGCCGGGAACGCCGGATGGAGCGCCAGGAGATCGCACGCTATCGTGGCCTCATCGAAGAATTGCTGCCCACGCTGTCTGCCGACAATCATGCAGCATTGTGCGAATTGGCGCAGTACCCCGATCGCATTCGTGGCTTCGGCCATGTCAAACTGCGTGCATTCGAAGCGACGGCCGCGTGGCGCGAGGCAAAGCTCGCCGGGCTGCGGGCGGGGAAGGAAACGCAAGAGCGGCAGCGGCCATTGGTCGTGGCCTGATATACGGCACGGTTGCAAACACGATGCAGGGATGTATCGTATTCTGATACGGAAAGCTGGAAGGTCCACCGATGACGGTTCTTATCAATGCCCGCGTTTTCGATGGTGAGTTCCAGGGCCTGCGCCACGGTCTCAACGTTTTCGTGAGGGGCGGCCTCATCGCAGAGGTATCGGAACGGACGCCGCATCCGGACGACGGAGACATGATCGATTGCGGCGGCAAAGTACTGATGCCGGGGCTGATCGACGCGCATATCCACGCGTTCGGCATGGCAGCCAACGCCGAAGTGGTCGACAAGGCACCCGATACCCTGCGCACCGGCTGGGCCAGTTTCATGCTGGGCCGCATGCTGGACCGTGGCTTCACAACGGTGCGCGACGTGGGCGGCGGCGATTATGGCCTGGCCCAGGCGCTGGACCGGGGCTTCATCCGCGGACCGCGCATGTTCTATTGCGGCCGGGCACTGACGCAGACCGGCGGCGGCTTCGACCTGCGCGATCCGCACGACGCGCGGTTCTCGACGGGCGGTGCCTGCGCCTGCGGCCAGTGTTCGACCATGAGCGCCATCGTCGACGGCGTGGACGCGATCCGTACCGCGGTCCGCGAAAACATCCGGCGCGGGGCCTCGTTCATCAAGTTCATCGCTTCGGGCGACGTGACCACATCCGGCAGCCGTCTGGACGCGCTTGAGTTCAGCGACGAGGAAGTTTCGACCATCGTCAGCGAATGCGAACGGCATGGCATCTATTGCACGGCCCACGTGCACACCGACAAAGGCATACGCCGCGCGATCGAACTGGGCGTGCACTGCCTCGAACACGCCAGCATGATCACGCCCGAAACGGCGCGGCTGGCGGCCGAGCGCGGCGTCTTCGTCGTTGCCACGCTGGCAGTGGTCGATTCCTATGCGGCGCGAAGCGCGGAAGCCAACCTTCATGCCAACAGCGTCGAAAAGCTCAAGCATGTGCAGCGCCAGATGCGCACGGGCCTGCAGAACTGCAAGGACGCGGGCGTCATTGTCGGACTTGGCTCCGACCTGCTCGGCGATCTGGAATCCGATCAGCTCAACGAGCTGCTCTTGCGTGAGGGTATCTATTCGCCGGTCGAAATCCTGACCCAGGCAACATCCATCAATGCGAAGATTCTGCGGGCCGAGGGCAGGATCGGCGTGATCCGGCCCGGGGCCATGGCCGATCTCGTTCTGGTCGACGGCGAACCGCTGGACGATATCAAGGTCTTCGCCGAGGAAGACAATATCATGATGGTGATGAAGGGCGGGCAGGTCGTCAAGCAGCTGGAGACGTGTTGAGCGGGACTTTGATCACCTGTAATCCGGAAGGGCACGATGGATACGGCCATTAGAAAGGCGGAAGCCTTTATCGAGGCGGTCTGGCAGGAAATGCAGTCCCAGGCGTTCTTTCGTCGTGAGCTGGATCTGGCAGATTTCAGCATCGCGGACATGAGCTTCGAAGCGGTGGAGGCAAGAGCGGCCCATGCCGCCGCCCTCCTCACGCAAAGCAGGGACATCGACCTTGGCGCGCTGCCCATCGACCTCAGCCTCACATTCGATATTGCGCGGTCGCGCGCGCAGATGTGGACGCGGGAGCCCGATTGGTACTGGCTCGTGTTCGATCCGATGGGTGTCGGATTTTTCGGGCTCTTCGCGCCGACGGCCTACGCCGGCGGTTTCCTGCTCAACGATGCCTACGAAAAACTCGGCAGCTTTTCCATTTCCTCTACTGTAGGCGAGGACCATTATCTCAGGCTGCTGGCAGACTTCGGCCGCCTGATCGAACAGCTTGAGACCCGCACGCGCGGACAGGCGGCACGCGGCATCTACATTCCGCGGCCCCAGCTTGCCCAGTCGCTGGATCTGCTCGCCAAGTTCCGGGAACGCGCGGCGCCCGGCCTCGGCATTTCGCCCGAGCGCGTTACCGGGGGATCGCCCGATTTTGCCGAACGGGTGGACCAGGTTGTCGCGCGCGCGGTGCTGCCACGCTATGATGCGTTCATCGCCTATCTCGCTTCGCCCGACTATGCCCGCAGCGCGCCCGAGCAGGTCGGCATAAGCCAGTATCCGGGCGGCGGCGAAGTCTATGCCGAGCTGGTCAGGCTTCACACCACACTCGATCTGACACCCGCGTTGGTCCATCAGCGCGGGCTGGAGCGCATGGGACGTGTCCGGGCAGAGATGGACAGGCTTTTCGCCGAAGAAGGCTTCGCCGGAACGCCCGCCGACTATCTCGCGCGCATTGCCGCAGACAGCCGCTGGCGGGCCGGGGACGCTGGGGCCATCCAGGCCTTGTTTCGCCGCTACATGCAGCGGCTTGCCCCGCATATGCCTGCATACTTCAACTTTGCCCCGAAAGCGGATTGCGATGCCGCGCCCTTGCCCGAAGCCCTGGAAGGCTCGATGACCTTCGGCTTCTATTCCGCCCCGAGCGCCACGCAGGAACAGGGCCTCTATCTGTTCAACACGCGCAACCTTTCGGGCGCCCCGCTGCCCAACATTGCGGCGCTGAACTATCACGAGCTTGTCCCCGGACATCATCTGCACGAAGCGTTTCAGAGGGAGAACGCCGATCTTCACCCGATCCGGCAGTACAGCTTCGTCAATGCCTATAACGAAGGCTGGGCCGAATACGCGGCGACGCTGGCAGGGGAGATCGGGATGTACGAAGAGCCCGAGGAGCGGTTTGGCCGGCTGATGATGGACGCCTTCCTGACCTGCCGCCTGGTGGTCGACACCGGCATGAACGCCCTGGGCTGGTCGCTCGAGCAGGCACGCGATTACATGCGGGAGAACGCTTTCATGCCTGAAGCGGATATCTGCACCGAAACGATCCGCTACGCGTGCGACATTCCGGCGCAGTCCCTGGCCTACAAGCTGGGTGACGAGTTCCTGATCGATCTGCGCGCGGACATGGCGCGTGCCCTGGGTGACCGGTTCGACATTCGCCAGTTTCACGACGCGGTGATGAAACCGGGGGCGCTGCCGCTTCCCGTTCTCGCCCGGCATGTCGCGGCCGAAACCGCAAGGCTCAAAGCGCTATGAGCGGGGAGGCCGTGATCGGCGGGGCCACGCCGCCCCAGCCGCAACCGGTGCTTCCGGGCCAAGGCATATCGCGCCGCAATCAATGGCTTACACTGGCAACGCTATTCCTGATCTGCGTCTTCAACTATGCCGACCGGACGGTGATCAGCGTCTTGCTGGAGCCGATCAAGGCCGAATTCAAGGTTTCGGATACGGAACTCGGCCTGCTGACTGGTTTTGCCTTCGCGGCGCTCTATGCCACGCTCGGCGTGCCGATCTCCCGCCTGGTGGATCGTGGCAACCGTTCGATGAAAATCGCGATCATGCTCGCGTTCTGGAGCGTGATGAGCCTGCTGAGCGGGATCGCGTCCACCTTCTTCCTGCTGGTTCTGGCCCGCGTCGGCGTCGGCGCCGGAGAGGCAGGGGCGATCCCGGCGGCGCAGGGCCTGATCGGAGACGTCTATTCGCCGGAAGACCGCCCGCGTGCCATCGCGATCTACACGCTGGCCCCCACGGTGGGCGTGCTGGTGGCAACGATCGCCGGCCCATGGATCGAAAGCCATTACGGCTGGCGCATCGCGTTCATCGCAATCGCCACGCCCGGGCTGCTTTTCGCTTTCTTCGTACGGCGTTGGCTGACCGAGCCGCGCAGCGCGCAGGCCATGCAGGCAGCACCCGAACCGGTATTGTCGGCCGCGAAGGGCCTCATGGCCAAGCGCACGTATCGCATCATGACGGCCGCCATGACGCTGTATTACTTCGTCGCATTCGGCGCTTTCATGTTCGTCCCCTCGTTTCTCATCCGCACGCACGGCATGAGCGTTGCGGCCGCCGGCGCGATGTTCGGGATCACGAACGTGGTCGGCGGTGCGATCGGCACTTATCTGCTGGGCGAACTGGCGAGCCGCCTCGCGCGGCGCAACGAAGCCTGGCTGCTGCGCTTGCCCGCGATCTGCCTTGTCGCCACGTTCGTTTCGGTCATCGCATTCATGACCGTCTCTTCGGTCACAGCGCTCTGGGTGACGCTGCTGCTGGCTGCCGCGCTGACCGGCGGGGCCTTGCCGCCGATGTTTTCGGTCATCCAGCTGGTTTGCGGGGCGGGGCGACGGGCGACGGCCGTGGCGCTGGTGTTCCTGTTCTCCAACACGCTGGGCCTGGGGCTGGGCCCGGTCGTTGCAGGTGGGGCCAGCGATTTTCTTGCCACCGTCCATGGACCGGCCGACGGATTGCGCTTCGCGCTCATGGCGGTGACGACTCTGCTTTTGCCCTGCGCGGCGCTGCTGTGGACGGGCGGAAACAGCCTGACGCGCGACCAGGCCTGACCGGCGCCCGACAATTCTGGATTCTCATTGGAGCACGCGATGGCTGACAAGTTGAATGAAGAAGGCTTTGCCCGATACGCGCCAGGGTCGGAAATCGGCACCTCCGAATGGGTGACCGTGGAACAGAAGCTTCTCGACAGCTTCGGTTACGCGACGCACGATGACGATCCGATGCATCTCGATCCCGAATGGTCGAGAGACGTCGGGCCATTCGGCCATACGATCGCGTTCGGCTTCTGGACGATCTCGCTTCTCACGCATCTGTTCCACTCGGCTTCGGGCACCGAACCTTCGCGCATACCGGCCAAGGAAGGCTATTACCTCAACTATGGCATGAACCGCCTGCGTCTGATCTGCCCGGTGCCGGTCAACAGCCGCATCCGTGGCCACTTCAAGACGATCGACACGCGAACCGATGCGAAGGGCCGCATCATCGTGACGTTCGGCGTCACGATCGAAATCGAGGGCGAAACCCGCCCTGCACTGGTTGCCGAATGGCTTGCAATCTGGGTGACACCCGAATGACTATCCCCGTCTTTGAACGCATCAGCGACTATGTCGAGCACTATGGGCGCGTGACGCCCGACGCCATCGCGGCGGTGATCGGGGAGCGACGCATCCGCTATGCCGAACTCGATGCCACGGTCCGCGCGCTGGCGGATGGCATGCTCAAGGCCGGCATCGGCAAGGGCGATCGCGTGGCGATGCTATCTCCGCCCCATCCCGATTACATTGCCAGCTTCATGGCGGCCGCTTCGATCGGGGCAATCTGGGTGGGTCTAAACCCGGCCTACCAGCTCCGCGAGATCCTGACCGTTCTGCACGATTCCACGCCGCGGCTGCTGTTTGCCCGGGTGCGCATCGCCGGCCGGGATTTTTCCGGCGAGATCGAAGCGATCAAAGCCGAAGCGCCATCCATCGAAAGCATCGTCACGCTTGACGAGGCGCTGGCCGGTTGCCTCTCGCTGGCCGAATTCTGCGAAGCCGCGGGCGACCAGACGGAGCGGCGGACGGCCGCCGCGCAGGCCTGCTCCCGGACAGATCCGTGCCTCATCGTCTATACCTCGGGCTCGACCGGAAAACCCAAGGGCGCAGTCCTCAAGCATGGCGCGCTGGTCGGCACCAGCGTCGAACAGAACCGGATATGGCCGGTAAGCCACCTGCGCATACTGAATTATTTTCCGATCAACCATGTCGGCTGCGTTGCCGACGTATCGTGCCCCACCGTGGTGGCGGGCGGCACGATCGTGTTCATGGAGAAGTACGACACCGAAACGTCGCTTCAGCTTATCGAGCGCGAAAAGATCACCTGTCTGCTGACCGTTCCCAGCGTTTACCAGATGCAGCTTTCCCACCCGGCATTCGAGCAGTACGATCTGCGTTCGGTGGAACTGATCGTGTGGGAAGGCGGCGCCATGCCGCGAGACCTGATCGTGCGCCTGCTGGCGTGGTGCGGCCGGGTCGCCACCAATTACGGCCTCACCGAAACTGTCGGTGCCGTGACCGTGGTTCCCCCCACGTCGGACCTCGAAATTCTGGAGAAAACGGTCGGCTTTCCCAACCGCGGGGTGGAAGTGCGGCTTGCCGACGAGGATGGCACGGAGATCGTCGGCCCGGGGTCGGGCGAAATCCAGTCCCGCAGCGAATTCAACATGGCCGGCTACTGGAACAATCCGGAAGCGACGGCGCAGGCGATGGACGGGGACTGGCTGCGCACCGGCGACATCGGATCCCGGAATGCCGATGGCAGTTTCAGCATCGTCGGCCGCAAGAAGGAAATGTTCAAGTCGGGCGGGTACAACGTCTATCCGCGCGAAGTCGAGACGGTGATCGAGATGATCCCCGCAGTGGAGCTCGTCGCCGTGATCGGCGTGCCCGACCCGCTTTGGCAGGAAGTGGGTGTGGCGTTCATCTCGAGCAGTGCCGGCATCGAGACCGTGGAAATCGAAGCGCACTGCCGCAAGAACCTGGCGAACTACAAGGTGCCCAAGCACTATGTGATCATGGACAGCCTGCCGCTGCTGCCGATCGGCAAGGTGGACAAGGTGGCGTTGCGCAAGGATTGGATCGCGGCGCACGCATCGCCGGAATAGGCGGGCGTGCGGCTGTGCCGGCGAATGCGATTGGCACCCCCGGCATAAGCCGGTAAGGCGCGGGCATGACCGCGTTCACCATTCCGGGGTTCGACCTCGCCGCTTTCGTCAGGTCCACGCTCGATGAAGATCTGGGCCTGGGCCTGCCGGGCGGCGGGCGGGACGTGACGAGCGACAGCGTCATTCCCGCCGATGCCCGCTTTGCCGGGGTGATGGCAAGCCGCGACGCGATCACGGTGTGCGGGCTCCCGGTCGGCGCGGCTTTCTTTCGCGCAATCGACCCGGGGATCGAGATCGAGATCCTGGTTGCCGAAGGCGCGAGAGTGGTGCCGGGCACTGCGCTGATGCGGCTGGCCGGCAAGGCTCGCGCCATGCTGACGGCCGAACGATCGGCGCTCAACACGGTGCAGCATCTATCGGGCGTGGCGACGCTGACTCGCAGCTATGTCGACGCGATGGGCGAAACGCGTGCGCGGCTGCTCGATACCCGCAAGACCATTCCCGGTTTCCGTCACCTGGAAAAATATGCAGTGCGCATGGGCGGCGGCCATAACCACCGCATGGGCCTGTGGGATGCGGCGATGATCAAGGACAACCACGTGCTGGTGGCGGGGGGCGTGGGCGAAGCCGTCCACCGCGCGCTGGCGGCGGGCATCCGCGACGTGATCTGCGAAGTGGACCACATCGATCAGATCGAACCTGCCATCCAGGCCGGCGCCACGCGCCTGCTGCTCGACAACATGGCACCCGACCGGCTGCGCCAGGCCGTGGCGCTGGTGGCCGGCCGCGTGCCCACCGAGGCATCGGGGGGCGTGCGGATCGATACGATCGCCGCCATCGTCGCGTCGGGCGTCGATTACGTTTCGGTCGGCCGGCTGACGCAGAGCGCGCCGGCGGCCGACATCGGGCTCGACTTCACTCCTTTCTGACGAGGTGCCGCGATGAAGCTATCGCTTGCCGTGCTTGCCTTTGCCGCAACGGCCATGCCGGCCGCTGTCAGGGCCGACGCGGCCCCCACCTGCCGGCTGCCGCCGCGCATCGCGCCCGAAGCACTACCCCAGCCCGACGGCCCGCGCCGCACCGGGCCGCTGACGGGCATGACGCTGGCGCTGTCGTGGTCCCCCCAGTTCTGCCGCAGCCGTGGCGACGAGCCGGCCAATGCCCTGCAATGCAATGGCCGCATGGGGCGGTTCGGTTTCGTGCTGCATGGACTCTGGCCCGACGGACTGCCCAACCAGTGGCCGCAATGGTGCCCGGCCACCGTACCCAGCGCCGAAACCCTGCGCCGCGCCCTGTGCATGACGCCCTCGCCCCGCCTGCTGGCGCACGAATGGGCCAAGCACGGCAGTTGCATGTCTCCCACGCCCGAAGTCTATTTCGCGCAGGCCGCGCGCCGGGTGGCGGCTTTGCGCCTGCCCGACATGGACCGCCTGTCGCGCCGTAGCGGGTTGACTGCCGGCGATCTGCGCCGCGCGTTCATCGCGCGCAATCCGGGGCTGACGCAACAATCGATCCGGATCAATGCCAACGCGGACGGCTGGCTTCAGGAAGTGCAGCTTTGCACCGATCTGGCCGAGCGCCCGAGGGCGTGCGATGGCGGCGGGCGTGACGATGACAGCGTGCTGCGCATCTGGCGCGGCAGGGACAGACCGGGTCAGCCCCGCGCCAGCAGCACGAGCACGGCATCGTCGCGCGGATCGCGCCGCTCGCCATAGGCGACAAAGCCCAGCCGCGCGGCAAGCGCCAGCGAAGCTGCATTGTCCGCCTCGATCATGCAGCCCACCCGGCGCGGGCCATGGGCGGCATCGAACCATGCGAGTGCCGCGGCCATTGCTTCGTGCGCCAGGCCCTGTCCCCAGCACGCGGGGGCAAAGATCCAGCCTGCCTCGGGCGTATCGTCCATCCCCTCGCCAAAACCGCGCCAGGAATGGAACACGCCGGCAACACCGACGACCGCATCGTCGCCCTGGCGGCGACAGGTGAAAATGCCGTAGTCATAAAGCGCCCATGAGCCAGCCTGGCGCAACAGACGCTGGAATTCTTCGGCAACGCCGGTCGGCCCGTTGCCCAGGTGGCGGCGCACCGCTTTCGGCGCAAGAAGGTCCACCAGCCCGGCATGGTCGCGCCGATGAGGACGCCATAGCGCCAGTCGCGCGGTTACGAGGGCAGGTTCCATGGCCCGATCCTGCCCCACCGAGGGCATCTGGAAAACCCTGTTTCGGGAATATCCCGGCCGCAGGTATCAGACCTGGAGAAAATGCCATGGCCCGGCCGGAATGCCGGCCAGCGCCCAGTGCAGGGCCGTCACCACTCCCCACGCGAGCAGCGCCCCGCCCCAGGCCAGCCCCAGGCGGCCGATCTGGCGCACATCGGGCCAGAACGGCGCCCGGCGCGACCAGATCCGCCATTCCTTGTCGTAAAGTGCCCGGAACTTGGCATCCTGCGTCCCTGCGCCGCCGACCGCCATGATCGCCAGGCCACCATAGAGCAGCAGCGAGCGCGGACTGGGGGCGACGATCACATGCGCAACGCCCCACAGCGCGATCGCGAACAGCATCGGGTGCCGCGTGACGCGAAACACCCCATGCGGCAGCACGGTCGAGAGCCCGTTCATGTTGCGCGGGGCCAGCGCCGGATTGCGAGCGAACGAAGCGATGAACAGCGCGGTTGCGAACAAGGTCAATGCCGAGGCCAGCAGCCAGGGCAGCGTGCCGGCACCGTCCCACAGCATGGGTCCGGCCGGCGCGCGACCATGCATGATCAGCACGAAAGCCAGGGCGGCCAGGGCAACGATCGAATAGACGGCCATAAAACCGCTGCGGCCCAACGACCTGACTGCCGTGTTGCGCAGCGGATGCGACAATATCCAGTGTGAGCCGGCAAAGAAAAGCATTGCCAAGGCCAGCGGTACGTATGGTTCGATCAAGATAAACTCCGTCAAGCCTGCCTTGCTGACGCACAGGTCTATTGCAATCTGGCTTAACAGTTATTTACTATCTCCGGATACCAGCAATATTCAACCCAAAAGGACATGAGTTTGCGTCTTTTCGGGACAATCACGCATGCGTACTAACCAAAGTTATGTTGTGGATCAACGAACGCCATGCATCAGCTTGCGCAAGATTCCGGCCAGCAGCAGAAGAAGTATGCCGATACCCAGTGCAAACCAGCCGATTACGTCGAACACGGCGGTATAAGTATCCAGGCTCAGTTTCAGGTTGGTCACCTCTCCCCCCACGGTCTTGACGCTTGCCACCTGCGCGACAATTCCGCCGACATATTGGGCCATGGCGATCGACAGGTACCACACGCCCATCATCATCCCCACGATGCGCGCCAGCGACAGCTTGGTGATCATGCTCATGCCCACGGGCGAAATGCACAGTTCCGCCACCGAATGGATCAGGTAAAGCCCGATCAGCCACCACACCGAAACCTTGAAATCCGCGCCGGCAAAGCGCGTGCCCCAGACCAGGAACAGGAAACCGGCGCCCACGCCCGCCAGGGCCACGCCGAACTTGACCGGTATCGATGGTTCCAGCCCGCGGGCGGCCAGCCTGGTCCACACGATCGTCATCAGCGGCGCCAGAACGACGATGAACAGGGCGTTGAAGAACTGGGTCTGCCCGGCCGAAATGCTGAACAGGCCGAAAAACGACAGATCGGTGTTGCGATCGGCGAACAGAGTCAGCGACGATCCGGCCTGTTCGAACAAGGTCCAGAACACGGTGTTGAACGTTACCAGCACCATGGCCGCCACCATCATTTCGAATTCCGCGCGGTTGCCGGCGCGCCAGGAATAGACCAGGATCGCCGGCACGCCGATCAGGAAGCTGGAAAACAGGATTTTGCCCAGCAGCGGCAGCGCCAGGACGTAAGAGGCAAGACTGGACCCTGCGGCAACCGGCTGCGCATCGAGGACGTTCTGGAACAGCAGGATCGCCGCCCCCACGGCAACCACGCCACCGATATAGATGAACGGCGCGAGATCGCGCCCGCTGCGCGGCGGCGGCTCTCCATAGCCGGCCAGGCGCCCGCCATCGAACTGGATCAGCATCCACGCCACGGCCATGCCGATCGCCGCCAGTGCAAAGCCGGCCCACCAGCCAACGGCATCGGCCAGCCAGGGGCAGAGGATCTGGGAAAACAGCGAACCCAGGTTGATCCCCATGTAGAAAATCGTGAAGCCGGCGTCACGTCGCCGATCGCCCGGGGCATAGAGTTCGCCCACCACGGTGGCCAGGTTGGGTTTGAAAAAGCCGTTGCCCACGGCCACCAGCGACAATCCCAGCAGCATGAGCAGGACATAGACCGACGACCGCGTGCCGCCAGTCACGAACTGGTCGCCAGGCACCGTGCGTGCCACCTGTCCGTCGGGCGCGAGCAGCGCCACGCTGCCATCCTCGTTGCCCCGGATTTGCAACCGCGCGCCGTCGATGACGACATAGCGCTTTTCCTGGCCCGTGGCGGTGGGGCGATCCACGGTGTTTTCGGCCAGCACCACGTAACGCTGGCCGGCGATCTCGGCATGCGGCCGCGCGGTCTCTCCCCCGAAGCACAGCACGAAATAGCCCAGCGACATCAGGATCGCGCCATATTTGACCGATCGCTTCGAGCCGAGCACCCGGTCGGCGATCAGCCCGCCGACCAGCGGCGTGAGATAGACGAGCGACGTAAAGCCTCCGTAAAGGCCGTTGGTCTTGCTGTCACTGAACAGGAAATGCTTGGTGAGATAGAGCGTGAGCAAGGCCCGCATGCCGTAAAAGCCAAAGCGTTCCCACATCTCGGTGGTGAACAGGCGGGCCAACTGGCGCGGGTGGCCGAACCAGGCGGTATCGCCATGGGCCGCCGGCGACGGGGATTGCGAAGGGGGCGTGCTCGCCACTGTCATTCTAGATCCGCTCCGTAAGGAAACGCGCCCGGCAAGCCGGCCGTTCAAGTTTCGGCGGAAACTAGCGGCATTGCGCACTTTGGAAAGACGCAATTTACGGCCGCGCCGCTTTGCAAGGCCGGCGTCTGTTTCCCGGCTGCAATCCACGAGAAGGCAGCCGGGCGTGCGCCGCCCCAAGCATGCCGCCCTTTTTTGTCTTAATCTGCAACAATGCCTCAATTCCGGCGCATTTTAGCGGCATTTTATCAACCTTTGATAAGTTGAACACTTGTCCGACGTCTGGCACAAGGCGATTGCGCCGTGACGGGGGTCTCAAGGTGCAAACAGGGACTCGTGCGGTGCCGGGGGGCACCGATATTGGGGGAGTGAAATGATACGTTCCGAACTGCTGCAAGCCTTGGTCAAGGATTGCCCGGGGCTTCGCGCCGAGGAAATCGAGCGCGTCGTCGATGTATTCTTCGACGAGATTGCCGGCCGTCTGGCTGATGGCGGTCGCGTGGAACTGCGCGGCTTTGGCGCTTTTTCCACGCGCGAGCGCGAAGCACGCAAGGGCCGCAATCCGCGCACCGGGGAATCCGTCGATGTGCCCGGCAAGCGCGTGCCCTACTTCAAGCCGGGCAAGGAAATAAGGATCCGGCTCAACGCGGAATGACGGCCTGATGATATACCGGGCTGAATGATCTACCGGTGGCGCGGCCATGGGGGCAAGGCTGCGCTGCTACAGGGGGAGGCAGGCAGCGCTTTGCCATGGCGAACAGCGCTGCCTGCCGTTCAAGGTGCACCGCGCAAACCGCCGCACCGGAAGCCGTTAATTGCGATATCTTCTCTTGGCGTGCCGGTGCGGGGCTTTTATAGCGCAGGCATTCGTGCGGGCGTGGCGAAACTGGTCAGACGCAACGGACTTAAAATCCGTCGGGCTTTGCCCGTGCCGGTTCAAGTCCGGCCGCCCGCACCATAATCCGCCCGTACCATAATCCGCCCTTACCTCAATCCGACCGCACCAGCCTGGCCGCACCAACTCAGGCGCGCGCTTCCTGAATGCCCGCGCTGTTGTGGCGCAGAGCCTTGAGGACGGTTTCGACGATATGCGGCGCACTTAGGCCGGCTTCGTCATACTGTCGTTCGGGTGAGTCGTGATCCTGGAAAACGTCGGGCAGGCGCATCGTGCGGATTTTCAGGCCCGCATCGGTAAGCCCCTCGTCGCTGGCCATCGTCAACACGTGTGCACCCAGGCCCCCGATGGCCCCTTCCTCGATCGTGACGACGACATCGTGCGTGGTGATCAGGCGGCGGATGAGATCGTCGTCCAACGGCTTGGCAAAGCGCAGATCGGCAACCGTCGTGGGCAACCCGCGCGCATCGAGCTGGTCTGCCGCCTTGAGCGCTTCGGCAAGGCGCGTACCGAGCGAGAGGATCGCCACTTTGCTGCCTTCGCGCACCAGGCGGCCCTTGCCGATCTCCAGCACCTGCGGAACCGCAGGCAGAGCCACGCCCGTGCCGTTGCCGCGCGGATAGCGAAAAGCGATGGGGCCGCTGTCGTGGCACGCGGCAGTGTGCACCATATGCACCAGTTCCGCTTCGTCGGCCGCGGCCATGACCACCATGTTGGGCAGGCTGGCAAGATAGGTCACGTCGAACGAGCCGGCGTGGGTGGCGCCATCGGCCCCCACCAACCCCGCCCGGTCGATGGCAAAGCGCACCGGCAGGTTCTGGATCGCCACATCGTGCACCACCTGGTCATAGGCGCGTTGCAGGAACGTGGAATAGATCGCGCAGAACGGCCGCATCCCCTGCGCGGCAAGGCCGGCGGCAAAAGTGACGGCATGCTGTTCGGCAATGCCCACGTCGAACGTGCGATCGGGAAAGGCCTTGGCAAACTTGTCGAGCCCGGTGCCCGAAGGCATGGCGGCGGTGATCGCGCAAATCGCGGGATCGGCCTGTGCCTCTGCCATCAAGGCCTGGGCGAAAACGCCGGTGTAGCTGGGCGGCCCGCCCGCGCTTTTCACCTGCTCGCCGGTGATGACGTCGAATTTCTGCACGCCGTGATACTTGTCGGCGGCCGCTTCGGCCGGCGCATAGCCCTTGCCCTTCTGCGTCACCACGTGGATCAGGCACGGCCCTTCTGCGGCATCGCGCACATTTTCCAGAACCGGGATCAACTGGTCCAGATTGTGCCCATCGATGGGCCCCACGTAATAGAAACCCAGTTCCTCGAACAGCGTACCGCCCATGGCCATGCCGCGCGCGAACTCGTCGGTTTTACGGGCCGCCTGGTGCAGCGGGCGCGGCAATTTGCGCGACAGGCGCCGGGCGATCTCGCGCAGTTCCAGGAACGGGCGCGAGGATACCAGCCGCGCGAGATAGCCGGAAAGGCCGCCGACCGGCGGGGCGATCGACATGTCGTTGTCATTCAGGATCACGATCAGGCGGTTGCCTGCCGCCTCGGCGTTGTTCATCGCTTCGTAGGCCATGCCCGCGCTCAGCGCGCCATCGCCGATCACCGCGATCGCCTTGCCCGGCTTTCCGGCCAGCTTGTTGGCGACGGCAAAGCCCAGCGCGGCGGAAATCGACGTGGAACTGTGCGCCGCGCCGAACGGATCGTATTCGCTTTCGCTGCGCTTGGTGAAGCCCGATAGCCCGCCCGCCTGACGCAGCGTGCGGATGCGGCTGCGCCGCCCGGTCAGGATCTTGTGGGGATAGGCCTGATGGCCCACGTCCCACACCAGCCGGTCCCGCGGAGTATCGAACACGTAATGGATCGCGGTGGTCAGTTCCACCACGCCGAGGCCCGAACCCAGATGCCCGCCCGTTTGCCCCACGGCCGAAATCATCTCGGCACGCAGTTCGTCGGCAAGCTGACGCAGTTGCCCGGGGGCCAGTTTGCGCAGGTCGGCAGGGGTATCGACAGTGTCGAGCAGGGGCGTTGCCGGTATCGCGGTCATGCTTGTGCCTTACACCCCTTGCCCTGCCCTGTCGAGAAAACCCCTAGGGTCCACCCCAAGGGGAAACAAAGCGCAACCATCGCCGCGCCCCGTATCGCAGGCCCATATCGAAGACCAGTGCCGAAGGCCAATGTCGAAAGCCGGGTCAAAAGGCGCGGTCCAGCGCATGGAGCATCAGCCCGACGAGGCCACCCACCAGCGTGCCGTTGATGCGGATGAACTGCAGATCGCGTCCTACCGCGCTCTCGATCCGTGCCGTGACGGTGCGGGCATCCCAGCGGCGGATCGTTTCGGATACCAGCCGCACGATCTGCCCGCCATAACGGCTGGCGATGCCCACCAGCGTGCGCCGGGCAAAGCGGTTGACCAGCAACGCCAGGCGCGCATCGGTTTGCAGCGCACGCCCCAGATCGGCAAGGGCCACGCCCATCTGGCCCGAATGCGGACCGCCCCCGCCGCCGCGCACTGCCGCGAGCAGGCCGCCGCGCGTGCGTTCCCACAAGGCGTCAAGCCAATCGGTGAAAGCCGGATTGGCAAGGATTTCCGCCTTCATCGCATCGACCCGGGCGTGCATGGCCGGATCGTGAACCAGATCGTGGGCCAACGCCTCGAGCCCTTCGACGATTTTCATGCGCAGGGGATGCTCGGGGTGAACGACAGCTTCGGCCAGCAGCTTGTAGATGCCGTCGAGAATGGTGTTGGCCAGTCGTTCATCAAGCTTGACCAGACGCACCAGGGCATTGGCCCGATCATGGATCAGGCTGCGCAGCAGGGTCTCGTTGGCTTCCAGAGTCTGTGCCGTCCTGGCAAGCAGCGCTTCGATCAGCGGCAGATGCCGGCCATCGGCGATCATGGCATGAAGCATCCGGCCCAGCAGCGGGGCCAGGTCGATCCGTTCGATCTGCTGGCGCAGCGCCGCCTTGGCCATGCCGCCAAGCTGTTCCCGATCGAGCGATTCCAGAATGTCGGCGGCAAGGCTGGCAGCGCCCGCGGCCAGGCGCCCCCGTTCCACGCCGGGCGTGTCGGCGACGCGGGGGGTGGCGAGAAAGGCACCGGCGGCACCCGCGACGTCGAGGCCCGCCATGCGCCGCGCCACCACCTGGGGGGTGAGGAAATTGGACTGGAGAAACCCGGCCAGCGAATCGGCAATGCGATCCTTGTTTTCCGGAATGATCGCAGTGTGCGGGATCGGCAGGCCGAGCGGATGGCGGAACAGCGCGGTAACGGCAAACCAATCGGCCAGGCCGCCCACCATCGCCGCTTCGGCAAAGGCACGCAGATAGCCCCATATCGGCGCGCCGCCCGACGCGGCCAGCATGGCGCGGGCCAGCACGAACAGCCCCGCCATGGCGACAAGCAGGCCCGTTGCCACCAGGCGCGTGGAGCGTGCCCGGTCAACAGGCGGAAACAGGGGCCTTGCGCGGCGAGCCAGGCGACGGGGAGCGACAGTCACTCCGCCGGGAATGCCTCATGCTGGCCGGGGTTCCCGGGCTGGGTCGGCTCGCTGGTCAGCAGGCGCCGCGCCAGCCACGGGCCAAGCCGCTTTTCGAGGCCGTCGGCCAGGCTGAACCCGGCCGGCACGATCAGCAGAGTGAGCAGGGTGGACAAGGTCAGCCCGCCGATCACGACCGTGCCCATCGGCGCGCGCCAGCCGGCGTCACCGCCCAGCGAAACGGCGGTGGGCACCATGCCGGCGATCATCGCCACCGTGGTCATGATGATCGGCTGGGCGCGCTTGTGCCCCGCTTCGATCACGGCCTCGAACTTGTTCCTGCCGTTGGACATTTCCTCGATGGCAAAGTCGATCAGCAGGATCGAGTTCTTGGCCACGATGCCGAACAGCATCAGCACGCCGATGAACACCGGCAGGCTTAGCGCCTGGCCCACCAGGCCCAGCAGCAGCAACCCGCCCAGCGGGGCCAGGAACAGCGATCCCATATTGACCAGGGGAGAAACGAAGCGGTGATAGAGCAGTACCAGCACCGAGAATACCAGCAGGACACCGGTGGCCAGCGCGATGAAGAAATTGCCGATCATTTCCTGCTGCCAGCGATCTTCGCCCGCGGCCGCATTGGACACCCCGGCCGGCAGGTTCTTCATGATCGGCAGCTTGTCGATGGCCTCCATCGCCGTGCCTTTCACCACCCCCGGCGGCAGATCGGCACCCACGAAGATGCGGTGATTCTGATTATAGCGCTGGATGGTCGTCGGGCCCGAGCCGAAACCGATGCTGGCCACGCGCGCCAGGGGTACCGAATTGCCGTTGGACGTCTGCACCGGCAGATTCTCGATCGTCGAAAGGTCGCGCCGCGAATCCATCGGCAGCTTGACGCGGATCGGCACCTGGCGGTCGGACAGCGAGAACTTGGCGCTGTTCATGTCGATTTCGCCCTGGGTGGCGATGCGGATCGTCTGGCTCAGCGCCTGGGTCGTCACGCCCAATGACGCGGCCAGATCGAGATGCGGGGTGATGATGATTTCCGGGCGGCGCAAATCGGCGCTGATGCGCGGGGCCACCACCTCGTGCAGTGTGCTCATCTGCTGCACCAGGGTCTGTGCGGTGCTTTGCAGCAGTTCAGGATCGGACCCCGAAAGCATGACGCTGATCGGACGGCCCGATCCGCCGCCGCCGCCGCCGTTCTGGTTCTGGAACGTCACGCGGGCATCGGCGATCTGCTGCAGGCGCGGTGTCAGTTCCCGCTCGAACTGCAGGCTGGTGCGCGCCCGTTCCTTGCGCAACGTGATGATGATGCGGCCGTTGCCTTCGGAAATGCGTTCGAGCGCAACTTCGATTTCCGGCTCGTTGCGGATCAGGGCATAGACCTCGTCCAGCTTGGCCGCGGTCTGATCGATCGTGGTTCCGGGCACCATTTCCACGTTGATCTGCGAATAATCGCTGTCGGTATCGGGGAAGAACTGCGTGGGCAGAACCATGAACATGACGCCTGTCAGCGCCAGCGCCAGCGCCCCGATGCCCATCATCCACAACCGGTGATCGCGCAGCCGCGCCCGCACCCGGCGGCGCGGGTGGAGCGCGCGATAGGCGGCAGCGTGGCTGGTATCCAACGACCAGCGCAGCACCGCCATGTAGCGATCCATCCACGGCCCTTCGCCATGGGGGATCTCGCGCTGATCCCGCTTGAGGAAATAGGCCGCGATCATCGGCGTGATCATCCGTGCGACCAGCAGCGAGAACAGTACGGCAACCACCACCGTCAGGCCGAAATTCTTGAAGAACTGTCCCGAAATGCCCGGCATCAGGCCCACGGGCAGGAACACCGCCACGATCGAGAACGTCGTGGCCACCACCGCCAGGCCGATTTCGTCCGCCGCATCGATCGCCGCCTGGTAGGGTGTCTTGCCCATGCGAATGTGCCGCACGATGTTTTCGATCTCCACGATCGCATCGTCGACCAGCACGCCGGCGACCAGCCCCAGCGCGAGCAGCGAGAGCGTGTTGAGCGTGAAGCCCATAAGGTGCATCACGGCAAAGGTGGGAATGGCCGAAAGCGGGATGGCAAGGGCCGAAACGAACGTGGCCCGCCAGTCGCGCAGGAAAAAGAAGACCACGATCACGGCCAGCACCGCGCCTTCGATCATCGACGACATCGAGGAATGGTACTGCTGCTTGGTATAGTTCACGCTGGTGAACAGCCGCGTGAAGCGGATCTTGTGGCCCTGCTCGGCAGAAATCCGGTCCAGTTCCTTGACCGTCTCGTCATAGACGCTGACGTCGGATTCCCCGCGCGCGCGGGCTATGCTGAACGTAACAACCGGCTTGCCGTTGAATTTGGCGATCGAGGTGATCTCGCTGAAACTGTCGCGCACATCGGCCACGTCGGACAGGCGAACCACCCGGCCGGCCGCGAGCGAAATCTGCGTCTGCCCCAGTTCGAATGCGGAATGGGCATTGCCCAGCACGCGCACCGACTGGCGGGCGCCGGCCACTTCGGCCTTGCCCCCCGCGGCATTGAGATTGACCTGGCGCAGCGCATTGTTGACCTGCGTTGCCGTCACGCCATACGATTTCATCCGCATGGGATCGAGCGTGACGGCGATTTCGCGCGTGACACCGCCGGCGCGGTGCACCTCGGCCATGCCGGGCACCGCCAGCAGGCGCTTGGCGATCGTATCGTCGACGAACCAAGAAAGCTGTTCGATGGTCATGTCGTCGGCCGATACCGCCCAATAGGCGATGGGATCGGACGATGTCTGGGCCTTGACGACCTGCGGTTCCTGAATGCCGTCGGGCAGATCGCCGCGCACCTGGTCCACCGCGTTCTTCACTTCGGCCACGGCGCCATAGATTTCGGTGCCGATCTTGAACTGCACCTGCGTCTCGCTCGAGCCTTCCGAAGCGACGGACGTGATCGTGTCGACCCCGGCAATCGTGCGTACCGCCGATTCCACCCGCTGGGTGATCTGCGTCTCAATCTCTGTCGGCGCGGCGCCGGGCTGGCTGATCGTCACGATCACCATCGGAAACTCGATGTCGGGCTGGTTCTGCACCTTCATCATCATGAAGGATACCAGCCCGGCCAACGTCAGCCCCAGGAACATCACGATGGGAACGACCGGGTTGCGGATCGACCAGGCCGAAAGATTGCGGAAGTTCATGATCGTCCCCGTGCCGGCATCAGCGGGCCGGCGCCGAAGAGGCGGCCGGCACGGGCCGCACGGTATCGCCGGGATTAAGGAAACCGCCGGCGCGCAGCACCACGCGTTCGTTGCCGGTCAGCCCTTCGCGCACGACGATGCCCTGCGCTGTGACGTTGCCGATCTTCACCGCGCGGCGCAACACTTTGCCCGCATCATCGACCACGAAGACGTAACTGCCCGACGGATCGCTCAGAATCGCGGTTTCCGGCAGCACGGGCGCGGTGGTCACGCCGCTGCGGATAGTGGCGCTGGCAAAGCCACCCGGGCGCAAGGCCGGGTCATAACGCAGTGCAATGCGCGCGATACCCTCGCGCGTGGTGGCGTCGATGGTCGGGGCCACCTGCCACACCGATCCCTGGAAGCTCTGGGTCGTGCCCACTGGGGTGACCACGGCGGTCACGCCCACGCGCAGGCGCGCCAGGTCAACCTCGGCCAGGCGTGCCTGCATTTCCAGCTCGCCGTCCTTGGCCACGCGGAACAGCGTGCCGCTGCCCGAACTGACGATCTGGCCAGGCTCCACGCCGCGCGTCAGCACCAGGCCGTCCGCCGGCGCCAGAATGTCGAGCCGCGCCGTATTCGCGCGCAACTGGCCCAGCGTGGCGCGCGCCACGCGCACCTGCGCCACGGCGGCATCGCGGGTCGCCGTCAGCTGGTCGATATCGGCTTTCGAAATGAACCCCTTGGCCACGAGCTTGAGCGCGCGATCGAGATTGTTCTGGGCAATGCGGGCATTGGCTTGCTGCACTTCCACGCCGGCGGCCTGGCTGGCGACCTGCTGCACCTGAACGGAGCGATCGACCACGGCCAGGACCTGGCCGGCGCGCACCCAGGTTCCCGCATCGACCAGCACGCTCACCACGCGGCCACCTTCGCCGGCAATGCCCACCGGCATCTCGCGCTTGGCCGCGATCACGCCGCTTGCCACCACCACGGCGTCCACCGTCTGCTGCCCCGGAGCGATTACCGTCACGGTCGGCGCCTGGGCCTGCGCATCGGCGGCGGGCGCTTCGGCACTGCCACGGTGCATGAACCACCATGCCAACGCCAGCAGCACGACAACCCCCGCGCCGATGGCAAAGGTGCGCAGCCGCTTGCCCCCGGTGGCCGGCGTTTCGTCGGCAAGGCTGCTCGTGTCTTGCGTCTTGTCCAGCAGAATAGCCTCCCAAGCCAGGTTGCCATGTGCCGCCGCTAAGGCGTCGCATGGCCCGGGCCATAAATTCGATGCCGCCCGCCAATGCTCTGCGCATCGGCGCGCGTCCTGTATTTTTTCAACGCGATTCAAGCCGGCAGCCGGTGGCGCCGGGCGCGGTCGCCCTGCCGATACGCAGCCAGGCATCCTTGCCTTGCCAGTATTTAGCCGGCTTTTAGCCGCCGCCACGACCAGTTGCAATCAAAGCTCGATAAACGACGTTCCAACGCAAAAGCCGCCGCCCCGGCGGGCAATAAAAACGGCCGCCCGGGTTGCCCCGGACGGCCGCACCGTGGATGCCGATGTCAAGCCTGCTGCCGGCCGGCAGACAGGCGCGCGTCAATACTTGAGCTGGCGCTCGTAAAGGTCGCGATAGTGCTGGATACGCGTGACCCGCAGGCCCTGCATGCCCGAGCGATCCACCGCGCGCTGCCACGAGGCGAACTCTTCGAGCGTGAGGCCATAACGTTCGCAAGCTTCGTCGATAGTCAGCAAGCCGCCATTGACGGCAGCAACCACTTCGGCTTTGCGCCGCACGACCCAGCGCGTGGTGTTGGCAGGAGGCAGGCTGTCCAGCGTGAGGGGTTCACCCAAGGGGCCGATAACCTGCGCCGGCCTGATTTTCTGATTTTCGATCATGGCTCTTCTCGTCGGTTAAGCGCGCCTTTCGGCAGGGGAGACGGCCTTGTCGGCTTCATCGCCGTTGTGCTTTCCTCCATTTTGCCATTCGCTGAAGAGGTTGGGTTAACGAGATATTCACGATCGATTAGGTGTTCTCCCCTCGTCTCGAAAAACCCTCGGTGCGACGTATCCGGCTGAGACATTCCGGCCTGAAACATCTCCGCCTGAAACATCCAGGCAGCTGCTGGATGAAAGCTGCCGACGCCCGTGCCGTTGCGGGGGATGCGCGCCGTCTCCCGCGCCAGGCGGCGCAGGTCCTGCGCCGCTTCCAGCCGGGCGCAGAGTTCGGCCCAGTGCAGCTTGCGCAGCGGCACAGCCGATTCAGCCCCGGCAAGGCCGCGCGGATCGTCGAAACCCAGGTCCATGGACGGGGCATAGACCCCATATGGATAAAGGAGTGTAAAACACCCATTTACAAAAAATTAGCCATTCGCCGGGGTCAGCTGGGCCACAGGGGCGATTTTTGCGCTGAAACCAGTGGCAAAAGCGCCTATGGGCCGGACATGGCGCATTGCAATCCTTCTTCCGACATCGCCCGGACGCCGCCCGATTTCGGCGATCTGGCCGATCCGCTCGCCCTGTTCGACCTGCCCACGCCGGCCAGGGCGCGGCGTATCGTGGTGGCGATGTCGGGCGGGGTAGACAGTTCGGTGGTGGCCGGCCTTGCTGCTGCGACAGGTGCGGAAGTCATCGGCATCACGCTGCAGCTCTATGATTATGGCGCCGCCACCGGGCGCAAGGGGGCCTGCTGCGCCGGCGACGACATCCGCGATGCGCGGGCCGTGGCCGACCGGCTGGGCATTGCCCACTATGTCTTCGATCACGAATCACGCTTTCGCGAAGAGGTGGTCGAACGCTTTGCCGACGATTATCTGGCGGGACGCACGCCGATCCCCTGCATCCGCTGCAACATGGG
The DNA here is from genome assembly GCF_057784975.1 of Novosphingobium sp. DS6-6. Lineage (NCBI taxonomy): Bacteria > Pseudomonadati > Pseudomonadota > Alphaproteobacteria > Sphingomonadales > Sphingomonadaceae > Novosphingobium > Novosphingobium sp. DS6-6. Next base: position 36,159 of record NZ_JBYNTS010000005.1, on the reverse strand, counting down.
GCCGAAATTCACCGATCTTCTGGCCATGGCGCGCGAACTGGGCGCCGATTGCCTGGCGACGGGCCACTATGTCCGGCGCGTGGCCCACGCCACGGGGGCGCAGTTGCACCGTGCCGCCGATCCGGCGCGCGATCAGAGCTATTTTCTTTACGGCACGACGCCGGAACAGCTCGAATTCCTGCGTTTTCCGCTGGGCAGCCTACCCAAGCCGCAGGTCCGCGCGCTGGCCCAGGCCATGGGCCTCGCGGTCGCCGCCAAGCCCGATAGCCAGGACATCTGCTTCGTGCCCGATGGCGACTACGCACGGATCGTACGCAGCGTGCGGCCCGAAGGCGCGCGTCCGGGCACGATCGTCCATGTCCGGAGCGGAGAGGTTCTGGGCCAGCATCAGGGCGTGATCCACTATACGGTGGGCCAGCGGCGGGGGCTGGAAATTGGCGGCCAGCCCGAACCGCTCTATGTCGTCGGCCTCGATGCGGAAAGCGCCCGGGTCCTTGTCGGCCCGCGCCGCCTGCTGGGGGTGGCCGCCGCGCGGCTGCTCGAAACCAACCGCATCGGCCCTTTGCCGGCCGACGGCACGCCGCTGACCGCCAAAGTGCGTTCGCTGGCGCGCCCCGTGCCCGTCACGCTCGACGGTCCGTTCGGAGACGGCGCCGCCACGCGTCTGTGTTTTGCCGCGCCGGAATATGGCGTGGCGCCTGGCCAGGCAGCAGTGCTCTATGCCGGAGAGCGGGTGATCGGCGGAGGCTGGATCGACGGGACCGAACCGGCCGAGCCGCTGGCCGGATAACCCGCGGTCAGTCCCGCCAGGCCTGCAACTGGCAACCCCAGCCTTCGCGATAGGTGGCCGTCTGCGCCGCGCGCAATGGCATCCTGGCCGTTACGCTGCGCGCGGCTGCATCCTCGGCCAGCGACACCGGAAACCGCGTTTCGGGCAGGTCCTTTTCGCAATCGCCCAAAGCCCGGCCGCCCACGAAGCGGCACGAGCAGGCAATGCGCGCGGCGCGCGCGGCAGCGATGCGCGCATCGTCCCGGGCCGGATGCCAGACCAGCACGCCGGCAAGGCCCAGCCCCCCGATCCCCATGACGACAAGCCACCGTCGGCGCAACGCCCGGCGCCGAGGCTGACGAAGGGGCTGGCCCGGCGGGTCGGCGGCGCCCGGGGTCATGCCGGAAAGGCGCGGATCATCGGGGGAAGAAGAAGCCTTGCTGGTTGCCATGTGCCGTCGATCTGGTGGAAAGACCGGGTCTGTGATGCAAAGCGCCCCGCCATTCCGCATGTTCCGTGCCCGCCGATGGCTCGCCCATATCGCGCCCTTGACGCTGGCGCCAGCCTTGTTCGCCTGCTCGCCCGCGCCAAGCGTGCAACGCCCCCTTTCCGCGCAGGCCCTGGCCGCCGTCGTCAGCGATCCCGGGGTCAGCCGCGAAGCGCTGGCCCGCGCGGTGGACGCGCTGTTTCCCGCCGATGGGCAAAACGACGCTGCCGATACCGTGCCGGGAGAAACCCGCGCGGTAATCGTCATGCGTGCCGGGCGCATCGTGGCCGAACGCTATGGCCAGGGATATCACGAGAACACCCGCTTTGCCGGCGGCGGCATCGCCCGGGCCGTTACCGCGGTGATGATCGGCATGCTGGTTTCCGACGGGCGGCTGCGCCTGAACGAAACCGCCCCGGTGCCGGCCTGGCAGCGCCCGGGCGATCCGCGCGGGGAAATCACCCTGCGCCATCTTCTGCAGATGCGCTCCGGCTTGCGCGGCGGCGCGCAGGACGAGGCGCGCATGCTGTTCGGCGCGGGGCGCGACGACATGGCCGCCGCCGCCGAGAATCAGCCGCTGGCGGCCGAACCGGGCGCCCGTTTCCGGGACGATGCGGCCAGCGGGATCATTCTGGCCGATCTTGCCGCACGGGTGCTGGCCCCGGGGGGCGATGCCGAGGCGCGGCGCCGCGCCGTGGCCGAATACCTGCGCACCCGGCTGTTCGAACCGGCGCAGATCCGCGGCATCGTGCCGTCCTACGATCGGCACGGCACGATGAACGGCGCGATGATCGACGCCACCGCGCGCGATTATGCCCGCCTGGGGGAATTCCTGCGCAATCGCGGCGCCGTTCGCGGCGCGCAGCTGGTGCCCCGGCAGTGGGTCGATTTCATGGTCCGCCCTTCGCGGCGCGAGGTGCAGTTCGGCGCAGGCCTGTGGCTCAACCGCGAACCCACCAGCGAAGAGGCGCGCCTGTTCCCGCAGCGCGGCCCGCGCGATCTGGCGGCCGCACTGGGCGAAGGCGGCCAGGCCGTGCTGGTATCGCCAGGCCGCAGGCTGGTGGTGGTACGCCTGGGCAAGGCCCCGCCCGATGCCCAGCCGGCCCTGACACGCCGGCTGGGCGATATCGTTGCGCTGTTTCGCTAGGTATTCCGCCGGTTCCCTGCGCCCAACGTCAAGGACCTGAAGGCTCAGGCCGTCGTGCGCACCGCGATCAGGCTTTCGGGCACGGCCGCCGCCGCACTTGCCCCGCGCGGCGAAAACCGGCCTTCGACCCTGGCCCCCTGTTCGATCGTCAGCGTGTCATACGCCACGTCGCCAAGGATGCGGGCAGTCTTGCAGATCACCAGGTCGGCCACGTTCACCGTGCCTTCGACCGCCCCCGCCAGGCGGGCGCCGCGCGCCGTAATCGCGCCGGCGATGTGACTGCCTTCCCCCTGGACCAGCGTGGCACAGTTCACGTCGCCCTCGATCCGCCCGTCGACGTGCAGATCGGCTGTGGCCGTCAGATCGCCCTGCATGACAAGGTCGGCGCCCAGCACGGAAAAAGTGGTGGCCGCCGGGGCCATGGTCCGATCAGCGCTCATCGCGGCTGCTTTCCTTGAAAACATTGGGCAAAGTCTCCAGAAACGGACGCGGATCGACCGGGCGATCGGCCATGCGCACTTCGAAATGCAGGTGCGGGCCGGTGGACCGGCCCGTGCTGCCGATCCGGCCAATCGCCGTTCCCGGCGCCACGCGCTGGCCGATGCGGGCCTCGATCCGCGACATATGGGCATAGCGCGTGACGAGGCCCTGACCGTGATCCACTTCCACGCACAGGCCATAGCCCGCGCGCGGGCCGGCATAGCGGACCACCCCTTGCGCGGCGGCATAGATCGGCGCACCGACTGGCCCCTTGAAATCCAGCCCGGGGTGAAACGCGCCACCCCCGGTGAAAGGATCGGCGCGATAGCCGAACCCGCTCGATATGAAATCGGCGCTGGCCGGCAGGGCATGGGGCAGGCGCGCGACGCCCTGCTCCAGCGCTGCCAGGCGGGCCATGCTCTGCCCCAGCCGGGCCAGCGCGGCATCCCCGCGCCCCAGCGCGATCAACGGCCCGCCCATGGCGCCGCGGCCTGCGGCGGCGCGCAGCGGCGCGACTTGCGCGGGATTGAGGCCAACGCGGCGAATGGCGGTTTCCGCCCTCGCAGCGCGGCTATCGGCATAGCGGGTTAGCGTTGCCACGAACGCCGCCTGGCGCGCCGCCAGATGATCGAGGCGCACAGCCGGGGCATTGCGGGAAAGCGGTTTTCCGGCCAGACCCGGTGCCGGGGCGGGCGGATCGGCCGGGGATGGATCATGGGGGGTGAGATCGTCGGGGGGAAGATCGCCAAGCTGGCCCTTGACCAGCGTTTCGATCAGGTTCTGTCGCCGCTCGAGGTCTTGCAGCGTACCATCGATCCCCTGCCGGGTACGGGTCATCCGGCGCTCTGCCTGCGCGGCCGCCAGTTCGCGCGCCTGAAGAACTGCAGCCTGGCGCGCGCCGAGAAACTGGCCGGCCACGATCGCGGTGATCGTTCCCAGCCACACCATCGCGGCCAGTGCCAGTGTGGCGGCAACCCGCATCTGCAGGCGCCCGGATAGACGGATGAAGCGCACCTGCCCGTTGGCACGCATGAAAAACTCGCGGTCCGGAAACCAGGCGCGCAAGCGCAGCGGCATGGCGGCAAGCCATGCCCGCGCCACGCGCAAGCGTTCTGATCTGGCACCTGGCACGATGTTGGAATATCCCCGGAACACGATAACGAAAATGACGACCCCAGAAAACGCCCCCCGGCGCGCCGCGCTTATCGGCCGAGGGAAACAGAGTCGAATCCGGCCCCGGTCAGGCAAGGCAGAGCGTGCGTCACGCGCGATGAATTGCCCGGAAGGCCATGTGCGCCCGTGACAGCACAGCCCGCCGATGATAAGCCGCGGCCACCATGTCGACCCAGCCACAGCAGATCGCCCCCGAGTCCACTGCCATGCTCGCGCCCGAACCGCTGGTTCAGCGCCTGGCCGAGGCCGGCCGTGCGGCGCAGACCCGGCTAGGACTTATGCCGGCACCGGCCAAGGAAGCGGCGCTCAAGCTCGCGGCGGCCGCGCTGCGCCGCAGCGCGGCCGACATCCTGGCCGCCAATGCCATCGATATGGCCAATGGTGCCACGCGCGGCCTCACGCCGGCCCTGCTCGACCGGCTCCGGCTGGACGAAGGACGCGTTGCCGCAATGGCCGATGCCGTGGAACAGGTGGCCAGCCTGGCAGACCCGGTCGGGCAGGAAATCGACCGCAGCACCCGCCCCAACGGCCTCGTGCTGCGCCGCGTGCGCGTGCCGATCGGGCTGATCGGCATCATCTATGAAAGCCGCCCCAACGTGACGGCCGACGCCGCCGCGCTGTGCGTGCGTTCGGGCAATGCCGCGCTGCTGCGCGGCGGCAGCGAAGCCGTGCATTCCAATCGTGCGATCCATGCCGCGCTGGTGGCTGGCCTGGTGGAAGGCGGCGTGCCCGCGCACGCGGTGCAACTGATACCCACGCAGGATCGCGGCGCCGTCGGCGCGATGCTGACGGCAGCGGGCCTTATCGACATGATCGTTCCACGCGGCGGCAAGAGCCTGGTGGCCAGGGTCCAGGCCGATGCCCGCGTGCCCGTGCTGGCGCACCTTGACGGCATCTGCCACACTTTCGTGCATGCCGCTGCCGATCCGGCGATGGCGCAGGCCGTCGCGCTCAACGCCAAGATGCGCCGTACCGGCATTTGCGGGGCGATGGAAACCCTGTTGATCGACGCGACCTATCCGGCCGCCGCAGCGCTCGTCGGCCCGTTGATCGCGGCGGGATGCGAAGTGCGCGGCGATGCCCGCGCCCGCGCGATCGATCCGCGCATCGTGCCTGCGGCCGACAACGATTGGGATACCGAATATCTCGACGCGGTGCTTTCGGTGGCGGTGGTCGACGGCCTCGATGCCGCGCTTGCCCATATCGCCCGTCATTCTTCGCGCCACACGGATGCGATCATCACGGCCGACGCCGATGCCGCCGCGCGCTTCCTGGCCGAAGTGGACAGCGCCATCGTCATGCACAATGCCTCCAGCCAGTTTGCCGATGGCGGCGAATTCGGCCTGGGCGCGGAAATCGGCATCGCCACCGGGCGCCTGCACGCGCGCGGCCCGGTCGCGCTCGAAGGCCTGACGACCTACAAGTGGCTGGTGCACGGCAGCGGACAGGTTCGCCCCTGACACGCGGCGCTCCCCGGCTGACCGGCCTTCTGGGCGGCAGCTTCAACCCGGCACACGGCGGTCACCGCCGGGTCAGTCTTTTTGCGCGCGCGGCGCTGGGGCTCGACGAGATATGGTGGCTGGTTTCCCCGGGCAACGTGCTAAAGCCCGCCGCCGGCATGGCACCGCTGCCCGTGCGGATGGCCTCCGCCCGCCGCCAGGCCCGCCGCGCACCGATCCGCGTCAGTGCGATCGAGCGCGACCTGGGCACCCGCTTCACCGTCGATACCTTGCGTGTGCTGGTGCGACGCTATCCCCGCCGGCGCTTCGTCTGGCTGATGGGGGCCGACAATCTGGCACAGTTCCACCGCTGGAAAGACTGGCGCGGCATCGCCCGCATCATGCCGATTGCGGTTATCGCCCGTCCGGGTTATGATGGCCCCGCCATGACGAGCCCCGCCATGGTGTGGCTGCGCCGATGGCGCCGGCGGTGCAGACAGGAATGCGATGGCGCGTTTCGGCCCGGAACCGGGCCGGCACGGGGTGCCGATCTGATCGCCCGAAGCCTGCCAGAACCTGTCCTGCCGGAATACCCGCCCGCACGGATTCCGATCGGACGTGTTGCGATATCGGGCGTGCCCGCGCTGTCGATCCTGCGTTTCGACCCCGATCTCCGTTCCGCCACGGCTTTTCGCCAGGCGGCGCCCGATTGGGCCAGTCACATGGCCGTGACCGGCCTGCGCGACGATGTTACGCATCGCCGCATTCTGCTGGCCCCCGCCGGAAGGAGCCGGCGTTGACCCCCTTGCCTGCCAGTCCTGCCCGCGCACACCCGTTTCATACCATTCAGCCGGCTCACCGCGCGCCCTGGCGCAACATGATGCCAATCCCGGATCGGAAACATATGCCGATCGTTCTGATTTCAGCCGCTTTGCAACCGGAGTTTACCGCAAACCGATGACCAGTGCCCAACCCCAGCCGGCCGATGCCGGCGCCGCCGTCCCGGACCCTTCTGCCGGGACATCCGGTGGTCTGTTCGATCTCGTCCTGCAGTCGCTCGACGATGACCAGGCGCAGGACGTGGTATCGATCCCGCTGGAAGGCAAAAGCTCGATAGCCGATTACATGGTGATCGGCTCCGGCCGCTCCACCAGGCAGGTCGCGGCCATGGCGCAGAAGCTGGCCGAGCGCATCAAGCAGGCCGGGTTCGGCCATGTGCGCATCGAAGGCTTGCCCGCCGCCGACTGGGTGCTGATCGATGCCGGTGACGTGGTCGTCCACCTGTTCCGCCCGGAAGTGCGCACTTTCTACAATCTGGAACGCATGTGGGGCTTTGGCGACGCCGGCTCGGCCTGACATGCGGCGACATGCGGGCACTTCCCCTGTCGTGCGCCAGGGGGTAGTGGCAAACCTCGCATACGCCCCACAGCCCGACCCGGACACCCATGCTTCTTCACATCATCGCGCGTGGAAAGATCGGCCGTTCGCCCGAAGCCGAACTGGTCGATCGTTACGGCAAGCGCGTGACCTGGGGTTTCAAAGTGAGCGAGTTGCCGGACCGTGGCGGCGTTGTGCCCCCGGCAGCGTTGAGCCCGAGCCGCACGGTGGTGATGGACGAGCGCGGCAGGCAATTGTCCTCGGCCGAACTGGCCCGCGTGCTGGGCCGCTGGCGTGACGACGGCGTGCGCGAGACGCGTTTCCTGATCGGCGCGGCCGACGGCCATGACGACGCCCTGCGTGATGGTGCGGACCTGCTTATCGCTTTTGGTGCCGCAACCTGGCCCCACATGCTGGCCCGTGCGATGCTGGCCGAACAGCTATGGCGCGCCACCAGCATTCTTGCCGGCCATCCTTACCACCGCGAGGGATGATGCCCAGGCGCCTTTCCCTGCCGGCATCCGTGCTTTTGGCCACCCTGCCGCTGGGCGGGCTTGCGGCCTGGCAGATTGCCGGGGCCGATCCGGCCCCGGCCTATCAGACCACGCGCGAAGCCGTGGCCGCGCTGCGCCAGGCCCAGACGGCACTTCTCAATGCGCGGGCACGGGGCGAAAAGCTTGAAGCACAGGCCCGCGCGGCGACGGCGGCGGCCGACCGTACGGCGCAGCAGGCGGCTGCCATCGCTGCCCGCATCCAGCAGTCCGAGGCCGAAATTCACCTTAGCGAGGCGCGGATCGCGATGATCGAAAAGGAGCAGGCCGATCTGCGCCAGCGCATCGCCGCCCGCCAGGAACCGGTGGTGCGCCTGACTGCCGCCTTGCAGCTCTTTGCCCGGCGGCCGCTGGCTTTCAGTCTGTTGCGCGCCGATTCGCTGCGGGACACGGTCTATCTGCGCGCCGTGCTGGAAACCATGGTGCCACAGGTGCGCCGCCGCACCGCGGCCTTGCGCAGCGCGATTGCCCAGGGCCGCGCGCTGCAGGCGCAGGCGGAGACGGAAGCCGCACGCCTGCGCGCCAGCCAGTCGGGCCTGCGCGAGCGGCGCCAGCAACTGGCCGCGCTGGAAAGCCGTCAGCGGATCGCCAGCCGTGCTGCCAACGGCATTGCCAGTCGCGAGGCGGACCAGGCCCTGGCCCTGGCCGAGGAGACACGCGACCTGGCTGCGCTGATGCAGCGGCTGGGCCGCGACGGGCAGATGCGCGAGATGCTGGCCGCGCTGCCCGGCCCGGTGCAACGGCCCGACCGGCCTGGCGCGGTGCTGATGGTGGAGGATGCCGATCCGCTCTTGCGGGCGAGTGCGCCGCTCGCGTGGATCCTGCCGGTGGCCGGTCGCGTCGTAACCGGCTTTGGCGAGACCGGCGCCACCGGTGCCGCGCAGGGATTGACGATCGCGCCGATGGCGGGGGCACAGATCGTGGCGCCCGCCGCCGGGCGCGTGGCGTTTGCCGGGTCTTATCGCGGCTATGGTCAGATCGTGATTCTCGAACATCCCGGCGGATGGACCTCGCTCGTTACCGGGCTGGGCCGGATCGATGCTGCGGTGGGCGATCGCGTGGTGCAGGGGTCCCCCCTGGGCATTGCGGCCCCCGGCAACCCGTCGATTGGCGTCGAACTGCGCAAGGACGGTGCGCCGGTCAACCCGCTGGGCGCCTTGCGCAACTGATGGTCGGGCTTCGCGACAGGGGGCAGCGGGCGGCAGGGCAGTGACCAATGGGGAATAGCTGCCGCTCCATCTGGCATTAAGGGTTGCACGGCTATACAAGCACGCTGGTTGGCGCATCGCGCGCGCCTGCGCCGCCTCTTAGCGAAGGTTCGATCACGAATATGGCACAACCGCTTGCTTCCATGCTGCGCGCCGCGGCGCTGGTGACGGCCGTGGCGGTTCTGCCCGTGGCGACGGCTGGCCTTGCCGCCGTGGACGCCCGTACCGGGCCGCAGTTCGAAAAGCTTGCGCTGGTCTACGACAAGATCAAGGACAACTACGTCGAGCCGGTGAACGACGATACCCTGCTCAAAGGCGCGATCGACGGGATGCTGGCAACGCTCGATCCGCACAGCGCCTATCTCGAAGCGCGCGATTTCGAGAACCTGCGTACCCAGACCGAAGGCGCCTATGGCGGGCTTGGCCTTTCCGTCACGCTGGATGATGGCGCCGTGAAAGTGATCGCCCCGATAAAAGGCACGCCGGGCGATCTGGGCGGCGTGAAGGCGGGCGATTACATCACCCATCTCGACGGCAAGCTGATCTATGGCGGCTCGCTTGACGAAGCGGTTGACCAGATGCGCGGCGTGCCGGGCACCAAGATCAAGCTGACGATCTATCGCCCCGGCCGCGACGAGCCGCTGGACTTCACGCTGACCCGCCAGGTGATCAAGCTGCGTCCGGTGGAATGGAAAGTGAAGGACAATATCGGCGTCGTTTCGGTGTCGAGCTTCAGCGAGAACGTGGGCAGCGAAGTGGCGCAGGCCGTCCAGGCGATTCGCGCGCAGCTGGGCGGCAATCTGGCCGGCATCGTCCTCGATCTGCGGGGCAACCCGGGCGGCCTGCTGAACGAGGCCGTAGCCCTATCCGACGATTTTCTCGACAGGGGCACGATCGTTTCGCAGCGCGGCCGCGATCCGCGGGACAACGATATCTATTCGGCGCACCCCGGCGACCTTGCGCGCGGCCTGCCGATGATCGTGCTGATCGACGAAGGCTCTGCCTCTGCTTCGGAAATCGTTGCCGGCGCGCTTCAGGATCAGCACCGCGCGCTGATCATGGGCCAGCGCAGCTTCGGCAAGGGCAGCGTGCAGACGCTGATCCAGATCAGCAAGGATGCCGCGCTCAAGCTGACCACCGCGCGCTATTACACGCCCTCGGGCCGTTCCGTGCAGGAAGGCGGGATCGAGCCCGATATCGCCGTGCCGCAGATTTCCGATCCCGATCTGCGCAAGCGGGCGCTGCGTTCCTATCGCGAGAGCGACCTGCGCCGCCACCTGATCAACGAAATCAAGGAAGACAAGGATCTGGAGAAGGACAAGGCCGACGATCCGCGCTTCAAGATGACGCCCGAAGAACTGAAAGCCAAGGGTATCGACGATTTCCAGCTTCATTATGCGGTGCAGACGCTCAAGCGCACGGCGCCTGGCGCGCTCGCGGCATTGCGCAAGCGCTGATCGAGGCCATGGGTTGCCGGTGATGACCACGATCGAGCCTCGGGATGCCCGCCTGTCCCTTGCCCTTTCGCTGGCGCTGGGCGTGCCGCTCGTGGCAATGGGCAGCGCCTATGTGGCGCAATACGGCTTCGGCCTGCCGCCATGCGAAATGTGCTGGTGGCAGCGCTATGGCCATATGGTCGCGATCGGCCTGGGGGCCGTCGCCATAATGCGCCGCGGCCGGCCCGGCGCTCGGCCGTTGCTCGCCCTGGCGGCGCTGGCCATCCTTGCCACCGGGCTGATCGGCGCGTTTCACGCCGGGGTGGAATATCACTGGTGGCAGGGCCTTACCACCTGCTCTTCGACCCGCATCGAGGGCGATCCTTTGGCCGCGATCATGGGCGCGCCGCTGGTGCGTTGCGACACCCCGGCCTGGACACTGCTGGGAGTGAGCATGGCGGGTTTCAATTTCCTGTTTTCGACACCGGCCGCGCTGGCGATCCTGGGATTGCTGGCCAAGAGCCGCCCCAAGGGAGCCTGACCTTATGACCCGCCCAGATACCGCCCGGATGATCCGCGTGGACCAGGCCGGCGAATTCGGCGCCACCCGCATCTATGCCGGGCAACTGGCGGTGATGGGCGATCGCGGCCCGGATTCGGCCGAGATCGTGGAAATGGCCCGCCAGGAACAGGGCCATTGCGCCCGTTTCGATGCCCTGCTGACAAAGCGCGGGGTACGTCCTACCGCGTTGCAGCCGGTATGGTCCGCCGCCGGCTTTGCCCTGGGCGCTGCCACCGCACTGCTTGGCCCCAGGGCCGCCATGGCCTGCACCGCGGCGATCGAAACCGAGATCGATCACCATTATACCCAGCAGCTTGCGCAACTGGGCGACAGCGACCCGGAGCTGGCCGAAACGATCCGCGAGTTCCGCGATGACGAGCGCGCGCACCATAGCGCGGCCCTGGCCGCCGGGGCGGAACAGGCCCCGGCCTACCCGCTGCTGTTCAACGCCATCCGCCTTGGCTGCCGCGCGGCGATCAAGCTCTCGGAACGAATCTGACGGGAACGATGCACGGCAACCTCTGGATATCCCGCGCCTCGGGGCTTTCCCGCGCCGGTTGGCGGAGCTTTTCCCGATAGGCGCGCGTTGGTGCTTCATCTATCATTCACCGCCCCGCCAGCTTATGATGGGGTAACCCGGGGGCCACGATCGCCTTCCGCGCTGGAGAAGAACCGAAAATGCGCTTTGCTGCCACTTTCATGCGTCCGCTGGCCTCAGCCCTGCTGCTCGTTCCGGCGGCGTTTCTGGGCGCAACGCCGGCCGCGGCAGCCCCGGCCCGCACGCCGGTGCCCGAAGCCCAGCCAGCCGAGCTTGGCCCGACGCAGGGTGACGAGCGGGTCAACCAGCTGATCGTCTATGGCAATGATCCCTGTCCGGTTTCCACCGCCGAAGAAATCACCGTCTGCGCCCGCAAGGACGAGGCGGAGCGTTTTCGCATTCCCACCCCCCTGCGCGACAATCCCAACAATCCGGCCAACCAGAGCTGGACGGACAAAGTGAAAGCGTATGAAACCGCCGGGGCGTTCGGGATCAATTCGTGCTCCCCGGTCGGCTCGGGCGGGGGCACGGGCTGCATGACCCGCCTGATCCAGGATGCCTATGCCGAAAAGAAGCAGAGCGGCGACGTGCAGTTCGGCAAGCTGATCGAGGAAGAGCGCCAGCGCCGCATGCAGACGATCGACAGGGACGCGGCCGCCGAACAGGGCCGTGTGGAACAGCTGGAAAAGGAATACCAGGCCCGCCTCGCCCGTGAGCGCGACAGCGGCGAAAGCCAGCCTGCGCCGGAAACGCCGGCTCCCAGTGCAACGGCACCGGCGCAGAACTGACATGTGCGCCGCCTCACCGGCCTCTTGCCGGAAGAGGCGGGTACGCTCAGCTCAGCGCGATATCGGGTGCGTCTTCCTGTTTCATGCCGACAAGGTGATAGCCGGCATCGACGTGGTGCACTTCGCCGGTGACGCCGGCGGATAGATCCGAGAGCATGTAAAGGCCCGCGCCGCCCACGTCTTCGATCGTGGAATTGCGGCGCAGCGGCGAATTGAGCTCGTTCCATTTCAGGATATAGCGGAAATCGCCGATCCCGCTGGCCGCCAGGGTCTTGATCGGGCCGGCCGAAATGGCATTCACCCGCACCCCTTGCGGGCCGCAGTCGTTGGCCAGATAGCGTACGCTCGCTTCCAGCGCGGCCTTGGCCACGCCCATCACGTTGTAATGCGGCACGACCTTTTCCGCGCCGTAGTACGTGAGCGTGAGAATCGACCCGCCGTTGGGCATCATCGGCATGGCGCGCCTGGTCACCGCGACCAGGCTGTAGGCCGAGATGTTCATGGTCATCAGGAAATTGTCGAGCGTGGTGTCATAGAACCGGCCGCGCAACTGGCTCTTGTCGGAATACCCGATGGCATGGACAAGAAAATCGATCGTTTCCCAACGCGCCCTGAGCGCGTCGAACGCGGCATCGAGCGAGGCCATCTCGGACACGTCGCAATCGATCAGGAAATCGCTGCCCAGGCTCGCTGCCAGCGGCCGGACACGCTTGGCCAGCGCCTCGCCCTGATAGGAAAAGGCCAGTTCCGCTCCCTGTTCGTGCAACTGGCGGGCGATGCCCCAGGCCAGCGACTTGTCATTGGCAAGGCCCATGATCAGGCCCCGCTTTCCGTTCATCAATCCGGTCATGCGCCCTCGTACGCTCCTGCCCCGGTTGGCCGTTCCCGCAAGGGGAGCCCCTGAAAGGGAGCAGGCCAGCCGGCCATCTATTCTGGTCTGGGCGCGCCGGCCTGGCGAATGGCCCGCGCGCGATCATCTGCCTGGCCCAGCATGTCGTGCTCTTCCGGGGTTTCGGCGAGCGCGGCATTGAGTTCGGCACCTATTACCATCCCTATGCCGACGAGCCAGAAAAAGAAAAGGGCGATCATCACCCCGGCCAGGCTGCCGTAGGTCAGATTGTACGAGAAAACCGAAGCGAGGAGTTTGGGCAACAGGATCGATACGCCCAGCCACCACAGGCAGACGAACAGCGCGCCGGGCCACTTGGGATAACGATTCGCGCGATAGGCACTGGGCGTGAGCGACAGAAACAGAAGCCACAGCGCCCCGAACAGCACCAGCGCGGGCACGAAACGCCCGGCGGCCAGCCCATCGGCCCACGCGCCGAACTGCGGGAGCCATGTCACGATCACTTCCTGCGCAGCACCGATCGCCACCTGGGCCAGGATCGACACCAGGATCAGCACGACCGAGGCGATGATCAGGCCGGTGGACATCAGCCGATAGCGCCAGAACGCGTGTTCCCAGACGGTGCCATAAGCGCGGCGCAGGATGTCGCGGATGGTTTCGACCAGGCTGCTTACCGTCCACAGGCCCACCAGCCCGCCGATCCACAGAAGATGCCCGGTACGCGCCTGCACGGCGGCGCGGGCGACGGGCTCGATCGTACCGGCAACCACCGGCGGCAGGGCCATGAGCACGGTATTGATCGCTGCGGTGCGCTGGCCGGTTTCCCCGATCAGGGAAAACAGCGCCGCGCCCGTAATGAAAAAGGGAAAGAGCGCGATCAGCACCATGTAGGCGAAATTGCCGGCATGGATGAAGCCATCGTTGATGACGCCGGTCCACACCCGCCTGAGCAGTTCGAAGCCGCGCGCGCCCGGGCGTAATTCCTGGCGCGCACCTTTCAGTTCGGCGCGCAAGCGGTGATGCAGCGCGGCGCGGCGGCGCGCCTCGGGCGAGAGATCGGGCGCAAGCTGCCTGGCGTCCTGCGGCGCGCCAGGCAAGGGATCGGTGCGATCGGGATCGGTTTCGTTGTCCATCACCACAGGCAATGCGGGGGCGGCCACCTGGCTCCCGCATTTTCGGGTATGGGTGCGGGATGCATGGTGTCAGACGCCAAGGCGTCAGACGCCCAGCCGCGCGCGGGGGTTGCGGCTGTCGTGCCAGCCGGCAAGCCGTGCCTTGAGCTCGGTATCGTCATCGGCAATGTCGATCTGCAAAGTCACCAGCTGATCGCCCCGCTCGCCGTCCTTGCGGGAAAAGCCGCGGCCCTTGAGGCGCAGCGTGCGCCCGCTGCTGCTGCCCGGCGCCACCGTGAGCATCACTGCGCCATCGGCCGTGGGCACTTTCACCTTGGCGCCGTTTACCGCCTCTTCCAGCGTGATCGGCAGATCGAGCCGGATGTTGTCGCCGTCGCGAACGAAGAACGGGTGGGGGGCGATCTCGATCGTCACCAGGGCATCGCCCGGCCCGCCCGGCCCGGGTTCGCCTTTGCCGGCCAGGCGCACCTGCTGGCCGGATTCGACGCCGGCCGGCAGTTTCAGTTCGATCGTCCCGCCCGAGGCCAGCGTGACGCGTTGCGCCGCGCGCGTGGCCGCTTCCACAAACGGTACCTGCAGGCGATAGCTGACATTGGCACCCTTGGGCGGGGCCGCGCGCCGCGCGCCGCCAAAGCCGCCGAAACCGCCGCCTGTTCCGCCACCCATTCCAGCGCCCATGCCGCCGCGCCCGCCGAACAGGCCTTCAAACAGGTCGGAAAGATCGGGGCCGGCGCCGCTCTCGAAACCGCCATCATGACGGAAACCGCCCTGCCCGCCGCGAAACCCGCCGCCGAACCCCCCGGCGCCGAACGGCATCGTCGGATTGCCATCGGCGTCGATCTCGCCGCGATCGAACTTGGCGCGCTTGTCCTTATCCGACAGCAGATCATAGGCGCGGGTCACTTCGGCAAAGCGTTCGGCCGCGTTGGGATTGTTCTGGTTGTGATCGGGATGCAGCTCCTTGGCGAGTTTGCGATAGGCCGCTTTCACGTCCTTTTCGCCTGCGCTGCGCGCCACGCCGAGAATGGAGTAGGGATCTGCTGCCATGCCGCCCTAGCTAGGGATAGGGGCGCGTGCCCGCAAGGCTCGCTTTCACGATCATGCCACGCCGGCTACAGCAGCCTTACCGTTATTATCGCGGGAATGGAGGCAAGCGTTCGATGACGCTGCCGCAGCACCGCCTGACAGGACGATTGACGTGACCGACCAAGACGCCGACGCCATCCCCCACGGCGACCCTTTTGCCATTTTCGAAGCCTGGTTCGCTGCCGCGCAACAGGCGGAGCCGAACGATCCCAATGCCATGGCCCTGGCAACGGCCACGCCCGCCGGGGCGCCCTCGGTGCGGATGGTGCTGCTCAAGGGGCACGGGGCCGATCTGGGGCCGGGGGGCGGTTTCATATTCTACACCAACCTCGAAAGCCGCAAGGGCGGGGAACTGGCCGCGAACCGGGAAGTGGCGCTGCTGTTCCACTGGAAGAGCCTGCGCCGCCAGGTACGGATCGAAGGCCCCGTGATTCCGGTCAGCGCCGCGCAGGCCGATGCCTATTTCGCCAGCCGGCATCCCGAATCGCGCCTGGGTTCGGCTGCATCGGACCAATCGCGCCCTTTGCCCTCGCGGCAGGTCTATCTCGATCGCGTGGCCGCCCTGCGCGCCCGCCATCCCGATGGCGAAGTGCCGCGCCCGGCGCACTGGTCGGGCTATCGCGTGGTGCCCCGCGCCATCGAATTCTGGCAGGACCGCGACTACCGGCTGCACGAACGCCGCCGTTTCCTGGCTGATAGCACAGGCGGGTGGACCAGCACCCTGCTTTATCCCTAAAGCAGCGGGCATGACGCAGACCGCCCATGCCGATCTCAACCGCCGTGCCGCCCTGGCGAGCAGCGCGGTCGCTTTGCTGCTGCTGGCGCTGAAAGGCTGGGCGGTGGTCCAGTCCGGCTCGCTGTCGATGCTGGGCAGCCTGGCCGATACCGCGCTCGATCTCGTTGCCAGCCTGGCAACGCTTGCGGGGGTGTGGATCGCGGCTATCCCCGACGATCACAACCACCGCTTCGGCCATGGCAAGGCAGAGGCGCTTGCGGCCCTGTTCCAGGTGGTGCTCATTTCGTTTTCCGCGCTTGGCCTGGCCTGGCGCGCGGTGGCGCAGTTGCTGTCAGGCGCCTCGGCGATCGAGGCCGGGTCGGGCATTGCCGTTTCGGTGGTTGCCATGGCTGCCACGCTCGCGCTGCTGGCCTATCAGCGCCGGGTCATCGCCCGCACCGGCAGTCTCGCGATCAGCGCCGACAACGTGCACTACAAGTCCGATCTGCTGCTCAATCTGGCCGTGATCGCGGCTCTGACCATCGAGCACACGCTGCATCTTGCCGGCGCCGACGCGGTCTTTGCCCTGGGCATCGCCCTGTGGCTGGCCTGGGGCGCCTGGGGCGCTTCCCAGCAGGCGGTCCACCAGCTGATGGATCACGAATGGCCGGCCGAAAAGCGCGACCGCTTCCTTGCTGTCGTAGCCCAGCATCCGGAGCTCAAAGGCTTGCACGACTTGCGCACGCGCACCAGCGGCAATCGCGATTTCGTGCAGTTCCACGTCTGGGTGGACGGCGCGATGAGCGTGGCCCAGGCCCACCGCGTGATGGACGAGATCGAGGAAAAGCTGATGGCCGAATTTCCCGGCGTGGAAGTGCTGATCCATCCCGATCCGGAAGGGCTCGTCAACGAAAGCCCTCTTGGCGCGGCCGACCTTTTGCCCGCTGGCGGGCTGGGTAAAGGTTGAGCGCCCGAGGGCCTTTTCGCCGGCCGGAAGGGCTTTCTTTAACAACTGCGGCTACGGCCTGGCTCATGCGACAGGCGTTGCTGAAGACATGGGGATGGCTGATTGCGGGCCGCAGCACGGTTGGCGCGTTGCTGGCGCTGGCCCTCGCGCTGCGCGCACTGGCGCTTGTCGCGGCGGTGGAGCCAAGCTCCGATGCCGCCTGGTATTTTTCGCGCGCGGCGATGCTGGCCGATGGCCGGGGCTATCTTGGCGATCATGGCGCGCCCACGGCTTTCTGGCCGCCGGGCTGGCCTCTGGCGCTTTCCCTGGTCTTTCGCCTTGCTGGCCCGTCGATCTGGGCCGTGGGCGCATTCAATCTCGTGCTGGCGGGGCTGGCAGGCTGGCTGACGCTCGATCTGGGGCGCCGCTTGATGGGCCGCGAAGCGGCCGGGCGCATCGCCCTGCTGTTATGGGCTGTCTATCCCAATGCCGTGCTCTATGTGCCGCTGGCCCTGACCGAGGTTTTCTACACCACCCTGCTGCTGGCGTTGTGCTGGATCGTGGTCGCGCGCCAGGATTGGACCTGGCGCGGCTGGGCCTGGACCTTGCTTGCCGGCCTCGTGCTGGGGCTGGCAACCCTGGTCAAGGCGCAAAGCCTTGTCCTGGCGCCGCTGCTGCTGGCGATCGCCTGGCTGCGCGCCCCGCCACTCTGGCCGCGTCTGCCCAAAGTGGCGGGCCAGGGGGTGCTGATGGGCGCCGCGGCGCTCATGGTGATCGCGCCCTGGACGGTGCGCAACCATCACGCGCTGGGCGCCTGGGTCTTCGTCTCGACCAACGGCGGCATCACGCTGTTGACCGGCAACAACGATAGCGCGCGGGGCGCCTATACCCCGGATGATGCGGCAGTCAAAGCGCTCGACGCGCGGCGCGACCTGTCGGAAGTGGCGTACGACAGGGAAGCCCGCCGGCTGGGAAGCGCGTGGATCGCCGCGCATCCAGCCGCTTTTGCCCGGCTGATGCCGCTGAAGTTCCTGCGCCTGTGGGGCCCGGACGGCGAAGGGCAGTGGGCTTATGAAACGGGGTCATGGGCCTATGCCGCCAGTCCCCGGACCTTTGCCGCCCTGCGCACGGCCAACCAGCTCTGGTACTGGGGGCTGCTGGCGCTGTTTGCCGCGGCTTTGCCGATGACAGTGCGCTCGCGGCGCCGCGCCGGACTGCGCCTGATCGACTGGTGGCTGCTGCCCTATGGCATTGCCGCCTATCCCAGCGCCATCGCCGTGGTCTTTTCCGGCCAGTCGCGCTTTCACTATCCGGTAATGCCGTTCGTGTGCATGGCGGCAGGCTGGGTGATCGCGCACATCCTGCTGACGCGTGACAGTATCGCCACGATACGCTAAGCCCCCTGGCCATGCGCCCGGCCCTTTGCCCTTGCACGGTCACGACCATCACCCCGGCTTGCCGGGGGTGGCAACGCCTGCGCGGCTGACGCGCCGGCGAGGCTGCCGCCCGGGTTCGGGCGGAACGGCATCGTCCTCCCGAATTCGCTTCCACCCCGCGATGCCGCCCCTTTTCCCGCTGCGGCACTTGTGCCAAGGCGCCCGAAAGCCGCAAGAGAGACACGGATGTCAGACCTGCTCAAGATCACCCTGCCCGATGGCTCGCAGCGCGAAGTGGCGCGCGGCACCACGCCGGCCGACATTGCCGCCGCGATCGGGCCGGGCCTGGCCAAGGCCGCCATCGGTGCCCGCGTCGACGGCGAACTGTTCGACATCACCCGCCCGTTCGAAAACGATGCCCAGCTTGCCCTCGTCACCGCGCGGGACGAAGCCGATGCGCTGGAACTGGTGCGCCACGATTTTGCCCATGTGCTGGCCGAAGCGGTGCAGGCGCTGTTTCCCGGCACGCAGATCACGTTCGGCCCGGCCACAGACGACGGGTTCTATTACGATTTCGCGCCGGCGCAGCGCCCGTTCACCGAAGAGGACCTGCCCGCGATCGAGGCGGAAATGCGCCGGATCATCGCCGCCGACAAGCCGTTGCGGCGCGAGGTCTGGCGGCGCGAGGACCTGATCGCCCGCTGGCGCGAACAGGGGGAGGCGTTCAAGGCGCAATGGGCCGCGGAACTGCCCGAGGGGGAGGAACTGACGGTCTACTGGTCGGGCAGCGACTGGTTCGACATGTGCCGGGGGCCGCATCTGGCCTCTACCGGCAAGCTCGATCCCCAGGCGTTCAAGCTTACGCGGGTTTCGGGTGCCTATTGGCGCGGCGACCAGAAAAACGCGATGCTGAGCCGCATCTACGGCACCGGCTGGCTCAGCAAGAAGCAGCTCGACGCACACCTTCACCGGCTGGAGGAAGCCGCCCGGCGCGATCATCGCAAGCTGGGCGCCGAGATGGACCTGTTCCACCTGCAGCAGGAAGCGCACGGCTCGGTATTCTGGCACCCCAAGGGCTATCGCATCTGGCGCGAGCTGGAAGCCTATATGCGCCGCGCGATCGACGCCGCCGGCTATCGCGAGGTCAAGACCCCGCAGGTGATGGACGCGCGCCAGTGGGAGCAATCGGGCCACTGGGGCAAGTATCGCGAAAACATGTTCGTGATTCCCGACGAAGTGCCCAATACCGACGACGACGGCCCCGTGATCAGTGGCGAGGCCGACTGGATGGCGCTGAAGCCGATGAACTGCCCGGCCCACGTGCTGATCTTTCGCCAGGGCCTCAAATCCTACCGCGAATTGCCGCTGCGTCTTTACGAAAACGGCTGCTGCCATCGCAACGAGCCGCACGGCGCGCTGCACGGGCTGATGCGCGTGCGCCAGTTCACCCAGGACGATGCGCATATCTTCTGCCGCGAAGACCAGATCGTGGACGAAGTGCGCGCGTTCTGTGAACTCGCCGACCGCATCTACAAGGACTTCGGCTTCACCTATTCGATCAAGCTGGCGCTGCGCCCCGAAAAGCGCTTCGGCAGCGAGGCGATGTGGGACCAGGCCGAAGCGGAATTGCGCGATGCGGTGGCATCGGCGGGCCTGGCCACCCCCGAATACGGCTGGGAGGAACTGCCGGGCGAAGGCGCGTTCTATGCGCCCAAGCTGGAATGGCACCTCACCGATGCGATCGGCCGCACCTGGCAGGTGGGAACGATCCAGTCGGACCGCGTGCTGCCCGAACGGCTCGATGCCGGCTATATCGCCGAGGATGGGGAGCGCCATCGCCCGGTCATGCTGCATCGCGCGATCTTCGGTTCCTATGAACGGTTCATCGGCATTCTGATCGAACATTTCGCCGGCAAGCTGCCCACCTGGCTGGCGCCGACCCAGGCCGTGGTGGCCACGATCGTTTCGGACGCCGATGGCTATGCCCTGCAGGCGAGCGAAGCGCTGCGCGCGGCGGGCATTCGCGTGGAAAGCGACTGCCGCAACGAAAAGATCAACTACAAGGTGCGCGAACACTCGCTGCAGAAAGTGCCCTACCTTCTGGTCGTGGGCAAGCGCGAGGCCGAGGAAGGCACTGTGGCGATCCGCCGTCTGGGCGAACAGGCGCAGACGGTGCTGCCCCTCGCCGAAGCGATCACGCTGATCAAGCAGGACGCCCTGGCGCCCGACCTGCGAGGCTGAGCGGCAGAAGGGCAGAGCCCCGACGTCGAGCGAGCGAGCGGTTACTCTGCCGGTTCCTTGGCCGCCTTGGCTTCCTTGTATCGTTCGATCGCTTCCACGGTGATGCGGCGGGCATCGTCGGCGCCGCCCCAGGTGCCCACGCGCACCCACTTTTCCTTTTCCAGGTCCTTGTAGTGGGTAAAGAAATGCTCAATCTGCTTGAGCACGATCTCGGGCAGGTGATCCTTTTCCAGCACTTCGGTGTAATACGGGAACGTGGAATCGACTGGCACGCAGACCAGCTTTTCATCGCCGCCCTGTTCGTCTTCCAGATTCAGCACGGCAATCGGCCGGGCACGCACCACACAACCGGGAATGAACGGCGAACGGGCAATGACCAGTGCATCCAGCGGATCGCCATCGGGCGACAGAGTGTGCGGCACGAAGCCGTAGTTGGCCGGATAACGCATCGGCGTATGCAGGATGCGATCGACGAACAGTGCACCCGATGCCTTGTCGAATTCATACTTCACCGGCTCGCCGCCGACCGGCACCTCGATAACCACGTTGAGGCTTTCGGGCGGATTGTCTCCGGTGGGAATAAGATCGATGCGCATCGGTTCTGTCTTGCCTCGGTTCGGGGCCCGGGGGCCGGTTGTTGTTCGCAGTGGCACTGGCTCTAGCGCCGACCCTTTTGCGCTGCAACAACCCTTGTAAGCAATTCGCCGATCCTTGGTTAACCGCCACCGAGCGCGTTGATCGTGAACGCGATAACGCCGATGTTGAAAACAAACGCGGCAAAGGAATGCAGGGTGGCGATGCGGCGGATGCGCGGACTGGTGACGCCGGTGTCCGACGTTTGGAACGTCATTCCCAGCGTGAAAGCGAAATAGGCGAAATCGAAATAGTCCGGGGTATCCGTACCGGGAAAGTCCAGCCCCCCCTGGTCGCTGCCGCTGGCCACGTCGCGCGTATAGTAAAGATGGGCATAATGCAGGCCATAGACGACGTTGGCGAAAAGCCAGGTCAACAGCAGCGTGCCGATCAGCCGCAGCTTGGCAAGCGAATCGCCCTGGGCGGCGCGGGGCAGTTCCCCGGCGATCGCGGCCATGATCACGACTGTCAGAACCGTGGTGATGCACAGCACCAGCACCCGGTTGGCGTCATTGTCCACCGAGCTTCGCCGCATGGCATCGGCATCGGCATGGCGGAGCAGCGGGACGAGCGAAACCAGAAAGGCCAGCGCGGCAAAATCGAAGCCGATCACCAGCGAATCCGCCAGTTGTACGCCCGAGCGGCTCAGCGGATGCCAAAGCCACCAGCCGCCCGTACCACCTGCGAACAGCGCAAGGAACAGCAGGAAGCGGGGCGGCGCCAGGCGTCCCGGATGCAGCCCCGCCGGTGCCATCAGGGTGTCGCCTTCGTCGTCCGCGGGCTCAGCAGCCTGTCCAGCCCCACAGGCGCGGCGCCGGGTGCGGCGCGCACCAGCCAGGGCCAGCGCAGACCTTCGGCATAGGCGATCGGCAGCGTGACATATCGGTCGTCGCGCTTGACCAGCAGCTCGATCGGCCGGCCGGCACCGGAATTGCCCGCCTTGGCATTGGTGATCGCGGCTTTGATCGTTTCCGGATCATAGGCCTGGCCATTCACCGCCAGAATCTGCATGCCGGTGACCAGCCCGGCCTTGAACGCGGGGCTGTCCCAGCGGGAAGATGCAACTTTGCCGTCGTTCTCCAGCGTCACGCCCAGCGAATAGGACAGGTTCAGCAACTTGGCATCGGCCATGCGCCCCTTTTCATAGGGGTTGGGTTCTTCCCTGAATTCCAGCTTGTACCCGCCCCGGGTGATGCCGCCCAGCGGCACGGGTTGGCCGGGCTTTTGGATGCGGGTTCTCAGGAAGCCTGCCCAATCATACGGATAGACACTTTCAAGTGTCTTGACCACATCATCGAACTCGTAAGTCAGCGCGCCCCAGTCGCCGTCGCGCATGCCGAAGAAGGCCTTGGCGAAATCGTCGAGGCCTTTCCTGCCGCCGGTCCCTTCGCGAATGATCTGATCGGCTTCCAGCCAGACCAGCGCACCTTCGGTATAATAGTCCTCGCTGCGGGCCAACGAGGCAAAGGGCTTGGGCTTGCGGGCGGCAAAGATCGGATCCGTGGTCGTATCTTCGACCGAGCGCCATTCGCGCCCGGCCTGCAGGCTGAAACTGCCGGCGTATCCGGCCAGGGCGCCCAGAATGGCGTCCTTGCTCTGTATGCCCGACCGCGCCGCGAGCACGAGGCCCCAGAACTGCGTCTGCCCTTCATAGACCCACAACAGATCATCCTGCATCGGCTGGCGGTAATCGGGCGTCCACAGCCTGGCGGGGCGACGGTACTTGCCGTCCCAGCTATGCACGAATTCGTGCGCGATCACGTTGCGGTCCCAGTCGAAGCCGGCCCAATCCGTCAGGCTTTTGGGTTCCTGCTGGTTTTCGCTGGAGCGGTGATGCTCGAGGCCGATGCCGCCCATGCGATCGGTCAGGGCCAGCAGGAAGTCATAGTGATCGAAATGGCGCGCGCCGAAAGTGGCCAGCGACTCGCTGACGAGGTTGCGATAGCTGACAAGGTTTTCTGGCTTTATCGCCAGGTACTCCGGCTTGTCGGCCACCAGATCGAGGAAGACGTTCTGCCCCAGATCGTGCCGCGCGGCATGGAGCCCGGCAAAGATCGGCGAATCGACCAGCGTTTCGTAATCGGTCTCGTTCCACACAAGCGTATTGCCGGCCGGGTCTCCGCCCCGGGTCTTGCCGTCAAGCGCGGTGAACACCGTCCACCCTTGCGGGAACGTGACCGTGGGGTGGACCTTGATCTGCCGCACATAGTGCCCGGCGGGATAAAGGCTCATCTTCTCCCATTGCAGGTTCAGCATCTCGCGCGTGACGGTCACGCGTCCTTCGCTGCCGCGCAACGGCGAGGTATGGACAAAGCGCGCCACCACTTCGCTGGTGCCGGCCGGCAGCGTGATGTGGAAAGCGTTGACCTCGACAGGATCGCGCGTCCATTCCAGCGTCCGGGCGGGGTTCTGGCCCCGGGCTTCGAACGTGATTCCGGCCAGTTCCGCCACGGGTCCGCGCGGCGCATGCTCGCCCGGCAGCCAGCGCGGCAATTGCAGGATCAGCGCGCGCGTGCCGGCCGCCACGGGCACGGTTTCCACCACGCGGAAAACGCCCCTGGCAAGATCGGTGGCATCGATCTGCAAGCCGATCGTACCGGGATAAGGCAAGTCCTGCGGATCGGGAACGCCCGGCTTGACTGCCACGGCCATCGGGCGGCTGTTGCCGGCCGGCTGAACCTGGGCAAGCGCCGCAGGGGCAAAAATCAGGGCGAAAAGGGAAACGGCTGAAACAAGGCCGATGCTTGATTGTGTCTTGTGCATGCGGCTTTCATGCCGGGATGCGATGCCGCGTGCAACAGGCAGATCGAAGCGGGGACGCTGCCGTTGGTCACAGAAGCTTTCCCGCGTGGCAGAAAGCCGCTATCCGCGCGCGCCATGAGCACGCAAGCAACACCCACCCCGCAAGCCATCCGTGGCACCCAGGACATCTTCGGGCCGGACGCCGAAGCGTTCGGCCACGTGGTGGAAACGTTCGAGCGCGTGCGCAAGCTCTACCGCTTCCGCCGGGTGGAAATGCCGGTGTTCGAAAAAACCACGGTGTTTTCGCGCTCGCTCGGCGAAACCACCGACGTCGTGTCCAAGGAAATGTATTCGTTCGAGGATCGCGGCGGCGAATCGCTGACCTTGCGCCCCGAATTCACGGCGGGCCTGGCCAGGGCCTATCTTACCAACGGCTGGCAGCAGCATGCCCCGCTCAGGATCGCCACGCACGGCCCGCTGTTCCGTTACGAGCGCCCGCAGAAAGGCCGCTATCGCCAGTTCCACCAGATCGATGCCGAAGTGATCGGCGCGGCCGAGCCGCAGGCCGATGTGGAACTGCTGGTCATGGCCGACCAGCTCTTGCGCGAGCTGGGCATTGCCGATGGCGTCACGCTCCATCTCAACACGCTGGGCGATGCAGCCAGCCGCGACGCCTGGCGCGCCGCGCTGATCGCCTTTTTCGGCGCGCACAAGGCGCAGCTTTCCGAAGAATCGCAGGATCGGCTGGAACGCAACCCGCTACGCATTCTCGATTCCAAGGACCCGCGCGACAAGCCCTTCACGGCACAGGCACCGAAGATCGATCAGTTCCTGTCGGCCGAAGCGGAGGATTTTTTCGGCAAAGTGACGGCCGGGCTCGATGCCGCGGGCGTCGCCTGGGTGCGGGCGCCGGCACTGGTGCGCGGGCTCGACTATTATCGCCACACCGCGTTCGAGTTCATTACCGACCGGCTCGGCGCGCAGGGCACAGTGCTGGGCGGCGGGCGCTATGACGGATTGCTGGAAGCGCTGGGCGGCCCCGCCACCCCGGCGGTGGGCTGGGCCGCGGGCGTCGAACGGCTGGCGATGCTGGTGGCCGATGCGCGCACCATTGCCGAACCGGCCGCCGACGTGGCGATCGTGCCGCTGGGCGCGGCCGCGGAAGCGGCGTGCATCGGTCTTGCTGCCAGCCTGCGCCGTGGCGGGCTGACCGTCGACATGGGCTATCGCGGCAACATGAAGAAGCGGATGAGCCGCGCCAACGAAAGCGGCGCGCGTTTCGCCCTGATCGTCGGCGATGCAGAGCTGGCGGCTGGCGAAGCCATGGTCAAGAACCTGGTCACCGGAACGCAGGAACGCCTCGCGCTTCATGCCATTCCGGCGCATATTGCCGCCTGATGGCCGTTTCCGACGCACGCCTGGCGCAGATCGCGGCGCGTTTTGCCGAGCTTGAGGCGCGGCTTGCCTCCGGCACGCTGGAAAGCGAGGCGTTCGTTGCCGCCAGCCGCGACTATGCCGAGCTGGAACCCGTGGCGCGCGCGGCCCGCGCGGTGCAGACGATGCGCGCCGAACTGGCCAGCCTTGCCGCCCTGGACGAGCCGGACGTGGAGATGCGCGCCCTGGCCGACGAGGAAATGCTGGCGCTGCGCGGGGCGCTGCCCGGGGCCGAGCGCGCACTGGCCATTGCGATGCTGCCGCGCGACGCGGCCGACGTGCGCCCGGCCATGCTGGAAATCCGCGCCGGCACGGGCGGAGACGAGGCCGGGCTGTTCGCTGCCGACCTTTTCCGCATGTACGAACGCTTTGCCGCCGAGCAAGGCTGGAAAGTGGAGGTGATCAGCGCCAATGCCAGCGAACTGGGCGGCTTCAAGGAAGTGATCGCCCATGTCGCGGGCCAGGGCGTGTTCGCCCGGCTGAAGTTCGAAAGCGGCGTGCACCGCGTGCAGCGCGTGCCGGTCACCGAAAGCGGCGGGCGCATCCATACCAGCGCCGCGACGGTGGCCGTGCTGCCCGAGGCTGACGAAGTCGACGTGGCGATCGAGGACAAGGACCTCAAGATCGACATCTACCGCGCCAGCGGGGCGGGCGGCCAACACGTCAACACCACCGATTCGGCCGTGCGCATCACCCACCTGCCCACCGGGCTGGTGGTGACCCAGCAGGACGAGCGCAGCCAGCACAAGAACCGCGCCAAGGCCATGCAGGTCCTGCGCACCCGACTTTACGATCTGCGTCGCGAACAGGCCCAGGGTGCCGAGGCCGAGGCTCGCCGCGCGCTGGTCGGCTCGGGCGACCGCTCGGAACGCATCCGCACGTACAATTTCCCCCAGGGCCGCGTCACCGATCACCGCATCAATCTGACGCTGCACCGCCTGCCCGAAGTGCTGGCCGGCACCGGCCTTGGCGAACTGATCGACGCCCTGACCGCCGAGGACCAGGCCAAGCGCCTCGCCGCGATGGATGCCTGACCGGCCGCCACGCGCGGGGCCGCATACCCCCCCGCCCCGCCGCTCTGAAGAGGAGGGGCTTGGGGGTGGCGGGGGCCGGAACGCCCGTATCCGCGAGGCTCTCGTCCATGCCGCGCACACGCTGGCCGACGCCAGCGACACGGCGCGGCTCGATGCCGAAGTGCTGATGGCCAGCGCCCTGGGCTGCACGCGCGCGGACGTTCTGCTGCGCCATATCGATCTGCCCGTGCCGCCCGGCTTTGCCGCGCTGGTGGCGCGGCGGCAGCGGGGCGAACCGGTGGCCTATATCGTCGGCACCCAGGAGTTCTATGGCCTGGAACTGGCCGTGAGCCCCGCGGTGCTGATCCCGCGGGCTGACACTGAAACGCTGATCGACGTGGCGCGCAAGGCGCTGGACCGCCGCCCGCCCGCCCGCGTTCTCGATCTGGGCACCGGATCGGGCGCGCTCTTGCTGGCAGCGCTGTCTGTCTGGCCACGGGCGCAGGGCGTGGGGGTCGAACGGTCGGAAGGAGCGCGCGCGGTGGCGGTGGCCAATGCCCTGCGCCTGGGCATGGAACAACGCGCGTCGGTGCGCGCCGGGGACTGGACCAGCCCGGGCTGGGCCGCCACGCTCGGGCGTTTCGATCTGGTTCTGGCCAATCCGCCCTATGTGGAACAGGGAGCCGCGCTCGATCCGGGCGTGCGCGATTTCGAGCCGGCCGAGGCGCTTTTTGCCGGGGCCGACGGCATGGCCGATTATACCGTGCTCGTGCCGCAACTACCTGATCTGCTTTGTCCCGGGGGTGTTGCGGTGGTGGAGATCGGCTGGCAGCAGGGCGCCGCTGTGCTGGCGCTTGCCCATGCCCACGGGTTCGACGCCACGCTGCATCGTGACCTTGCCG
Organism: Novosphingobium sp. DS6-6; assembly: GCF_057784975.1. Lineage (NCBI taxonomy): Bacteria > Pseudomonadati > Pseudomonadota > Alphaproteobacteria > Sphingomonadales > Sphingomonadaceae > Novosphingobium > Novosphingobium sp. DS6-6. The sequence continues at coordinate 9,133 of NZ_JBYNTS010000005.1, read as the reverse complement.
GGCGCGACAGGGCGGTGGAAATGACGTTTTGCCACAATATTTCACTTGGCAAGGCCGGTGGCGATCACTAATTGTAGAGGCAGGCAGGGCGACGGATGAAGGCTTCCCGTCCCGGCCAGTTCCACCATTTGCGCCCGCATCGGCCCTGTTTCAGGGACTTCCGGCTGGCAGATGCTGGGGATCTGCGCACCCGCGCGTGGCGGGCGCGTGGCGGAGGGTTGCGCGGCGGCAGGATCGGGACACGATACCGAAAGCCGTCCCAGACAAGGACGTGCCTGAGTTGAACAATAATCGTGGAAACAACCGCCGGCGCGGCCGCGGGAACAACCGTCCGCAAGGTGGCGGCCAGCAGCTTAACCGTATCGATAGTCGCGCCCGGGGCAACGCGCCGCAACTGCTCGAAAAGTATCGCAAGATGGCGCAGGATGCCCATCTCAACGGCGATCGCGTCCAGGCCGAATACTATCTGCAGTTTGCCGATCACTATTTCCGCGTGATCGCCGATACGCGCCTGCGCCAGGAAGAGGCGCGCCAGCGTCACAACGGCGAACGCTGGACCGAGGGCGAGAGCGAGGACGACGGCATGGACTTCTCGATCGAAGGCGATTTTCCCGCTTTCGACCGGCCCTACGTCCGCCGCGAAGAACGCGAAGCGCGTGATGCGGAGCGCAACGATCGGACCGAGCGGCAGGATCGCCCGGAGCGACAGGAGCGGCAAGAACGCCCCGAACGCGGCAACGATCGCAATGGCGATCAGGGCAACGGCCGCCGCCGTTTCGAAGACCGTCGCGCACCGGCCCAACCGGTCGCTTCGGCCGATGCTGCCGCCGAAGGCCCATTGCCGATCGAAGGCGTGCGCGCCGACGAGGACGATGCGGCGATCGACGCGGCAGGCGATGCCGCCGGCAATCCGTTCCTGCGTGAAAGCCGCGGTCTGCGTGGAACCCGCCAGCGTACCGAGCGCCGCCCGCGCCGCACTGCGCCGCCGGCAGAAGGCCTCGATCCGGCCAGCCTGCCGCCGGCCATCGGCATACGCAGCGAACCGGCGCCTGTTGTCGAAACGCCCGATCCGGCCGCCGAACCGGTGAGCGAAGCAGCCCCCGCGCCGAAGCGGCGTGGCCGCCCGCGCAAGAACCCGCTGCCCGAGAACGCCGAAGGCTGATTTTCGCCCGGCCCGGGCGCATGGAAGCGACACGATGAACGTCTGGCTTCGCGCCCGTCTGGCGGCGCTGCTCGCGCTGGGGGACGCGGCGCTTTCCGGGCGCGGCGAAGCCTTTGCGTTGGTGCTGGCCGGCGGGCTGGGCGCGCTTGGCTTTGCGCCACTGGGCTGGTGGCCCTGCACGCTGCTGGCGCTCGCCCTGCTGGCGGCCCGCACGCAGCGCGCACGCGGTCCATGGCACGCGCTGCGCATAGGCTGGCTATGGGGCTGGGGCCATTTTTCCGTGGGCAATGGCTGGATCGCCACGGCTTTCACCTATCAGGCGCAGATGCCGGCCTGGCTGGGCTGGGTCGCCGTGCTGCTGCTGGCGTTTTATCTGGCACTGTTTCCGGCCGTCGCCACCCTGATGGCCTGGTGGCTGGGCCGGCGCTGGCGCCTGGCGCCGGTGCCGACGCTCGCGGCCTTGTGGATCGTCACCGAATGGGCGCGTGGCTGGGTCTGCACCGGGTTTCCGTGGAACCCGCTGGCCGCCACGGCGCTTGGCGGTTTCGATCGTCCCGGGCTGGCACGCGCCCTGCCCTGGCTCGGCACTTATGCCCTTTCGGGGCTCGTCGTACTGCTGGCCGGCCAGTGGCTCTTTGCCTTGCGGGCCGTGGTGGGGCGGCGCTGGGGGCCGGCGGCGGCGCATTTCGCCCTGCCGATCGTGTTGTTCCTGCTGCCGCTGGGCGGACAGCGGGCCACCGGCACTGTGCCCTTCACGCTGGTCCAGCCCGATATCGCCCAGGACGAGCTCAACGATGCCGCACTCTACGAAGCACAGTTTCAGCGGATCGCCACGCTTTCACTGCCGCGTCAGCCTGGCCAGAAACGCCTGGTGCTGTGGCCGGAAAGCGGCGTGCCCGATTACCTCAAGGAAGGCTATCCCCGTGCCTGGTACGCCGGCACCACTTATGGCGGCGATCCCGCTTTGGCGCGGGAGCGCCTGGGCCGCATGATCGGGCCGGGCGCGTTGTTGCTTACCGGCACGATCGATCTGCAGTTTGCCCGCGATGCCGGCCCGGATGCAGCGCCGACGGGCCTGTGGAACGTGGTCACTGCGCTTGACGGCGCGGGCAGGCTGCATGGCGATTATGCCAAGGCGCATCTCGTGCCTTATGGCGAATATCTGCCGATGCGCGATATCCTGACGCCCCTGGGCCTGTCGCGCCTGGTGGCGGGCAACATCGATTACAACGCCGGCCCGGGGCCACGGACGCTGGATTTCACCGCGCTGGGCCTGCCACGCGTGGGCGTGCAGATCTGTTACGAGATCGTCTTTTCCGGCGGCGTCACCGATCGCGCCCATCGGCCCGACATGCTGTTCAACCCCACGAACGACGGGTGGTTCGGCGCCTGGGGCCCGCCCCAGCACCTGGCCCAGGCGCGGCTGCGCGCGATCGAGGAAGGTCTGCCCGTGCTACGTTCCACCACCAACGGCATTTCGGCGGTGATCGATGCCCAAGGCGGGGTGCGCGCCTTTGCCCCTCGCTATGTGGCCGCGCGCATGGACGGCTTTGTGCCGCCGGCCCTGCAGCCCACGCTTTTTGCGCGGCTGGGCAATATACTGCCGCTTTCGTGGGCCGCAGTGCTTCTTTTGATGGCCCTGGTTGCGTCGCGCCGGCGCGCGCGCTAGAGGCAGCACATAAAGATTGCTTTATATCGGACTTCCGTCATGCGCAGCGATTACCTGTTCACTTCCGAAAGCGTTTCCGAAGGCCATCCCGACAAAGTGGCGGACCAGATCAGCGACGCGATCGTCGATCTGTTCCTGAGCAAGGATCCCGAGGCGCGCATCGCCTGTGAAACGCTGACGACCACCAATCTTGTCGTGCTGGCCGGCGAAATCCGCGGCAAGGGCATCATGGATGCCGACGGGCAATGGGCACCTGGCGTGCGCGAGGAAGTGGAAGCCGTGGTGCGCGCCACGGTGAAGCGCATCGGTTACGAGCAGGACGGCTTCCACTGGCAGCACTTCCGCTTTGAAAACAACCTGCATGCGCAGTCCGCCCATATTGCTCAGGGCGTCGATGCCAGCGCAAACAAGGACGAAGGCGCGGGCGACCAGGGCATCATGTTCGGCTTCGCCTGCGACGAAACGCCCGATCTGATGCCCGCCACGCTCGATTACAGCCACAAGATCCTGCAACGGCTGGCCGCCGATCGCCATTCCGGCGCGGCCCCGTTTCTGGAGCCTGACGCCAAGAGCCAGGTGACCCTGCGCTTTGCCGGCGGCCGCCCGGTGGCCGCCACGGCCATCGTCGTTTCCACCCAGCACAAGCCCGGCTACGACGAAGGCGCCAGGGATGCCGAACTGAAAGCCTGGGTCAAGCAGGCCGTCGCCGCCGTCATCCCGGCCGAACTCCTGTCTGATCGGACGGTCTATCACATCAACCCCACCGGGAGCTTCGAAATCGGCGGCCCGGATGGTGACGCCGGGCTCACCGGCCGCAAGATCATCGTCGATACCTATGGTGGCGCCTCGCCCCACGGCGGCGGCGCCTTTTCCGGCAAGGACCCTACCAAGGTCGATCGCTCGGCTGCCTATGTCACCCGCTATCTGGCCAAGAACATCGTCGCGGCCGGCCTTGCCAAGCGCTGCACCATTCAGGTCGCCTATGCGATCGGCGTCTCGCAGCCGCTTTCGCTCTATGTCGACACCCACGGCACCGGCATTGTCGACGATGCCGTGCTGGAGCGCGCAGTGGAACTGGTCGCCAAGCAACGGCTGGGTGGCCTTACCCCCCGGGGCATCCGTATCGGGCTTTCGCTGAACAAGCCGATTTATGGCATCACGGCCGCCTATGGCCATTTCGGCCGCACGCCCGATGGCGATTTCTTTCCCTGGGAACGCACCGACCTGGTGGACGATCTCAAAGCCGCGCTGGCCTGATCGGCCGCCCTGCGCGCGACAAACCGTGCCGGGCTTCACGAATCAGGCCTGCTTCATCCTGCGTTCAGGTGGATCATGGCCAGAGCCGGCGCAGATCGACAGCATCACCGGGTTCTGTTGATGAAATGTTATATCGTTCCCAATTCAGGCGGGACGCAGTATTGCGGAGAGGCCGAATCAACACGCCATGGCCTGCCTTTTGCACGGCACGTATCGGATTCTGGAGGAAAATTGCATGCGTTCAACCCTGCTGCTCGGATCGGCCCTTGTGGCCCTGGCACCTGCCACGGCCTTTGCGGCGGCCGTCACGCCCGTCGATGCCTTGCCCCCTGTCGAAGCGGCGGGTGACGACGCCGGCAGCACGGGCGCCGGCAACACGGGAATGGGCAACACGGGACCGGGCAAAGCGGCCGGTACTGCTGCCCCGATCGTGGTCACGGCAACGCCGTTCGGCCACACCGCCGATGAAACGCCGACGATTTCCACCCGCATCGATGCCGGGCAGATCGCCCGCGCCGGCGGGGCCAGCATCGCCGATGCGCTGCGCGACACCCCGGGCATTTCCGCCAGCGGCTTTGCCGCGGGGGCCAGCCGCCCGATTATCCGCGGCATGGACGCCACCCGCGTGCGCCTGCTGGAAGACGGCACCTCCAGTTCCGACGTCTCGGATATCGGCCCTGACCATGGCATTCCCATCGATCCGCTTTCTGCGCGGGCGATCGAAGTGGTGCGCGGCGCCGCCACGCTGCGCTATGGCAGCCAGGCCATCGGCGGCGTGGTCAACACCATCAATAATCGCGTGCCCACCGCCCTGCCGGAGCGGTCCATCGCGGCCCAGGCCAGCGGCAGCTATACCACCGTGAACAAGGGCGTCGAAGGCGCCGCCCTGCTCGATGGCCGGGCGGGGCAACTCGCGCTCCATGCCGATGGCTTCTGGCGGACCACCGACGATTACGACACCCCGTTGGGCAAGCAGCAGAATTCGTGGTTCAACGGATGGGGCGGGTCGGTCGGCGGGTCCTATTTCCTGCCGGGCGACAAAAGCCGGATGGGCCTCGCCGTTACGCACTATGATGCGCGTTACGGGGTCCCGAGCGACAGCACCTATATCGACATGCGCCAGACCAAAGTGATGACGCGCAACAGCTTCGCGCTCGATTCCGGCCTGCTCAAGACGCTGACTTTCGATGGCAGCTATGGCGATTACCAGCATTCGGAAAAGAACCCCGACGGTTCGATCGAATCGACATTCAAGAACCGGGAATGGAATGGGCGCGGCGAACTGCTGCTCAACGCGCTGGGCCCGGTACGCAACACCGCGCTGGGCGTGGAATACATCAACCGCAAGTTCCAGGCGCTGGGCGAAGACAGTTCCTACCTGTTCCCGGCCACGGTCGAATCGGTCGCCGGCTATCTGTTCAGCGAAATCGGCCTTGCCAACCGCCTCCATGTCGAAGCGAGCGGCCGTGTGGAACATGTCCGGACCACCGGCACGCCCGCCAGCGATCTGTTCACGGTGCGCGATTTCACGCCCGTCAGCGGCTCGATCGGCGCGCTTTACGAACCGGTCGACGGTTTCAAGCTGGGGCTCAGCTTCTCCAGCACCGGCCGCGCACCGGCGATGACCGAGCTGTTCTCACGCGGCGCCCACCACGGCCCGCAGACGTTCGAAACCGGCGATCCCGATCTGAAAATCGAACGCGCCAACTCGCTGGAAGCCAGCCTGCGCGTGCGCCGGGGCGGTTTCCGCTTCACCGGCTCTGCCTATGCCACGTGGTTCAGGAACTATATCTACGGCGATCTTACCGGGCGCACTTGCGAGGACGACGGGGTCTGCACCACGGCGCCCGACGGCGAGCTGCGCGAGTTGTTCTATCGCCAGCAAGGCGCGCATTTCCGCGGCCTGGAAGCGGAAATGAGTCAGGATCTGGTCAAGACCGAAACAGGCACGTTCACGGCCAAGGTGCTGGCGGATTACACCCGCGCCACGCTGGACAGCGGCAACAACGTGCCGCGCATCCCGCCCTATCGCGTGGGTGGCGGGTTCGATTGGCAGGGCCGCACGCTCGATGCCGGGATTACGTTCACGCACTATGGCCGGCAGGACAAGTTCGGGGTGTTCGATACGCCGACGCCCGGCTACAACGCCCTTAACGTGAACCTCGCCTGGCGTCCGTTCCAGAGCCACCCCGGCATCGAGTTCGCTATCATCGGCCAGAACCTGACCGACGACGTGCAGCGCATGGCCACCGCGCTCAACAAGGATCTGGTCGCCATGCCCGGGCGCTCCGTCCGCTTCGTGGTCAAGGCCGCCACGTTCTGACCAGGCGCGCGCCCGCTACGTCCGCCGGTATCGGAAGTACCAGACTTCATGCCCCTGGGCGCGGGCCTTGGCGGCATAGCGGGTTTCGGGCCAGCCACCGGGGCGTTGCTGGAAATCCTGAGGCGCGCGTGCCAGCCAGCGGAACTGGTCGGTGTGGCGGCGCATGACCATCAGCGCATGGCGCAGATAGACCGGGTGATCGGTGCCGAAACGGAATTCGCCGCCCGGCTTCAGCTTGCGCGCAAACAGGTCGACCGGCCCGTCGTTCATCATCCGGCGCTTGGCGTGGCGGGCCTTGGGCCAGGGATCGGGATGGAGCAGATAGAGAAACGAAAGCGTGCCATCGGGCACGCGTTCGAGCACGTCGAGCGCATCGCCATGATGGATGCGCACGTTGCCGAGCGGCGGACGGGCGCCGTTGTCGCCGTCCACGTGCATCAGGGCCTGGGCGACGCCGTTGAGGAAGGGTTCCGCCCCGATAAAGCCATGATCGGGCAGCAGGTCGGCGCGATAGGCCATATGTTCGCCGCCGCCGAAACCGATTTCGAAATGCAGCGGGCAATCGTGCCCGAACAGTGCCCGCGCGGTCACCAGCCCCTGGGCGGGCACGGCGATCCGCGGCAGCAGCGTATCGACAAGGGCTTGCTGGCCCTGGCGAAGGGGCTTGCCCTTGGCGCGGCCATAGAGCCGGTTCAGCGTGGTCGGATCGCCCGATTTGTATGCCGTCATGGGGCGCAGCCGATGGCAGCGGCACGGCGCGCGGTCAATGCCCGGATGGCGAACGCAAACGGTTTTGCTTGATCTGTGATCGATCTTTGCAAAGATCGGCCATGGCCATCAACCCGTCGCTTGACCGCCCCGCCACTTATTATTCAGCGAGCCTGGCGGACGAGGCCGCATGGCCAGCGTTGGAGGGCGATCACAGTGCCGATGTGGCCGTCATCGGCGGCGGCTTTACCGGCGTCAACACCGCGCTGGAATTGGCCGAGCGCGGCTTTTCCGTTGCGCTGGTGGAAGCGAACCGCGTGGGCTGGGGACAGAGCGGCCGCAACGGCGGGCAGGTGACCGGCAGCCTTTCTGGCGAGGGTGAATTGCGCCGGCAATGGCGCCGCCGCCTGGGCGCGGAGTGCGACGATTTCATCTGGTGGCTGCGCTGGCATGGGCACGACATCATTGGTGCGCGCACCGCCCGCCACGGCATTGCCTGCGATCTGAAGCAGGGCCACATCCATGCCGCGATGAAACCGTCGCACATGGCCGAGCTGGAGCGCATGTTTGCGCAAGCCGGCGCCCGCGGCATGGCCGACGATGTCGTGCTGCTCGACAAGGCCGGCATGCGCGACCATCTGGAAAGCCCGCTCTATTGCGGCGGGCTGCTCAATAACCGCAACATGCACCTGCACCCGCTCAAGCTCTGCCTGGGCGAGGCCAAGGCCGCGGCGCGGCTGGGCATACGCATTTTCGAAGGATCGCCGGTGGTGGACATCGTCCATGGCCCGCGGCCCCGGGTGGTGACGCCCCAGGGCACGATCAGCGCGGCCCAAGTGATGATCGCCGGCGACGTCTATCACAAGCTGGAGCGCAAGCGGCTGGGCGGCATGATCTTTCCCGCGATGGGCGGTATCGTTGCCACCGCGCCGCTGGGCGAGGCGGCACGGGCGATCAATCCGCACGATCTGGCGGTCTACGATTGCCGTTTCGTGCTCGATTACTACCGGCTCACCGCCGATGGCCGCCTGCTCTTTGGGGGCGGCGCCAACTACTCGGGCCGCGAGTCGCGCTCCTTTGCCGACGAATTGCGCCCGGCGATCGAAGCCACCATTCCGCGCCTCAAGGGCGTGAAGATCGAGCACGCCTGGTCCTGCGCCATGGGCATCGTGATCAACCGCGCCCCGCAGCTGGGCAAGCTGGCCGGCAACGTGTGGTATGCGCAGGGCTATTCCGGCCATGGTGTCGCCACCAGCCACGTCGTGGCCGCAGTGATGGCCGAAGCGATTGCCGGCACGATGGAGCGCTTCGACGTGTTCGCCGCGCTCAAGCCCGTGCGCCTTCCGTTGGGCGACAGGCTGGGCAACCCGCTGCTGACGCTGGGCATGCACTGGTATCTGCTGCTGGAAAGGTTCCGCTAGAGCGCCCGGCGATGTTCCGCGCCAATCCGAAATCAGCGCCGTTCGTCTAAGAATCCGTTATTACACGGCTTGGACCAATCCCTGTCGTTCAACGTCCCATTCGTGGAACCCTACACCTGCCATTGATTCATCTTCAACGGCGAAAGCTGGAATGACAAGGCTTGGGACAAAGCTTTCATGCCTGTACAACTCCTTAATTGTCAGCTTCTTATAAGATCGGACATTCGCGTGTACGTCTACAGCAACCTTAGAGCCTGAAGCGAGCAACGCAGGCCAATCCGGACTGACAGCTTCTCGCGCCAAAGGCGACGCGGCGCAAAAAACTGACTCTGGCTGTCGATGAATGAGATTGGTCTGGAGACCCATATGACGAGCACAGTTAATACTGTTCTGAAAGATCGAGGAAGCCAGCCTTGTCTTGGCATTTGAAATACTGGGATACGATTGATCAGCTCTATTGGAGCCCGGGCCTACTAGAGCAGATTCCGATCACTCTGGCTCATAACCTGCTGCGATAAAGTAATTTGTGCATTCGTGGGGTGTGAAGCGTGGCAGCGCATCGCGAATGGCATCCCAGAGTTCGGGGACAGTCC